>WQVH01000001.1 GCA_009781695.1 Oscillospiraceae bacterium
TACAAATACCGGAGCATTTATTGGACCGGCACCTACATTTGACACAGGGTCTAGTTTGTTTTTTGACACAGAGGTTGTGAATAAAAGAAATGTCTCCAGTAAGCCATTTTCCGTTGATTTCGATAAACAAATTAAGTTGGTAGAAGTTGGTGTATATCAAGATCAAATCAAGCAAGTAAAAGGCCTTTACAAAGATGTGTTCTGGGAGTCTTTTGAAAAAAGTCCGGAACCACAGGGAAGAAAAGAGAAACTTGTGAATGCCGTTGGGAAACAAATTGATGCGCTTCTTACAATAGGCTGATGGTGTTGTTACAAATAACTTTGGAAAAATCGCATTTTTGAGCAATTTTTAAGTCAGATGTTGCTTTGTTACCCTCGACAATCCAATTAAATAAGCCGCGCGTTTTCTCAGGTGCTTTTCAATGGCCGCAAGATGTTCTTCCGGTAGATTAAGTTTCGGATGTCGCATGAAAGTAAAATTTAGCATCTTGCGCAGTTTCTCTACCTGCCGCGCTGTCATAACCTCTTGACATATACCTTCAAAAGTCGTTCCGGCATAGACCGTAGAGCGTGTTTTAGCGTATGCGTCTAAGTTTGCGTAGTCATCTTTCATAGCGTAGTTAAAAAGCGATATGCCGTTGTCAAATATCGGCGCAGGAGCGATGATTTCACCTGTTTTGTTATTGCGCAGCAGTCCGAAATTGCCGAAATGCCTATCCTCGTTGTAAATCAGCGCATCGAATACAAGCATGTCACGCACAGCACTGGTGAACTCTTCGCCCAAGCGATCATAATGTTTAACGACGGCACTGATTCCACCCGACTTCACAATTCGGCCTATCGGGATAAATGCCGTGCCAATGTCGGTAAACAGCTTGCACTTTGAAGCCAGTATGGCTTTCCAATTTTCAAGGTCATAATGCACCGCATCAAGATTCATTGCCGCTGCAACTTGACTGGCATAATATTCGCAGTAGGGTTCTTTGCCTGTGTTGGCGAAGCCGCTTGTGCTGCCTTTGTAGAGGTAAATGCTATCGCTTTCGATAAACCGCCACGCTTTGGGCAGCATACCATCGGTCGTAAGTTCCGGCGATGTGGAAAAAGCTGCATCACTCTGTGTTACGCCTGTATAGGCAACCAGTGAAAGGATTTCGGAAAATCTGTTTTCGTAAAGATTAAAGTCTGCAAACTTACCTTCGAAGCCTACGGGAACAATCCAATAGCTGTCGTTTAGCGAAAGTCCTTTGCAAACGTCGATGATGCCTTTTGTATTGCCAATTGAAAGGCCGAGTGCGCGCAGTATCTCTTCCACAAAAGTGCGATTTTTAGGGATAACCCTGCGCTGAAGCCATTTGAGAAGGCCTTCGCCGGTTAGTTCCAAATCAAGCGGAAGTAAGTCTTTGTTCTCGCTAATGTTTTGAACGTTTACGTCATAGCCAAGCCCGCCGTCAATCAACGCGAATGTTAAAAGCGGCGTGTCGTAAAGTCGTATTTCGTAACTATCGCCCTTAGGGCAATCATCTCCTTTTTCCGTTGCGTCTTTCGCTGTGATGAATTCCATGACAAGTGCCTCCAATATGAATTCATTTCATTATGTCACGTCTTTGCGAAGAATACAAGCGCCTTAAAAAATGATTTATAATTACAACCCTCGGATATACTTAATCCAAAACCGCATCAGCGGACGACTGTAAACATAGACCTTCTCAGCAAATCTGGTGACATATGTAATGACAGCCGAGCGCTCATCTTCCGAAATGCTATGCTGACTATATCGCGCCTTCATCGCAATATCCTCAATACCATCAGCAATAACCTCAGTACGCCGAAAACGCATCAGGCGCAATAAATACCGCCATGCAAAAATCACAGAGGCATCTAAGTCACTCAGTGCGAATTGTTTCGCCCTGTGCTTGAGCATGAGTGCTCTGAAAACAAAAGGCGCTGCAACAATCACTGCGGCTAAGACCGCAATCCATATAATTCTAAAAGCCAAAGCACCGCCGGCCAGAGGATCAGCAACTTGTTGTGTAGTTCCTTGAGCCGGTGTAAAGTCGTTGCTTGACTCGGTATCGCCCCACCAATCTGCAAAAAATGGGTCAGCATAATCATCGAAGAGATCAAACCCATCCGATGGCAGCGGGAGCTGTGGAAGCAGGGTGCCGGGCGCCGGAAGACCGGTGCCGAACCCGAACCCGGTTGCCGCCGGTGTGGCCTCAATAGGAATCCAGCCAATATTGTCGAAGAACACTTCGACCCATGCATGAGCATATCTATCGGTAATAGCGATAGGTGTATTGACATCCTCAGGCGTAACAGTTGCGACAAATCCGCTGGTAAAACGTGCCGGAACATCCAATGCACGGAGCATCATCGTTGCCGCAGTAGCATAGTGAATACAGAATCCCTGCTGCGAAGTCTCCAGAAAATACATCACAAAATCCTCTTCGGGCGGAATAGAAAAAGGTGCCAGCGTATAACGACCGAAATTCGTCATGAATGAAGCGACCTGATTGGTGATTTCCAATCTGGAAGCGCCGCTGCGGTAAATTTGATTGTCTTCAGCGAAGTGGCGCAAGGCCTGTGCTGTGCTATCAGCGATTTGAAGATAAGTGTCACGACTGCTGACCATTGCGTTAAAATCGGTCAAATTAATGGTGCTGAGTTCCCTTGGCGATAAACTGTTATGTAGTGCAAAAATGTTTTCTCCGACGTGAAAGAAATCAAAACTATATGGTGAGGTATTATGGTTGAAAGGAAATGTGAAATAGGGTGAATAAATAACATTTCGTGTCGCATCACCTGTGACATAGACCGTCATGTGCAAAAATTCAGGTGCGGTATCGGGAAAGCGATTGCGGTAAAAACCTGTGATCAAAGCAGGGCCGCTTTGGGCAAAGAAGTCTCTATACGCTATTTCCAGAGTCTCTGAATTGACAGTCCAAGTATTGCCGTCAAAATATTGCATGGAGTAGCCTCTCAAGTAGAAAATACCCGGAGCACTGACTACAACTTCAAGCACTTCAATATCGTGAATGACACGTGTACCGGCATCGGAGATGTCGACATGATCTGTATTAAATCCCCAGCGCTGATCATAAATAACCGGCCACCCGATCCCTGTTCTGACCCGCGCCAGTCCCAAACGTGAGGCAATGACTCTGATGTCATGGTCTAAGGTTCTGACAATATCGCTGCGTCCTTGCGCTCCGGGAGGCGCAAACGCAAGTGTGATACTCATGAATACAGCAACCAGTAAAAGCGCAGGGAATGTGGAGAGCCCTCTTGCAAGAAACCCGTCGGGAGCAAGTCCATTACTCACGAGCATGGTTAAATACACAGCCAAGAGACCCAATAAAAATAGCGTGTCAGCCTGATTAAAAATAATTACAAATGTCAAAAATACAATAGGAGCAGTAAACAAAATCGTAAGAGAAACACTGCGGCGTAAGCAAATTGAGACAGATAATAAGAATGTAAGCACGACACCTAGTGCTGCAAAAAATAATGTAACATCATAACCATAGCCTTCCATTTCAGGAAAGAGCACCGAGACAAAGAGCCAACGATTATACAAATGGGTGATATAGAATAGCACCCATCTGGCACCTTCTAAAATGATCGGAAGTCTCCAGATCATCAAAAAAATTGCGATAGCCAGAAAGATAAGCAAGCCCCTTGCACGTAAGAAAGCAAAGCCGAAAGCGGCAACCAATGCGGCAGAAAGCCAAGCGATAAAAAGGACAGTGGTATTCACATCGAATGAAAACGCACTGATCACAGCGCCCACTGTGCATGTGACGGCGATCAGTACGAGTATGAAGTTTCCAAAAATCGACAGTGCGTTTTTCATAAGCATTTATTCCTCTAAAGATCTCCGTCAATCCTAAAGACCCATGCAAATCGCATCGGCACAGCCGCCGGTGTACGTATCTCATGAGCTGCGCCGCTCAAGACCAGATAGAGATAATCCAACAAATCGGCGTGGGAAGTAATTTCGGCAACAGGACCATCTTGGCCAAGCCGAACATAATAGGCAAGCTCCCACTTTAACAAATAATCGGAGACCCACCTCAGTCTGCTGAGAATCAAATCTCGCTCATCAGAATCATTCCATTGCCGAACGTGGAGCAGACGGCTATGGGCAGGGGGGACGAGCGGTTCGCGGATGATGAGCGCATCGAACTTAGCCGAGACTTTCCAATGCACGCTTCTTATTGGATCGCCGAGGCGATATGGGCGCAAATCATAATCTTCGGCAAAACCTCCGCCGAGCTTGGGTTTGAGTATGATCCCACGGGGCAAGGCAATGGTATGCGACGGTTTTTGAGGAGCGGGAAGCACCAACACACAAGACTTAATCGTGATATTGTGAGGCAGACAAAATAGGCCGATCAAGCTGACAACCCATAGCCTTTTGGTCTCGAAGAAGGTAACCCCTGTACGCGTGGTATCTATGGTGATCTCATATTGATCGCCTTCCTGAGCGCCAAAAACAAATCGCCGCCACATCGAAAAATCATCCCCGGAAACTTTCAGCCAAAGTTTGACGCATCTGGCGGGGAATTTAGCGCGTTGATGGACGTTTAGTGCAACAACACCATCGGCACCGCGTTCGAGAATTCTCGGAGATGATAGCGTTACAGATCTGGTCAACATGCCCGGCAGGCTGATCAAAAAATCAAACGGCAACAAAAGCAAGATCAGCAAGAAAAGATACCAAGCGAACCAAAAAGGATAGAGAATGTAGAATATTGCGGAACATGCGAGCGCAAATGCGTAAATGATCCGAGTAATGCCCATAGCGCAACACTAAACCTGCGGAGCTTGAACGGATTTTAAAATACCGTCCAAAATCTTCGCCGTCGTTATATTCTCATTTTCGGCGCCGGGTCTGAGCACCAATCTATGTGAAAGTGTATCTGAAAACAGTGGGGAAATATCCTTGGGTACAACATAATCTCTGCCTTGCAAATAAGCGAGCGCTTTGGATATGTTTGTCAGCGCAATTGAAGCGCGCGGACTGGCACCGAGCAATAGATCAGGATGATGTCTGGTGGCGCCTATGAGCTTTACAATGTAGTCGAATAATGCTTTGTCTACATGAACCATATCCACCTCAGCGCGCATCTGTTCAAGCTCATCGCTTGTGAGAATCGGCTCGACCAAATCGAGCAGGTTTTTGCCCTGTTTTCTTTGCAGAAGTGAAAGCTCATCGTCATGTGTGGGGTAGCCTAAGGACAGACGCACCATGAAGCGATCCATCTGAGAGTCCGGCAGCAGTTGTGTACCGGCTGCACCCACAGGATTCTGTGTGGCAATGACCATGAAAGGCTGTGGTACGAGATAAGAAACACCATCAACAGTGACCTGTCCCTCTTCCATCGCTTCCAGAAGTGCCGATTGCGTACGGCTCGTTGCACGGTTGAGTTCGTCGGCCAAAAACAGATTGCACAAAATAGCACCCGGCGTATACTCCATCTTGCCGGTGTCTTTGTCAATGATAGAAAACCCGGTAAGATCCGATGGTAAAACATCAGGGGTAAATTGGACACGGTTGTAATTGAGGTTGAGTGCTTTGGAAAAAGCTATGGCAAGTGTGGTCTTTCCGACTCCCGGGATGTCCTCAATGAGGATGTGTCCTCTGGCTAAAATGGCGAGCAGCACTCTCAAGATCACTGCATCTTTGCCTACGATGGCCTGCGCAACGCTGGAGAGCACTCTGCGTCCGGCGGCGTTGTCCCTGTTGATAGATTTCATGATTCACCGTCCCAATTTTAATACTATATAAGAGAGCGCTTGCGGCTGAAGGATCACAAGAATAGATCATTCACTACGCTCAGGATGACACCGGGTGTGGACACGTTCTGCGACTGAAGATTATACCGCATGTTCCTCAAAGAACACAATGCGATTGCGGCCGGATTCTTTAGCCTGATATAAAGCGATATCCGCTTTGTGCAAGATCTCTGAAAGGTTTGTTCCATGCGCGGGGAAAGTAGACACGCCAATGCTCAATGTGCATTTAAGCTCAATGTCCGGCAGGGTATATTCGCGTAGGGCAGTGGACAAAATGCGTGTATAATGCACTTGCAGCGCCTCATAAGTCTCAAACATATCCGGGGCATTAAAGAAGAGTAATACAAATTCATCGCCGCCCAGCCTATAGAGATGGCCGAAAAAACACTTGTCATTTTCCAGACGTTTTGCCAGTGCGGATAAGACGGCATCTCCGGTAGGATGGCCATAAGTATCATTGACCGCTTTAAAATGATCAATATCAAATAGTGCAATGATGCCGCCGAGTTCGTTTCTTGCAATTTTGTCTTCGCGCATGCTGAAGTCATTCTTGAGCCTCTGCCGATTGGGAATTCCGGTAAGCTGATCCATATAGGCCAGTGCATACAACATATCCTTGGTTTCCAGTTCCAAAGTGATATCGCGCAGCATAAAAATGGTTGCCGGTTTACCATCAATCCAGTTGATCTTATGATATCTGCCGGAATATGTATGACCCGTGGTATTTTGGAGTTGGAAAGCGTCAAGATTTTGCGTTTTATCAGTGTTGCCATAAGGGCAATTTGCGCACAAATCAGGAAAAACTTGAGCAAAAGTAGCCTTGCAATGCGTAGAAAAGCCTTGCGCATTGTGCTGATATGTATTTGCTCTGGTGTTGGCAAATAACGCCAGACAATCAGCGTCGCTGCGGATGACGAAGATTTCAGAGTCTTGGGCATCAAGAATTCCGCTCAGATCATCGAGTAAGTTGGTTCGATTATTTTTGTGCGCAAGACATTTGATAAAGTTGTCTAATGTATTTTTGAATCCCATTAAAACACTACCCTTCAGGAATTATGTCATAGGCGCAAACTTTTGCATTGCAATTAAGTGTAAACTTGGTGCGCCGAAATGATATATGCATTTAAATCCTGTATAATGATTGTGTGACAATTATTATATCACTGAATTGAATCATACTGGTATACTTTTTAACACGCTCAAACACGTTCAAACACGTATTATACAGTAACATTTCAAATTGCGCTACCCCATTAAAGCGGTAAAAACTATCGAACGTGTGCGCATGTGCATTATTTCCGAACCGCTGTACACTTTTAGGTGGCTCAGCCTTAGATCAGTGCACCGGATCTCTTTTGACGGCGGCGCAAAATCAAGACAAACAGGCAAGCAATAAATGCAAAAGCCCCAAATAACAAAAACCCGGTGGAAAATGCCATAGAGACACCGACCTCTCCATGAGATGCGGTGAACAGCACACGTGCCTGATTGATGATCCCGCCTATCAAGAAATTTGTAGGCACAATCAATGCGCCGATCATGGTGAGTATGGTGGTCATGGCAAGCTCGATGGTATCTGCAAAGAGCTTGGCGATCACCGCCATAACCGTTGGGAAAATCGGAGCAATACCGATTCCGGAAAGTATGATTAAAACCGGCCCATCGTTTCCGAAGATAACCCCAAGTATGATCATTGTGCCCGCAAAAGCCGTGACAATGACCAGTGAATTAATAAAGCCCAACCTGTCAATAAAAGGCCCAAGCACCAGACGTGCGATGGTAAAAGTGATGAAATACAAAGTCAGAAAAAGGGCGGCTCTTTCGCTTGTAAATGAATGTGCATTTTCAAGATAGGTGACAAACCAAGAAGCCAGCCCGCTTTCGGCAGCCAAGCCGAAAAACAAAACCATAGCCACAAGCCAAATCGTAGGCTTTTTGAGCATGGCTTTGTATCCGGATTTTTTGTTGCTATTTCCCGAATCCTTTAACCGGCCAAGCAAAACCGGAATTGCAGGGATCAGTGCAAAGGCCAGAACGATGAGATAAACATACCGCCAGCTCGGCACCTGATCGGCAAACCGTGCAGTCATGATGCTCGTGGAAATAATTGGGGAGAAAATTGCACCTGCCCCGAAAGAAAAGTGTGCGAGATTCATCATCGTGCCGGTGTTTTTTGTAAAAATTTTGGCAGCAAGTACGCTCGTGGCGATATCACTTAAACCAAATCCGACATTGAGCAGGAAAAAACCTGCAAGCACCATGGTGAAATCAGGTGCAAAAAATATAGTAACACCGGACAAAGCAATTAAGATCAGGCCCAATACATGACTGTATCGGATACCTATTTTCCCTGCGAGTTTGGGCGTAATGGTACAAGCGAAAAGATATCCCGTTGAGCTGACGGCCAAAAGCAAACCCAAATGCAGTTCCGTCAAAGAAAATTCCGCCTGAATGCGCGGCATGGCAGTGCCGCGGATGGTCTCGCCAATGCCGAAGATTGCAAAAGACGCGAAAATGGCTATGGTAAATAAAATATAATTTCGTTTTTGCTCTGAATTGCTTCCGAGATGACTGTCTTCCATGTTTTCCTTGCCTTTCTGCACAGATCGTGCAACAACGCCGCTATTTTAACATAAGCTCTGCGTGTGCGCAATTGCTATTGCATTTAGACATCTTACACCATATAATATGAACAAAAAAGCCTATTGGGGTGATTGAACGTGGAAAACAGAGGCATGAATGAGCGTATACGCAACTTGCGCGAAGAAAGTGAAACCACCGAGCCGAGACTTTGTATGGAGCGGGCAATGCTTGTGACGCAGACATATCGGGCGCATGAAGGGCGTGTGTCGATTCCGGAGCTCAGAGCGCTTGCATTTAAAAATATCATGGAAAACAAAACACTATGGATCGGTGCGGGTGAGCTTATTGTAGGGGAAAAAGGCGCAAGACCTCAATCTGCGCCCAGCTTTCCTGAAATTTGCTGTCACACAATCGAAGACATGGAAGTCATGAATGAACGTGACCTCATTTATTTTAGAGTAAAACTTGAGGATTTTGAGGCGCAGGAAAAGACGATCATACCCTTTTGGAAAGATCGTGCGCTCAGAGACAGGTTGCTTGCGGCGATGACACCGGAGTGGAAACAATGTTATGCAGCCGGAATATTTACAGAATTTATGGAACAGCGCGGCCCCGGTCATACGGTAGGCTCCCGCATTATTTTTCAAAAGGGCTTTTTAGCGCATCAAAGAGACATAGAAGAAGCCATAGGCAAGCTGGATTATGTAGGTGATCCCGAAGCTGTGCAAAAACATGAACAGCTCAGAGCGATGAGTATCTGCTGTGATGCCATAATGATCTTAGGTCAGCGCTATGCGGCGCTGGCAAATGCACTTGCCCAAGAAGAAACCGATGCACAGCGCAAAGCGGAACTGATGCAAATAGCAAAAAACTGTGAAGTGGTGCCTGCAAACAGACCTCAGACCTATTGGCAAGCGATCCAAATGTACTGGTTTGTGCATCTTGGCGTAACGAATGAACTCAATCCTTGGGATGCGTTTAGTCCGGGCAGGCTCGATCAGCATTTATTTCCATTTTATCAAGCGGACTGTGCAGCAGGGGCACTTGACAAGGACAAAGCGCTGGAACTTCTGGAGTGCCTGTGGGTAAAGTTTAACAATCAGCCCGCACCGCCAAAAGTCGGTGTCACATTGAAAGAGAGCGGAACCTATACAGACTTTGCCAATATAAACACAGGCGGCATAGCGGAAGATGGCAGTTCCGGAGTCAATGATGTTAGCTTCCTCATTTTGGACTGCATGGACGAAATGCGATTGCTTCAACCCAGCTCTAATGTGCAAATAAGCCGCAAGACGCCTCAGGCATTTTTGAAAAGAGCCTGTGAAATATCCCGCAAAGGATGGGGGCAACCCGCATTTTACAATACAGAAGCCATTGTGCAAGAGCTGCTCAATGCCGGAAAAAGTCTGACAGATGCCAGACAAGGCGGTGCCAGCGGCTGTGTAGAGACCGGTGCATTCGGCAATGAAGCATATATCTTGACAGGTTATTTTAACTTGCCCAAAGTCCTTGAGATAACGCTCAATAATGGATTAGACCCAAGGACGAGGCAGCAGCTCGGCCTGCAAACAGGCTATGCGGAGGACTTTAGGTCATATGATGAACTGTTCGAAGCATTTAAGAAGCAGATAGCATACTTTGTAGACATAAAAATAGCCGGATCTAATGTCATCGAGCAGTTTTATGCACGCTATCTCCCTGTGCCGTTTTTATCAATTGTCACCAATGACTGTATTGAAAAAGGCAAAGACTACAACGCAGGAGGTGCAAGATACAACACCAGCTACTTGCAAGGCGTGGGGATCGGCACAGTGACTGACTCGTTGGCTGCTGTGAAGTACGGAGTATTTGATCATGCGCTCTTTACGATGGGGGCGCTAAAAGAAGCTCTAGCCGCGAACTTCTCAGGGTTCGAAGCGCTGCTCGGTATGGTTAAGGACAGAGTGCCTAAATATGGCAACAATGATGACTATGCGGATGCGATCATGCAAGATGTATTTGTAGCATATCGTGATACAGTGACCGGCAAGCCCAATACCAGAGGCGGCGAATTTAGAGTGAACATGCTGCCTACGACATGTCATATTTACTTCGGCGAAGTCACCGGAGCAACTCCCAATGGCAGAGTCGCCAATAAGCCGGTATCGGAAGGTATATCCCCGACTCAGGGTGCTGACATGAATGGGCCGACGGCTGCACTGAAGTCTGCGGCGAAGATGGATCATCTGAGCACCGGAGGGACGCTGCTCAATCAAAAATTTGCAACCGATGTACTGATAGGTGAGATAGGACTGGAAAATATGGCGAGTCTCGTTGAAACATATTTTGACATGGATGGTCACCACATACAATTCAATATAATGGATCGAAAGACGCTGATCGCTGCGCAACAAAATCCTGAAGCGTATCGGGACTTGATTGTGCGTGTGGCGGGATACAGTGACTATTTCGGCAATCTCAGCCGGGCGCTGCAAGATGAGATCATTGAAAGAACCGAGCATAGTTTGTAGCAACATTCAGAAAGACAAAACGATGTGCGTTCGCTTAATGAAACGGCATTGTATCTAATCTAAGGGTTGCAGATGTAAGTTTCACCGGAAAGTGAAATAAAAAGGAAAATATTAAGCATTTTTTGGAGAAATATCATAATTAATTAATATTTGCAAAATATGTCTTGACCTCGCAAGGTGAAATGTGTAGAATGTATCATGCGTAAAAGCAAAAAACTTTAACGCATTAAGAGAATAAAGAAATGGAGTGAAAAAAGTAAAATGAAGAAAAAGATTTTATGTTGTATCCTCGCGCTGTGCATGATCCTGCCGTTCGCAGCAGCTTGTGTAACAGAAGCACCGGTGGTACAACCGCCTGCCGGCGACCAACCACCTGTTGCACCAACAACCCCGGAGACCCCACCGGCTGGTGAACCTGCAACTCCGGAAGATCCGTCTGATCCTGAAACTCCGGAAGAACCGGCAGCTCCGCCAACAGACGAGCCTTTCCCCGGCAGAATAGCGATCATCACCAACGAAATCAGCCAGAACGAAGAAGAGTTCCGTAGTGCTGAAGCACTTGTGAACAGATATGGCGAAAACAAGGTTATCCACAGAGTATGGCCTCAACAGTTCGCACAAGAAGGCGAAATGATGATTTCTATCCTTCAAGAGCTCGCAGCCGACCCTGAACTGCGTGCAGTCATCATTAACCAAGCAGTTATCAACACCAACGCAGCGGTAGACGCATTGCTTGCAGTGCGCGATGATGTATTCATTGCCTATGCGTCAGCAGCAGAAGATCCCGCAGAAGTGGCGATGAGAGCTAATCTGCTCCTCGATCAGAACAACCCAATGCGTGGCGAAACTATTGTTAATCAAGCCGTAGCTATGGGTGCAGAAACCATCGCACACATCTCTTTCCCGAGACATATGGGTGTACCGCTTCTGGCTATGCGTCGTGACAATATGCGCGATGCGGCAGAGAGAGCAGGCATCAACTTTGTAGAGCTCGTAGCTCCGGATCCCATGGGTGACGGTGGTGTTCCTGCAACACAACTGCACATCAACCAAGATACCCCAAGACAAGTTGAAATGCTTGGACAAAACACAGCATTCTTCGCAACAAACTGTGCGATGATGGTTCCGCTGATCAGCCAAGTTATGGCTACAGGTGCTATGTTTATTGAGCCTTGCTGCCCATCACCATATCACGGATACCCAACAGCTATGGGACTTGAAGCATTCATTCCTACAGGCGAATTCAATGATAACGATGAAGAAATCATGCGTATGGTAGACCTTCCCGAACTTATTGAGTTGACCAGAGCGGCTGTTGCTGAAGCAGACATGACCGGTAGAATTGCCGGTTGGGCGCTTCCGAACTCTATGGCCATGACTAAAATGGGCTTCTACTATGCGGTAGAGTGGATTAACGGCACTGTTCCTCAAGAACATGGTGTGATTGATGTTGATGTACTCAGACGTATTGTTGCAGACTATGCATCAGAACTGGGAATCCCCGGTGTTGATATTGCTCTAGCACCTCTGGTCATAGATGGACGTACATTTAATCACTTCCTCCTCGGAATCGTAGACTCTATCGTATACTAAAATCAGTTTAAAGTCAGAGTCAACGTGTGACATGTGCACATAATAACTCAAAAATAAATTGACGGTCAATTGCCGCAAAACGGACAACACGCCGTTTTGCGGCGATTTGCTGCGGTCAGTTAAGCGCAGGGCTTAAAAAGCTTAGAACCTAATTATAAAGTTAAGGAGAGATGCTAAGATGGCGCAGAATCTTCTCGAATTTAGAGGAGTCTCCAAGAATTATGCAGACAACCAAGTGCTCCATGATATAAATATCGAGATCAAAGCAGGCGAAATCCACGCCCTCATTGGTGAAAATGGAGCAGGAAAATCTACACTGATGAACATCCTGTTCGGAATGCCTGTAATCCACTCAACGGGTGGATTTGAAGGCGAAGTATGCATATGTGGTGAACCGGTCAAAATCATGTCGCCGCACGATGCCATGGAAATGGGTATCGGTATGGTGCATCAGGAGTTCATGCTCATACCTGCTTTTACAATAGCTGAGAATATTAAAATCAATCGGGAAATCCCAAAGGAAAATGCGCTAAACAGCACCATGAGCCGTATTTTTGGGGAGCGAATGAAAACCCTGGATTTTAAGACGATGAACCAAGATGCCAGACGTGCACTTGATCGACTTGAAATGAGTCTTGATGAATTTGCCCTTGTGGCTGGATTGCCTATCGGGTATATGCAATTTGTCGAAATTGCTCGTGAAATTGATAAGACGAATACGAGGATATTGGTTTTAGATGAGCCGACCGCAGTGCTTGCGGAATCAGAAGCAGAAAGCTTACTGTCTGCCATGCGCAAGCTTGCCGCAGAGGGCATCGCCATTGTCTTTATCAGCCATCGCCTTGATGAAATCATCAATGTTTGCGATCGAGTTACGGTATTGCGCGATGGGGAACTGGTCGTGACTAAAGATGTCAAAGACACGAATGTCATAGAAATAGCAGAGCTTATGATTGGCAGAAAGGTCAGCATCGGCAAGGAAGATAATGAGGCGCGTGAAATCAGCGATGATGTGATATTTGAAATCAAAGACTTGCACGTAGCCATGCCATCTGAGAGAGTCAGGGGTGTTGACCTTAAAGTCAGAAGGGGTGAAATTCTGGGTATCGGCGGGTTGGCAGGGCAAGGGAAGTTAGGCATAGCCAATGGTGTTATGGGTATGTACCCTGCCAGAGGCGAAGTGCTTTTTGAAGGTAAGCCTCTGCCGCTCAACAGAACCAAGCAGGTGCTCAAATCCGGTGTAGGTTTTGTCAGTGAAGACCGAAAAGGCATAGGGCTCTTGCTTGATGAGCCGATAGATGACAATATTGCATTTACAGAAATGAGCATACATGGCAATTTCCTTAACTTTTTAGGCTTATGTGATAGCAAGGCTATTCGTGAAAATGCCCTCAAGATGATCAAAGATTTAGATATTCGCTGCACAAATGAAAAGCAGCATACCGGTAGGCTCAGCGGCGGCAATCAACAGAAGGTCTGCGTTGCACGAGCACTGACACAGAAGCCGAAGCTACTGTTTGTTTCTGAGCCGACCAGAGGTGTGGATATCGGGGCAAAGAAGCTGATCCTTGACCTGTTGCGCAGCTTGGCACAGGATCAAGGCATGACCATAATTATGACATCGTCCGAACTGGCTGAGCTGTGCAGCATTTGCGACTCTGTCACCATAATTTGTGAGGGCAAAGTTATCGGAACGCTGCCGCCGGATGCTTCACCTGTTGAGTTCGGCTTGATGATGTCCGGTATTTGCACATCCGCATTAGATTCTGAAAATGTTAAAGAGGGGGAGGTGGCTCAATAATGGAAGAAACTGCAAAAAGCGGTACAGACATTAAAGGTTTGATCAAAAGTTTACCTCCGGCACCCTTTATCATTGGTGGATTTTGGGTTTTAGTTTTGATTGTGGCTGCAATACTGAATATGCCATGGGTCTGGCTGATTTCAGACTCACTTCAGCGTGCTGCGATATGGGGCATGTTGGTACTTGCGATGGTTCCGTCCATACAATCCGGCACAGGGCCTAACTTCGCATTGCCCGTGGGACTTTGTGGTGGTATGCTAGCCATGGTTACGGCGATTCAGTTGGGATTTACCGGTATGGGATTGTTGGTTATGGCGGCAGGTATGGCAGCGATTCTGGGGATTATCATGGGTTATCTGTATGGTGTTCTCATGAATGCTGTTAAAGGCTCGGAGATGGCTATTGCCACATATACCGGGTTCTCTATTACTGCGGTATTTTTTATCATATGGTTGGCGGTTCCATTTGATAACCCGTTTCTTGGCTGGTTTATTGGAGAGGGCTTGCGCAACACCATTGCACTGGGCCCGATGGCGGCCAATCAGGTTTTGGATAATTTTCTGATGTTTGAAGTGATTGGACTGACAATACGTACGGGAACAATACTTGTGTTTGCTGTGTTTTGTACCCTCGTGTGGCTGTTTTTCCGCTCGAAGACAGGTATTGCTATTTCAGCAGTTGGAGCTAATCCGATGTTTGCCAGAGCCGCAGGTCTCAATGTGGATCGAAGCAGAATTATTGCGAACATTATTTCTACATCCTTGGCGGCTGTGGGTGTTGTGGTATATGCTCAGAGCTTTGGATTTCTTCAGTTATATGACTTTCCGATGTGGATGGCGTTTCCGGCGGTCGCCGCAGTGCTTGTGGGCGGTGCGACGGCACAGAGGGCTAAGGTCATCCATGTTGTCATCGGTGTGATTTTGTTCCAAGGACTGCTTACGACAGTGCCTCCTGTATTTACAGAAATACTTGCCGGTGCAGACATGACGGATGCTGCGAGAATGGTTATACAAAATGCGATCATTCTTTATGCATTAACTAAAATAAGGGGAGGCGGAAAGTAGTTATGATAGATAGCAGAAATGATTTTGCGTCAAGAACTCGTGCTTTCCTCACCAATAATATTGTTACAATAATTTTTGTAATATTTGTCGTGGCGGGATATTTGTCATCACCCGGGATCTCCGTTAGTGGATTGTTAAGCGAAGTAATATCGCGCTTTTTCCGCAATGGTCTCTTGGTGCTTGCGCTGATTATTCCGGTTATGGCAGGTCTCGGTTTGAACTTCGGGATCGTAGTTGGTGCATTGGCGGCAGTGCTCGCAATCATTCCGGTGCGATATTTTGGTATCGGCGGCATGGGTGGACTTTTGCTCTGCTTTGCAATAGCTCTGCCGATAGCATTGTTGTTTGGTTGGCTTACGGGTAAGCTTTACAACAAGACACGCGGTCAGGAAATGATTGCCGGAATAATCGTCGGATTTTTCGCCGAAGGTTTGTTCCTGATATTTGTACTGTTCATCATCGGGGGTGTGATACCTGTAGCTGCAGGTCACCCGATGATTATCCCACGCAGTGTGGATGGCGTGGCTGTACCTGGTGTAGGTATCCGTGCGGCATTTGATATGGGCGCACATGCGACACATCCGGTGGCCATGAGGGATCCATATCATGTGCCCGGGCTGTCCAGCGCCATGGACTTTCTATGGCGGATTGACTTTACGGTAGCGCTCTTTGTCGTTGCATTGGGAGTCATTGCATTCCTTGTGATACGCCGGGTTATGGCGAAAAAGAATAAGGCCATTAAAAAATCAACCAAGTTGGTATTTGGTCTCAAATGCGGATTTTGGGGACTGATTGCGCTGTTGGCGCTGCATGGTATGCTGATGCCTGACGGTATGATATTCTGGTTCCCGGGTGCTGGTTTTGGTTTTCAGGCTCCGGCATCGCCTATCGCCGGGACGGGTATGATTCCTGTGGTGACAGGGCTTGTGATACTTGTGTTTTCTTTGCTCACGACATACTTTACCAAAACGAAACTGGGGCAAGATTGCCGCAGTGTGGGACAGAGTCAGCATATAGCCAATGCATCAGGAATCAATGTGGATCGCACCAGAATCATTGCGACCATGATTTCGACTGTGTTGGGTGCATGGGGTATGATTATATTCCTGCAAAACATGGGTACTGTCAGTACCTATACGGCGCATCGTCAGATTGGCATGTTCTCAGTTGCAGCGCTGCTCGTAGGTGGAGCGACTGCTGCGAAAGCGGGTGTGAAGAACGCTGTGCTGGGGCTTTTGTTGTTCCATGCTATGTTCGTTGTTTCGCCTGGAGTAGGACGCCTCATCTTTGGCAACGAGCTCGTTGCTGAGGCGACACGTAACTTCATGACTTACGGTGTTATTGGTCTTTCGCTCGGACTCCATGTTTGGAAGACACGCAAAGCCGCTGAAAGAGAGCTTTCGTTGGATGCATTTGACCCTCCGCCGCCTACAAATGGTAATGGAGGAGCATCAAACGGAGAGGGTGGGGACTCATCCATTAAAGAGATGCTGAACGCACCATCTAATGCGACAGCCGATACAGTAGAATAGTTGCATAAATTGAACAGGACGATTCACTGCTATTATTTATAGTAAATGAATCGTCCTTTTGCTTTTATACTGGAAAATAAAGTACACATGTGCTACACTTGACTCAAACTATAGTGAAGTTACAGGAAATGATAATATAGGAGGAGCGTTGATTTGAAAAAATTACAGACAAATCCCGAAAAATGCACAGGATGCGGGATTTGCGAAAATGTGTGTGCCAAAACATGGCATAAGGATGAATCTAAAGAAAAAAGTGCGATCCGTATAAAGGCCAAAGAAACCGGCGGGTATGATATAGCAGTTTGTGATCAATGCGGTGACTGTAGGGCGATGTGTTCGATGATGTCACTGATGACCGATAAAAAGACAGGTGTGGTACGTCTGGATAAGAAAACTTGCGTAGGTTGCCTGATTTGTGTAGCAGAGTGTCTGCGCGGCTATATGTTTTATCACGATGAATTGTCTGTGCCGTTTAAATGCATTGCTTGCGGCATTTGTGTAAAGAGCTGTCCGTCGGGCGCGATATCGATTATAGAGTAAGGAGACAACTTCTATGGAATTTGTAGAAAAAGTACCAAATGACTATCGGCACCATATCGCCGAACGCAGTGAAATCATAGAACTTAGAGCCAAACACAAAACCCTCGCAACATACAAATACAACCCAACCATAATTGACAAAGGCTATAACCACCGCAGCCTCTACATCAGTGTTGGCGGAACTTTCGATACGTATGATCAAGCTATGCTGGTCACAAGACATGAAGGTGAAAGTGGTGTCATAATTGGAGAAAAAGCCGTTACAGAATTTATGAAAGAAAAATTTGTCGGCGGTAAGGGCTTTGATCTTTATCATCTTTGGAATTCCGTAAACGCCAATACAAAGTGGAATGCACCCGAAAACAATGTCGTAATATCCCCCGGGCCGCTTTGCGGCATCACCCAATATCCCGGGGCGGGCAAGTCCATTGTCTGCGCCATATCACCGCTGACGGGGCTTCCCTTTGATAGCAATGTCGGTGGATTCTTCGGGCCGTTTTTTAAATTTGCAGGCTTTGACACTTTGGAACTTCAGGGCATAGCTGATGAGGAAGTGATCATTTTTATAGATGGAAACAACCACATGGTCACTGTTGAAACTGCTCCGGATATTGCGCTTGACAGCCATATTCTTTGTGAGCAGCTGCATGAGATGTTCTCGGATAGCGCAGAGGACAAACAGAACATTTCGGTGGTTGCGAGCGGAAGGGCGGCAGAGCATTCATATGTAGGGTGCCTGAACTTCTCATTTTGGGATAAGCGGCGCAATTGTGTTCGCATCAAACAAGCCGGACGCGGAGGTATGGGCACAGTATTTCGCCATAAGAATATAAAAGCTGTGGTTGTACGTTTTAGAGGACTTCATGGTGGTCTTAACAATCCGGTAAACAAAGGCATGATTAATGCAGCCGGAATTCGTCTGCATAATGAAATGGCACTATATGACACAAAGCAAAACAATATGCGCAAGATCGGTACAGCCAACATCATAGAGGTTATGGATCGGTACGATCTGTTGCCCACGCATAATTATCGCTACGGTGCACACCCTGAAACACCCAAAATCGCATCCAAAGTCTTTATCGAAAAGTATGTAACGCAAAATGTTCCGGACGGATGTTGGTATGGCTGCTCCATGAGCTGTGCTAAAGCCGCTGATAATTTTGAGTTGCGTACCGGTGCATATAAGGGCAGCAAGGTTTGTGTTGATGGCCCTGAATATGAAAATGCAGGCGGTCTCGGCTCTAATGTAGGTTGCTTTGACCCGCATTGGATACTCGAAGCAAACTTTTACTGTGACACCTATGGTATTGACACGATATCTCACGGTACGATGACTGCATTTGCGCAAGAGTGTTATCAGCGTGGTTTGATTAATCTTGACGACACAGAAGGCCTTGATATGCGTTGGGGTAATGGATTTACGCTCAATGAGCTCATGCATCAGATGGTTGCAGGGGATGGTTTTGGTGTCATAGTCGGAAAGGGTGTCAGGCAGCAAAAGCGCATTTTTGCAGAGCGCTTCGGTAAGCCCTCTGCTGAATTTGAGCGTATGCTTTCAGGTCGTGCATGGCAAAGTCTCGAAGAGCCGACCATAGGTAAAGCCATTCCGACAGCGCATTTTAACAAGCATTTGATTGATTGTGAATTTTTGAAGTCCGAAGGTTATGATGACGAAAAAGTGCTCGGAGATATAAAAGGTACAATGCTTGAAAATGGTGGTGCAAATAATGATTCAGCCTTTATCGCACAGCCTAAACGCTGGGAGAAGATCGAAGCAATCCCCATGATTAGCCGTGATGAGATACCAGATTGGCCGACAGGCAAGCCGTATTACAGTACCGATCCTGATTGTGCGTATACCAATGGACGCCCATGGATAAAGATGACCCCGGAGCAAGTTGCCGAAATGGAAGACTTTGGTATGGAAAATAAGGGGCTGGAATATTCTGAATACTTAATGAAAGAGTCTCTTGCACAGCAAGGCGGATATGCACTGTGTAACAAAGGGCCGCAGCATGACGAAGCTTGGCTGATCTTCATGGACATGGTCAATAATCAAATTCCGACCTTTGAAGACAAGGCTGAAGCCCTGCATTATTTCCCAATGTTCCGGACATGGTTTGGGCTACTTGGTTTGTGTAAGCTCCCCTGGAATGATGTTACGCCTATAAATAATAAATATGAAAAAGAACCTGCAAAGATACCTGAACATGTGCAAAATTACTTCGATATATACGAAGGGGTTACAGGCATAAAGCATGATGAGGCTTCAATGGTACTCCAGAGTGAACGTGTCTACACGTTTCAGCGTATATTTATTCTGCGCATGGGCAGTGGACAGCGTAAGCACGATATACCGCCGGGGCGTTCACTGGGGCCGATAACGGTGAGTGAATATTTGTCTCGTGAGGAGCGGTATGACAAGCAATTAAAAGATATTATCGGTGTGAATCCCGAGGGGAAGACCCCGGAAGAGAAAATGAAAATTACCATGGATTATCGTTGGGATCAGTTTAGGCAACTGGTGGATGCGGTGTATAAGCGTCGTGGTTGGACACCCAATGGTATTCCGAAGCTTGAAAAGCTTATAGAGATTGAAATGGACATTCCGTGTTTGGTTGATGTCATTCGTCCGCACTTAAAGGCCGAAGGTTATTGGCCTAGCGGTGTTGATTACGAAAAGTACGATGCATAGTGCGCAAATACAGCTAAACAATCGGCCGTATCCGTATAGCGAGGGTGCGACCATAAAAAGCATTATGGCTGAAAATAATTATGAATTCAGCCATATCATTGCTAAGATAAATGGTACGGTTATTGAAGAGGCGCATTGGGCGACAGCGAAGATATCCGCCGGAGATAGTGTGGAGATAATCCACATCTTTGGCGGAGGGTAGTAAGCTGTACTTATAACAATTGAAAGAAGCGCTGCGCCTTAATTTAGTAGGGTGTGGCGCTTACTCTTTTTTACGACAAATGCATCCAAGAGCCGGCTCAATATTCACCTTTTCGAGACTGAGCCCTAAGCCATCATATATGGTCAAACCACTATTGGCAACAGGCAAACCCATCAGATATTTCAGAACTTCCAGTGCCTGCATCGCCCCCAAAACACCAGGAGTAGAACCCACAACGCCGAAAGGCTTTTTTGGCTCTGCTTCTTTTTTCTTGTTGGGGAACAAACAACGCAAGCACGGCCCTGTACCCGGCGTGATGGTCATGAGCTGACCGTAAAATTCGCCGATTCCGGCATGTACGAGCGGTATCTGAGCGGCAACACAAGCATCATTTAAAACAAGACGCGTATTGAAATTATCAAGACAGTCAACCACAATGTCATAATGTGGCACAATTTCCGATGCAAGAGATTCATCTAAGAAACAATCATAAACTGTTGTTTTGAGCCGAGGATTCAGGTTAAGCAGGCGTTTTTCGGCCATAAAGGCCTTGGATTTATCCATATCGTCCATGCCAAACAGCAATTGACGATTCATATTAGACAAAGCAACCGTATCGCAATCGCAAAAACCCAGATGCCCGATACCCATAGCGGTCAGGTAGCTAAGTACGGGTGCACCCAAACCACCGCAACCAATGACTAAAACAGACGCATCAGCTAGTTTTTGCTGTCCTTTTGTACCGATTTCTTTCATCATGATTTGTCGGGAATATATTTCTTTTAGTGTATCATCAAGAATCAAAAAAACACCCCCTACTACCAACCGAACATCATCTGAGGAAGTAAAGTCACAACGAACGGCATCGCAATAATAACGATACAAGCCGCGGTCAATACAATCGCATAAGGCCACCGTGCCATTAATGCCTGAGGCGCAATACCCTTGTCTTCGTTTTCGAAACTATAAATCAAACAATCTTTTTTTACAGGACGCACCAAGTGCGCAATGGATAAGGTCAATATGAACAAAACCCCTAGCCATACACCGCTGATTATCGGACTCATTAAAATCGGGGAAAAAATCGGTGTGATAATGCTCAGCGCAGCAATCTTATCCATAGTGAGACCAATGGCGAAGATGATAATCAAAGCAATAATGAGCAATAAAGTAGTGCTCAGATCAGCGGCTGAAGTAAAGCGGCTAAGCTCTGCGATAACCAAACTTCTGGTCATGAAAAGTCCAAACAAGCCACCGCCAATAATCAAAGTAAAAGTTTTGGCGATTTGAACCGCAGCATGTTTGAGCGTCTCTATGAGTCCTGAAAAGCTGAGCTGACGTGATGCCGCGGCATAAACCATAGCGAGAAAAGCGCCAATGGCCGCCGCCTCTGTAGGTCTAAACCATGCAAAGAAGAGTCCGCCAAACACGACAAAAAACAATATCAGTACAGCAAAAACAGACTTTAAAGTGCCACGAGGGGGAGCAGGCTGCGCCTCTCGCGTATCGGCGACAAGAGACGGTTTCAGTAAAGCCAGAATTAAAGCGGCAAGAATAAAAGCAATCGTAATCAAAATGCCCGGAATTAAACCGGAGAGCAGCGATTGTCCGATATATGCCCCCGATAAATAACCGAAAATCACCAATGCCACGCAAAATGGTGCAACCAAGTCAACGACCGAGGAGATAATATGTGCTACAGCCATTCCTGCGCGATACTTTCCAAAAAGATACGAAAGCATATGATACAGCGCCAAGCGCAAACGTGCCTTGGATATGAAAGCGCCCATAAGTATAAATAATAAAGCAGCGCTCAAAGCATAGGTCAGTGAAATGCGCATCACATTTTCACCCAATGTAGTTAGCGCAGGAACGGCTCCACCCGGTGTGAGCAGTATACTGCCGAGCGCTGCCGCAAAAAGCAACGAAATCCCGATTGGAATACGTATAACGATCAAAACGATGAGCACGATGATGCCAAAAATGCCTATTTCAACTGGGGTCAAATTGCAGCACCTCCTTATCTTTGATGATGAACATTAAATCGCCGATAACGGACAAACAAAATAGGAACATGCCCAAAGCGCCAATTATAGAGATGATCCCCAAATGTATATTGAGTATCAACGTGCTGTCGGCACGGCTGAATTGTGCGATTGCAAACTGAAATATAAACCAGAATGTTACGCCGCTAATCACCAAAAACAACAAGGAACTGATCAATGAAAATATTATTTTTCCATGATGCTTCAGTGTCTTAGAAAACAATTGTGCGGCAACGTGCTCTTTATTGTATTGCGTAAAAGCAATCGCCATAAATACAATCACTGAGGAAAAAATCTGTGTCAGCTCAAAAACACCGGGAATGAATGTAAAAAAGATATTTCTGAGCAAAACATCCGCGATGACAAGCAAAAGTAAACAAAATAAGACGAGTGCGGAGATATAAATGGCGCATTTATTTAACGTGCTTATGGCGGTTCTCATTTTCGGCTCCTTATTATTTAGAAATCAAAGCATACCAAGTATACTTTAAAAATGCACTTTTTACAACTCTACAGGTCTTAAATATTTTTTGGCAATGCGCAGCGCCTGATCAGGATAATCTTGTGAAAGCAGCCCCATAGCGTACAAAATATACTCATGATCGACATAAGCACAAGGTTGGTTGGGCTTCAAGCTCCAAGGCTTAGCCGCGTCAAACAGTGCCGATTTCAGTACCGCTTCCAGATGATTTCCGTATTTAAAGATACCTCCGGTACCTATAATATTTTTTACGCCCAAGAGGTTTTTGCCATATTGCAGTGTCACATGCCCTGAGGTCGTGAATTCATTTTGCGTATATCCGGCATGACGCTCCACGGCGATGCCAACCGATGTTCCGGCAAGTGCGATGTCCATGGCGGATTCGGCGCTGCTCTGTGGAACATAACCGACATTTTTGCTGAGCATCAGTGTATAAAGATCAAAATCAAGCAGCGTTGGTAAAAGTGGGTGATCAATGGCCAGGGCGTACTCGCAAAGTGTTTCGCCGCCGACAAAATCAAAAATAGTTCGGGCATTGTATCTGATGCCCATGTCACCTTCGACGGTTCTGCTGAGTCTCGGTTCAGGCAACCCTTTGACTAAAGTCGTACTGGTTATCGGAGCATTATTGGCGACTGAATGAATATTGGTTGTAGCGCCTCCCACTTCTACGACGAGCAAGTCACCTATACCTTGCTCGTGGCGTGTGCCGTCGGCCAAAAGCGCTGCGGCCTCCATAGATGCGCTGGGTGTAGGTATAATAGGTCTTTCGAAAAAAGCCTCTGCCTGACTCAGACCTTTAGCTTGTATGATATGGGAGATGAATATTTCGCGAATAAGCGCTTGCGCTGCCCCTACCTCCACACGATTGACCGTGGGAAGCACATTGGCTGCCGTATAAACTTGTTTGCCGCCTGTCTCTAGGAGTGCTGTAACTTTTTGCGCAGCAGAGCGATTACCGCATACCAATATAGGGCAGGTAATTTTAGAGTTGGCGAGTATCTCAGCATTGTGCAAAATCACTTGCTTGTTGCCGCCATCAGTTCCACCGCATAAAAGTACGATATCACATTGGTTTTTCTCGATTTCCAAAGCAATATCGCTATCCAGTTCATATCCATAAGCGCACAATACTTTTGCTCCGGCGCCCAATGCGGCCATTTGCGCAGCCTTGAGCGTCAGGTCAGGGACCAAGCCGATGGCCGCCATCTTTAGTCCGCCTGCCGCACTGCTGCAAGCGTATTTACCTGCAATGTCTTCAGCTCGGATACCTGATTGCGTATATAATTCTTGGAGTGCAAGCCTGAGTCCAATATTAATATCAATCTCAACGGTTGTCGGCGATTGTGCCCTTCCGACCAGTAGCTCACGTTCCAAGTCAACTGCGGTGACTTTAGTATAAGTGCTGCCAAAGTCTACCATAAGATAAATGCTCATGATTTGTCCTCCTCAGGGTATATAGGACGCCACAGGCCGCCGGGAATCAATCAGTTATCCCTTGTCGGTGGAATGATGATAGAGATGGGTGTAGCATACATATCGAAGAAAAACATAGCTGCCGCAATCTCGGCGCGAAACGCATGGGCGGCAGGTCTGGCGTAAATATCCATGGTGCTGTATCGGAACATAATTTGCGCATCATACATAAAATACATTGCTTCAAGCGCCCAAGCGCTTATTTCATCTTCATCTGCAAATTGCAATAAACTTCCGCCATCTTCTTCTAAATCAATAGTCAGTTCGGCAAAACTCATGTAACGGAAGAGAATCGTATACATCTGTTCACGGTTGACAGGGTTATTGCCGCCAAAAGTTGTTGGATTAAGCCCAAGGACAATGCCATTTTCGTGCGCCCAAGCGATTGCCGTGCTGTACCATCTGCCATCTGCGACATCTTCAAAAGGAGAAAGACCTGCATCCGGCTGACCTGCATATCTCCAGAGTATCGTAACTAACATGGCGCGTGTCATATCATCATGAGGTGCAAATTGTGTAGTACTCAGACCATTCATGATACCATTTTCAAAAGCCCAAGCAACCGGTCTGTAAAACCAATCATCATCATGGACATCCAGAAATTCAAGCGGTGCTGAAGGCTCAAATTCCGAAGGTTTTACCAAAGATAGGCGTGTTGCCGCTTCGGCACTATGTGCATGAGCGGTAAAAGTTATATTTGTACAAACAATCATGGTAAGTAATATGAGTACTGCGAAAAATCCGGTCATGGCTTTTTTCATAATCTAAAGACCCTTTCATCAGTTATAAAAACGCTTAATTTCACTTATTTGGCGTGCGAAGATAGTTTTGCAATGCCCCCTGCAATAGCGCCGAATAATACACCGGCAACAGGCCAGACGACCCAACTGATTCTCCAAGCCTCTCCGACGAAACTCCACAAGAGGTATATCGCAACCACTACAGGCCAATATACGCTGGCAATTGTGCCTGTGATTTTTTCATACTTGACAAACTTGGCTTTTTTCGCATAATCGCCCTTGCCCAGTAAGACATCATAGGCAGACTTTGTTGTACCGGTACGTATAAAAAGAAATACAGCAAATCCAATCATAAGCAAGAAAATAACGAGTGGAACCATGCGGTATCCCAGCGTACCAAGGACGATGAATACACCCAGCGATACCAGTATCAATGCAATGCCAAGACTCAGATGTGCGGCAAACAGATTGTTATAACTGATTGCCTGTCTCTCAAGCTCGGCCTTGGTTTCGGCATCCAGTAAAAGATTCTGGTCATCATAATGCTCATAACGATCAAGCCGCATACCATTGACTATGAAAATCGGCACGGCAGCAGCTATGGTCAGTAATAAAACGACAACCCCAACCGCCCCTGCAGTACCATTTTCACCGGCCTCGGAATCACCAAAAAGGTTTCCGATTAAAAGCATGGCACAAATGCCTGCCATAATCAGCCAAACTCCGATCCCGATCCATGAACTGCCCCGGCGTGCTTGCTCCAGATAGGCCTGTGCCTCCGCTCCGGACAACTTAAGCGCATCTTCGACTGATGTGTCGGATTCAAGGGCAAAAATAGTCAGGTCACTACTTGATTCAGGATTCAGACCGATATCCTTGCAGATATCGTCTATGTTGCCGAAGTTGGAAATCACATATCCTATGGCCTCATGTTCGCTTTTTCCGTCTGCAATCTGTATTTTGTACCGAAATTCCATCTCAGCAAGTTTTTTGTACTTGAGTGATTGCAATCTACTGCTTTGCGGAAAATCAGCAAAGGCGTTTTCTATATAGGCTTTGATTACTTCCATTATCTCACCGCCAATCTAAAGGTAGTGCGTACAATCTATTTATGGGGTAGGGATTTGTTCAGCGGGAGATATCTTAGCGTCACCGTAAAACCGTGACTCCATTTCAAAAATGGCATAGTATGCACCATAGCAAAAGCTCTCGTTGGGATACTCGCGTTTAAGCTCATTAAATTTCTTTACAAGCCATGGTATACGTTTCTCCGGAGCCTTAAAACCCAATGCGACCAAGACCATAGATTTGGCGTAAGCGCCGCGCATATCATCAAAATTCTTGATAAGCTCATCGGCAATATCTTTGCTGCACAGTGCGAGCACCCGAGCTGAAAGCTCGATAAACAAGTCATTTAAACTCGTCTTGAGCATTCTGATGATCTCCGGTACGACTTCATCTTCAAATTCCAGCGCCTTACGCACCAGCAATTGCTGATTCATCATATCTGTGCCTCGGCGCATGAATTTGATGACCTGTCCGGCAGTAGTTGCAGCGTCGATATCATGCATTTCGGCAGAAATTGCCACATCCCTGTTGGGGAGCTTGTCTCGAAGTGACCGCTCCAGAAGGTCTTGCATTGGAATATTTTCAAGCATCAGCTTGATTTGAAAATGCTCAATTGCAGCCGGTGGCGGCGCCGCTTCACGATCAAGCCCATTTTCGTTAAAAAACCATCGAATCAAGTCATAATGCATCTCAATTCACACTCCTATTTGGCAGTTGCTTCGCATCAATAAGCATACTGTATGCGTAAGCAATAATCCTTATTTACTCATTGCTGCTCATTATAAGCGATAAAATACCCTCAGGCAAGTTATTTGGAATACGGCACAGCCCCTACTAGTACTTCATTCTTGAAATAAGTTTGCAAAGATGCCGCAAGATTTGTAAGCTTATTTTGACAATGGAGTACTAGACCTTATTTCTCATTCTCATGCGCATATCATGCTTGAGTTCACGCTTGCGCAGGCGCAAGCTCAGCGGCGTAATTTCCAGAAGCTCGTCGTCAGCAAGAAACTCCAGAGCCTGCTCCATACTCATCACCACCGGCGTGATGAGCTTGAGTGCGTCATCGCTGCCGGAAGCCCTGAAGTTAGTCAGCTGTTTGCGCTTACAGACATTGATCACAATGTCTTCGTTTTTGGCATTTTGTCCGACGATTTGCCCTGCATATACCTGAGTGCCTGCACCGATAAACAAAATGCCGCGTTCTTGTGCGCTGTGTAAGCCATAAGTTACCGCTTCGCCCGATTCAAAAGCGACCATAGAGCCATTGGTACGTCTGGTCACATCACCTTTGTACGGCGCATAGCCCTCTAACACCGAGGACATAATGCCCTCGCCGCGTGTATCAGTCAGAAATTCGCTTCGGTAACCAAACAGCCCTCTTGAGGGTACAACGAATTCCAATCTCATCCGATTGCCTACAGGAGACATATGTCTCAGCTCTCCCTTGCGCTGTCCCATCTTGGCCATTACAGGCCCTACAGACTCTTCCGGAACATCACAAATCAGACATTCCAGCGGCTCATGTCTGACAGCGTCGATTTCTTTATAGAGCACTCTGGGCGTGGATACTTGGAACTCATAACCCTCGCGGCGCATGGTCTCCATCAGAATGGACAAATGCATTTCACCCCGACCGGATACATTCCAACTCTCGGTCGAATCCGTATCCTCGACACGAAGCGATACATCTCTGAGCAGCTCACTGTAAAGACGGTCTCTAATATTGCGGCTGGTGACAAACTTGCCCTCTCGTCCGGCAAAAGGAGAGTCATTGACAGAAAAAGTCATCTCGACCGTTGGATCTGAAATGCTGGCGAATGGCAGCGCCTCTACACATTCAGGAGCACAAACCGTGTCACCTATATTGATGTTCTCAGTGCCTGAAAAGCAAACGATTTCCCCCGCATTGGCGCTTTCCACAGGGACGCGGCGCAAGTCTTCGATTTCGTATAGATTGACAATCTTGGACTTATATGCCTGCTTTTCATCAGCCTGATTACAAATGATCACCTCTTGCCCAACACGGACGACACCGCGTTCAATGCGTCCGATGCCGATACGTCCGACATATTCATTATAGTCGATAGAACTCACCAGAAGCTGAGTCGGACCATCCACTGTGACATTGGGAGCCGGGATATAACTGAGGATCATATCAAATAATGGGATCAGATCACGACCTGCATCTTCGGGTGCAAGCGAAGCAGTACCGGCACGTCCGGAGCAAAACACAGTCGGAGAGTCGAGTTGTTCGTCGGTCGCATCTAAATCCATGAGTAGTTCAAGCACTTCGTCAACGACCTCATATATCCGTGCCTCAGGTTTGTCGATCTTGTTGACGACGACAATGACTTTATGTCCTAATTCCAGAGCGCGGCTGAGTACGAATCGCGTTTGCGGCATGGGGCCTTCAACCGCATCGACCAGTAAAAGTACACCCGAGACCATCTTGAGTATGCGCTCGACCTCGCCGGAAAAATCGGCGTGCCCCGGAGTATCGACAATATTTATTTTTGTGTCTTTATATCGAATGGCAGTGTTTTTTGCCAAAATGGTGATGCCGCGTTCACGTTCGAGATCGCCTGAATCCATGATTCTTTCGGCAACGTTTTGATTTTCTCGAAATGCCCCTGCTTGAGCCAGCATTTCATCAACCAGTGTAGTTTTCCCATGATCAACATGAGCAATGATCGCAATATTGCGCAAATCCAAAATAGTGTGCTCCTTTAGCAAATGAAATAATATCAGTATATCCTATTTAGTGTGGTAAGCGCAAGCATCTTGTTGTTAAATAAAAGGCATCGTGCTAAAATAAGCAAAAATGAAAGTGAATAAGGGTCTTATTTAAATGCAGTATGTTGTGTACTTTCTGATCGCCATATCCGCAACGACAGTCGGTGCCATTGCCGGACTGAGCGGAGGAATCATCATCAGACCTGTTATGGACGTATTGGGAGATTTCAATGCACAGACAATCAGTATACTTTCCTCAATCACTGTGCTCTCTATGTCTGTAGTTTCTGCCGGTAAGCAGATCATGCAAAAGGCAAAAATCAATTACCGCATTGTGATGCCGCTTGCGCTGGGCGCTGCAATCGGCGGGATCTGCGGACAGCGGATTCTTGCAGCGGCGGTTAGTGGGATTGAAGTCGGCGGGGTTGTCACGGTGATCCAAAATTCAGTGCTTTTGGTGCTGACGGTCTTGGTATTTATTTATATGAAAAACAGAACAAAAATAAAGAGCCGAGCACTATCCGGAATTCCTTTGTCTGCACTGGTGGGGCTGGGAATGGGGATGATTTCGGCATTTTTGGGTATTGGCGGCGGGCCTTTTAATGTGGCTTTGATGATTTTGTTGTTTTCGTTCGATATTAAGACGGCTGCGATATGCTCGATTGTCATTATTTTCTTTGCGCAATTTGCCAATGTGAGTCTCTTTACACTGACCACCGGATTTGGCGGAATTGACTTGTCCGTGCTCCCGGCGATGGTGGTGGGTGCGATTGCCGGAGGATTTTTCGGAGCGGTGCTCAATAAAAAGCTCAGTGAAAGGGCAGTTGAGCGTTGCTACTTTGCACTGCTCATGGTCGTCATGGCAATCACATGCGCAAACATCGTCACGCACTTAAATTTAGTGTAGCCGGAAAAACACGCTAAACTAGCTTAATATTTGAGGGTTGGGAAAAAATTCGAAATATAATCTGCCAATGATATCATCTCTTGAAACAAAACTATTGTTCCAGTGCCGAGAATCATTTGACCTGTTGCGATTATCACCCATGACGAAGAAACTATCGCCCGGTACGACAAAAGGCCCATAACTTCCTCTCATATCTTCTGCCAGAAAAGGCTCATAAAGCGGAACAGAAGCATCATTGATAAAGACCTCGCCATTGACGATCGTCACAGTTTCATAGGGCAAGCCGATGATACGCTTTACAAAAGGCACGGACACCGTGCCGTCCGGCGGCTCAAAAAGGATGATATCAAATCTGCCGGGATCCCGGAAAGTGTATGCGACCCTCAAGCCCATAACTCTGCTATTGGTCATGATGGTGCCTTCCATTGACGAAGAAATGATTACCGCCGAGGCGATCAGCGTGTGATTAACAATAAGACCGATAATAATGGCGATGGCAAAAGTCTTAAGCCAATTGAATATACTACTTCCCAATTTTTTCATTTGACGATTTCCTCTCTGTGAGGCGCAGCATTCTTGATGCGCCGGGTGCAGTAGATATTATACACATATATGTATCAAAAGTGTACCCTTTTCGGATTATAAAAATTGACTTTGACACGGCAATATGTTATATTTTCCTTATGTTAAAGCAAGTTGAATTGTGCATATGCAACAATTGAGAAGGAGGGCTGGCACATGAAGGAAAGATCAAAATGCCCGGTCACCGGGAACACCGGAAGACCAGATTTCACAAGAGGCACGACCAACAGAGATTGGTGGCCGGATCAACTGGACTTAGGTGTCTTGCACCAAAACTCGACCTTAAGTAACCCGATGGGAAGCGAATTTAACTACATTGAAGCGTTCAGAACACTAGACCTGCAAGCAGTAAAAGACGATCTCAAAGCATTAATGACAGATTCACAAGAATGGTGGCCTGCGGACTATGGTCATTACGGCCCATTTTTTATCAGAATGGCGTGGCATAGCGCAGGTACATACCGCACAATGGATGGCCGCGGCGGCGCAAGGGACGGCACGCAGCGATTTGCACCGCTCAACAGCTGGCCTGACAATGTAAACCTAGATAAAGCGCGAAGACTGCTCTGGCCAATCAAGAAAAAATACGGCAATAAAATTTCTTGGGCAGACCTCATGATTTTGGCAGGTAATGTTGCCATAGAAGATATGGGCTGTAAGCTCATAGGCTTTGCTGGTGGTCGCGAAGACGTTTGGGAGCCTCAAGAAGATATATATTGGGGATCAGAGACCACTTGGCTCGGAGACGATGAGCGCTATGCGCCGGAGCGCAAGCTGGACAGTCCTTTAGCCGCTGTACAGATGGGGCTCATCTATGTCAATCCCGAAGGCCCCAATGGTGAGCCAATCCCGGCAGAGTCTGCTAAAGACGTAAGAGAGACATTCGGCAGAATGGCGATGAACGATGAAGAAACCGTGGCGCTCATTGCCGGTGGACACACATTCGGTAAAGCACACGGCGCAGCACCGGCAACCTATGTTGGACCTGAGCCTGAAGGCGCGCCTATCGAAGAGCAAGGGCTGGGATGGAAAAGCAGCTATGGCAAGGGCAATGCCGGTGATACGATCGGCAGTGGAATTGAAGGCGCTTGGAAGCCCAACCCGACCAAGTGGGATATGGGCTATCTCAAGGTCATGCTCAAATACGAATGGGAACTATTAAAGAGTCCGGCCGGAGCATATATTTGGCTTGCAAAAGACGTTGCAGAAGAAGACATGGTGGTTGATGCGCACGATCCCACCAAGCGGCATCGCCCCATGATGACGACCGCTGATTTGTCACTAAAATTTGATCCGGTATATGAACAAATTGCGCAAGACTATCTGGCCAATCCCGACAAGTTCCACGCTGCATTTGCCAGAGCTTGGTTTAAGCTCACCCATAGAGACATGGGGCCGACCACACTATATTGGGGTGCGGATGTACCTGCTGAGGAATTTATTTGGCAAGACATCATTCCAACAAACGATGGTGATACCCTCAGCGAAGCGGATATACAAGCGCTTAAAGATAAGATAGAAAAATCAGGACTTACCAGTGCTCAACTTGTTCAAACAGCGTGGGCCGGTGCATCCACATTCAGAGGCTCGGATCGTAGAGGCGGGGCAAATGGTGCGCGCATTAGGCTTGAGCCGCAGATAAGCTGGGAAGTTAATGAGCCGGAGCAGTTAAAAACTGTACTTGCTCAGTATGAAGCCATTCAAAAAGAATTCTGCGATTGCGGAGATTGTGTCTCCATTGCCGATCTGATTGTGCTGGGTGGCGCAGTAGGCATTGAAATGGCTGCAAAGCGTGCCGGAGCCGAGATTTGTGTTCCATTTACGCCCGGCAGGATGGATGCAGCACAAGAACAGACGGATGTGTCTTCCTTTAAGGTGCTGGAGCCTCAGTATGATGGATTTAGAAATTATTTAAAGCGAGATTTCTCGACACGTGCGGAAGTGCTGCTCATTGACAAGGCACAGCTTCTGGCTTTGACTGCTCCGGAAATGACTGTCCTTGTTGGTGGTCTGAGAGTGCTGGGAAATAATTTTAAAAACTCAGAGCTGGGCGTGCTTACGGACAAGCCGGGTGTGCTGACCAATGATTTCTTTGTCAACCTATTAGACATGTCCACGCAATGGGAGCCGACGGAAGACAAGAATGTCTTTAGTGGCGTATGCAGAAAGTCCGGCGCACCCAAATGGCAAGCCTCAAGAGTAGATCTGATCTTTGGCTCGAATGCACAACTTCGCGCCATTGCTGAGGTCTATGCCAGTGACAACGCTCAGGAAAAGTTCTTGACCGACTTTGTTGCTGCGTGGAATAAAGTGATGAACGCAGATCGATTTGACCTTTTGCGGTAGTGAGATGATATAAAATCATCGAAACTTAAAGCATTATTATAATTAAGCGGAGCGGGTGCAGCGCAGGTTGAATATGCGTTGCACCTGCTATTTTTTTACCAGCTCACTCGTGAGGGCGTTGTCGGAGAAGCTGACCGAGGGAGTTATCTGTGCGTTAACGGCAAACCTTGTAGGGCGCGGCATCCTTGATGCGCCGCCAATTTGGTATCACACCACTCAAAAATGGACAAAATATAAATTGTGTAGAAAATTTATCAAAAAATATTGCAGAAAATGTCAAAGTTAAATATACTTTATGCAAACCCAGCGAATAATTACTCGGTGGAGGAATGAGCCGGTGATCGAAAGCAAATTAAAGGTAACGACTACATTAAAGCAACTAATGATATTTATCCTCGTCTTTGCAATGATCTTACCCCTGACCACAGCATTCGCATATGAACAAGAAATAGTAGAACTACTTGAATATGTTGCACTACATGAACATGAAGAACTACCCGAAATCGAGCCATACTACTTTAATCCTGCGATGATATCTCAAGTCGATGAACTACTCGCACGTTCACTCGATATGCAGATACCGGAAGCTCCGGCGTTGGATTTGTCGCAGCTTAATATAGTCACCAACGAACTGACGGAATTATCCCCCGATGCGCTGCGCGCACTGCAACAAGAGCAGGGTGTATATAGGGGACGTGACGCTCATCTTTCAAGTATAGGGTTTTGTGGGTATAGAGTCTGTGAAATTCAATCGACCCTCGGATAGATTTTATGGTATAATGCTGTTACTGAATTAACCTAAATTGTCGGAGGGGATAGCATGGCCAACGAGATCATTATCTATCGCTCAGAGGATGGGTTGACTAAAATTGAAACAAAACTGGAAAATGAGACGCTCTGGCTGACACAGGCGCAGCTTGCCGAACTTTACAGCACGACCAAGCAGAATGTTAGCCTGCATATCAGCAATATATTGAGTGATGGCGAGTTGGATACTTCAACTGTCAAGAAAATCTTGACAGTTCGAAAAGAGGGCAATCGTGAGGTTTCTCGTGAAATTGAACACTACAACCTCGACATGATCATTTCTCTCGGCTACCGTATAAATTCCAAAACTGCTACGGCATTTCGGCAGTGGGCGACTGTACGTCTGCGAGAATATATCATAAAGGGCTTCACGATGGACGATGACCGCTTGAAGAAGCTCGGTGGCGGCGACTACTGGAAAGAGCTGCTTAATCGCATCCGCGATATTCGTTCATCAGAGAAGGTAATGTATCGCCAAGTTCTCGACCTTTTTGCGACCAGTTTGGACTACGATGCCAGTTCGGAAGAGAGTGTAAAGTTCTTTAAGATTGTGCAAAACAAACTTCACTATGCCGCTCATGGGCACACTGCTGCCGAGGTGGTTTATTATCGTGTTGACTCCGACAAGCCCTACCTCGGACTGACAACTTTTGCAGGCAACAAACTAATCAAAGTCGAGATATGATGCAAGTATATGTGCAATGAAAAATTCTCCCGATAACCTTTTACTAATGCATCTCGTTGCGCACGTAGTTGTAATTAGACTCAAATCTTGGAGGGGTTTTATCGTTTCTATAAGAATTATCACCAAATTCTCCATATGTGAAAGCGAATAGTGTACTCGATGCCGAAAGGGAGTGTATCAAAACGAAAAGTTTTGGTGCACTCCCTCTTTTGCGAGAAATTCTGTCAGATGTCCCCAAAAACTCATTTGCGTAACAAAAAGGGTGAATCCCGAAGGTGATACGCGTGTCATAAAATCTAACCAGAGGCTTAAGCTGCAATTTATTTGAAACAATGTCTGGCAACCCCACTCCACCCTACAACGTATCCAAAAACATTGTAGGGTAGTCGCCGTTTAAAAAACATTACCCCTAACCCCAAATTCAAAAAACACCCCATCGAAAAACTGCCGCCGAGTATAGTCAACGACACATACTATCTTATTGCGATGGTAGACTTTGCGCTGCTATTGTAGTATAATTCGCAACAGGGTTCTTTTTTTACTTATTGTAAACACGAGCTAAAATGAGTGGATTTTTCGACAACGAGTGTAACGAAAAAATATATGGAGGAGTATATTTATGGGATTTATAAGAGCATTTACAGGGGCATTGGGCGGAACCTTTGCAGACCAGTGGAAAGATTTTTTGCAGCCCAGAGCCGGGCTTACAGCTACAGCGGCAATCTTTGAGGCCGTTGCCCAGGGAACAAATGCAGGCCGCGGCGCCAATACAAAAGGGTCACAAAATATCATAACCAACGGAAGTAAAATAATCGTGCCGGAGGGTACTGCGCTAATCACCATAGAAAGCGGCGCGATAACAGGGCTCGTCGCAGAACCGGGCGGATTTATTTACACTTCGGATGACCCTAATTCCAGATCATTTTTTTCAGGCGACGGCATTTTGGCGTCTACCATAAGCACTTCATGGGAGCGATTCAAATTCGGCGGACAGCCGGGGGCACAGCAACTTGCGTTTTATATCAATCTGAGAGAAATTCCCAACAACCGCTTTGGCACACAATCAGAAATCTATTGGGATGATGCGTTTTTAGGCACACAGGTGGGCGCAATCACCAGAGGTACATATACTTTAAAAATAGTTGACCCCATCATGTTTGTCAAAAATTTTGTACCTGCAAAATATTTGCAGCCTAATGCACCTCTGTTTGACTTTGCTGACATGGACAATGATGCCGGCACACAGCTCTTCAATGAAGTTGTCAGCAGTTTGTCTGCGGCATTTTCCGGCTATACCAATGATCCCTCTATGGGCAATCGCATGTCCAGAATCCAACAAGACCAAGTTGGTTTTGCACAATCTTTATCACAAGCTGTGGAAGAGGCGTATCAATGGAAAACCGCCAGAGGCCTTGAAATACAACGCGTTGCCATAAAGGCAGTTGAATATGACGCAGATACCAGAGCGCTGCTCAGCGATGTAAAAAGAGCGGATGCTCTGTCCGGAAATCGCGGCAACTCATTTATGCAACAGGCCGTGGCTCGCGGAATGCAAGCAGCGGGCGAAAACCCGAACGGCGGCGGTATGGGTATGGCCTTTATGGGCATGGGTGCCAATGCGGCGGGCTCAATGATGAGTGGAATGCAACAACAGCCCATGATGCACCAACAACCCATGCACCAGCAACAGCCCATGCATCAGCAGCCGATGCAACAACAGCCGATGCAGCCACAACAACCACCGCAAGATGATCCTATAGAAAAGCTCAAACAACTCAAAGGATTGGTTGATGCCGGAATATTATCGCAAGAAGAGTTCGACAGCGCTAAGGCAAGAATCTTAGGGGGGCTCGGTATATGATGACGAGCAGTGACACTCCCGAAATCAAGGTTGTACAAACCAATGCCGGAGCCACGGACGGGCAGAACAAGTGCCCTAAATGCGGAGCGACCGATATTGCGCTCAATATTGGCTCCTCCGTACTCAGGTGCAATTTTTGCCGTTTCGAGTTTGAAGCTGAGCGGGCGGTTGGGCTGGACACTGATTTAAGTAAATTAGAGGGTACGGTTGTCGGGTCGGGTGCAATGAATATCGCCGCCGATGCCGAAGATATCGTGACGCTCAAATGCAGCAGTTGCGGCGCCGAGGTGGTCATTGATACCAATGAAGCCGTGGGGGCTCGCTGCCACTGGTGTCGCAATACCCTTTCACTGGCAAAGCAAATCCCCAACGGCAGTATCCCCGACATGGTATTGCCCTTTAGTGTCAAAAAGGCCGATGCCCAAGCTGAAATCAACAATTTTGTTAAAAAGCGCCAGTTTTTTGCGCTTCCTGCTTTCAAAGAGGAGTTTTGCACAGAAAACATCATGGGTGTATATCTACCTTACATGGTTGTCGGTAAAAATACACGCGCCAGTTTTTCCGGGCAAGGCGAGCGGCTGATTAGACAATATACCATAGGTTCAGAAAAAAGTCGAAGAACCGTTTACGACGCAGACTTATATAATGTTGAGCGGCAATTTGATTTGGTCATTGATGGGCTTACGATCATATCCAGTTCCGACAAACTTGATCGCTCATCTGACAGGACCAACAACATCATCAATGCCATAAAACCGTTTGACCACGAGAATTGCGTGAAATGGGATGCGAATTATCTTAAAGGGCTTTCATCTGAAAAACGCGATACGAACATTGAGGATTTAAGGCGTGATGTCGATGTTAAGGCCAAAGATATTGCCAGACACTGCGCCAACGAAACCATAGGTGAGTATGACCGCGGAGTTAAATGGTCGCACGAAAAATTGGATGTCAAAGGGCAGCAATGGAAGGCCTCTTATTTGCCGATATGGCTCTACAGTTATCAGCAAAAAAGGAATAGCGGAAACGGTCTTCTGCATTACGTTGCCGTTAATGCGCGAAACAAAAAGACTATGGGCAGTGTGCCGATAAACAAACTCAAGCTGTTCTTGTTCTCGCTCATTGTGCAAATCGTCGGCACTATCGCCGGATTTTTCATGACATTTAATCTTTTCGCTGCTTTTGATGAGGGCATTGTTGCCCTGGCACTTCTTTCATCGGGTTTCCTTTACTATTATTTCATCTACAAGAAATATCGCAATAAAAAAGCCCGGTTCAGGCATGAAAAAGACACCAAGACTACTGTGAGCGGGGTTGTGAAAAATGACAAGTTGGTCAAGCGGCTGACTCGTCTTAGTAATGCGAAAATGAGCGGTGCAAATAATTTAGATGTCAATTATTAGCACTGAGCAAAAGCGTTAGACAAAGGTATCACCAATGTTTTCCAGAATGATACATGTGCTATAGGTAATTCACGAGTGATCCGTAGCACCTAAAAGCAAACCTTTAAGTGTTACGGATCACTCGTGAATTACAGAAGGAGATGAGAGGATTATGTATTTAATCCATTGACAAACCATTCATATCTTCTGATCGCATTAAAGAGTTCGGCATCGGCAGAATTTACCCTGATCTGTTGCAGCCGGACTTCGCTTTGCGCATTTTCAAGATCAATTCGTGCAATCATTCCGCGGCTGAATCTCCTCTGGGTTTCTTCAAGCGTTTGGTTGAGTACCTCTAATTGTTCTTCGGCGAGTTCTAATGTGACCAATCTGTCCCCTATAGCCCTGATCAAACTCTCTTGCCTTTGTGAGAGCGCTCTGACTTCGCTATCATATGTGTTGGTGGCAATCGCTTCTTGCCGCCTTGCATTTTCTCCGCTGAGCGCCGCATTTTCATCCCTGTCGATTCTGGCCAGATTGATTGCAGCATTACTTCCTCTGGCAGACCTCAAATCTCTCTCTCTGTCGCGTGAATCAAGAAAATCTCTGTCGGCTGCAGGCACCGCACCGAGCGAGATCGGTGCATTGGCATTTCTGCCGAGCATGATGTTGATCTGTCCTCTGAGATTTTCAAGCTCATTTTCCATGCTCACGATACCGGCTTCAAGTTGTGTGCGGGTATTTCTGAGGTTTTGTAAAGTGCGCGCTGTAACATGACCGACCGCATGGCGGCGCTCCATAATTCCAATATTGAGGTTGAGTGCAGTAAGATTTTCTCTGGTCTGCTCCAATTGGCGGGAAAGCGTATGATACCCCAGATACATGCTCTCGACACCCCAAATGATCTGTCTGTTCGCATTATTGATCTGCTGGATGCCGCGGCTCACCGTGTTGCGCACAGGATCGGAGTGCATTTGTTCGATCTGCATAGACATCTGCATGATATCGCGTTCAATGGAAGCGACATCGTTCATCAGTGACATGATGATACCATCTCGTACAGGGTCGGGCCCATCAGAGGGGGTAGCCATGATTTGTGTAAGCACTGCACTTGTGTTTCTTTGCATGGCCAGAAGCGCGTTTTGTCCGGCAATCACCGTATCGACCATCATGGGTGTTCCGATAAAGTCGGTCAGCCCCTGTTGCGTGATGGCATTGTTTCTGATTATAGGATTATTGCGTCTGACCTGTTGTTCGATATCCGCATGATTTAATCTGAGCATGGGTTGTGTGCGTGGTGGTGTGTCTTCAATGATGGCCGCAGCGCTTCCTGCAAAGGCAGTTGCGCCTGCGATAATCAAGCAGAGTGTTAATACAGTAGATATAATGCGTTTCATTATTTTTCCTCCAGTTTCTAATCTACGGCAGTGGTAGTGGGTAGCCCACTGACACCGGAGCCTTTTGTTTTAAGTTTCTTGCGGATGTTATGTAAGGTCAGGTATAAAACAGGGATCAAAATCAAAGTGATCATTGTGGAAAATGTAAGACCAAACACGATGACGGCGCCGAGCGGACGTTGCATTTCCGCACCTTCTGCGGTGGCGAACATCATGGGCATGAGTCCGATGACGGTAGTGAGTGTAGTCATTAAAATGGGTCGCAGTCTCACTGGGCCTGCAAATAAAATGGCATCATAGGTTCGAAGTCCTTCTTTGCGCTTGGTGTTGATAAAGTCAACGAGCATAATACCATTATTGATGACAATACCCATCAAGAGAATCAGTCCAATAAACGAAACGACGCTGATATTATCGCCCATCAGGAAGATCCCAAAGAGTCCGGCAGTCCACGCAATGGGGATAGAAAACAGTATTGTTGCCGGATAAGCGATGGACTCAAATTGTGATGCCATCACCATATATAATAACACAAATCCGAGTAATAATGCAATCGCAAGTCCTGCAAAAGACTCCATCATCATTGCAAACATGCCGCCAAACTCATATGTTATGCCCGGGGGAAGCTCATGCTCGTGAAGCAAATTAGCAATATGGACGGAGATGGTCATCAGATCCGTATCGACAAACTCTGCATTTATGGTAATGTATCGTCTTTGATTGAGTTTAGTGATTGAAGTAGGACCTTCTTCTTCAACAATATCAGCGATTTCCGATAGCGGAATTGAAATTCCGCGAGGTGTCATGAGCATCAGATTATAAAGGTCGGTGATGTAACTGATCCGCTCCGGATCGTAACGCATGACCACATCCACCTCGCCGCCATCGACACGCAGTCTGGTGACAGTCATGCCACTGATCGCCATATTTACAGTGCTGGCTACTCCGGCAGCTTGCAGACCATGGTGATTGGCTCTTTGCCTGTCTATATTGACACGCGCGGTGGGAGAGCCTTCTTGATGTGAGCTTGAGGCATTGCGTATTTCCGGGAGCGTGGAGATCAGCTCGACGACTTGACTTCCGGCTTCGGCAAGCAGCTCGACATCGTCTCCGAACAAAGAGAAGCTGATAGAGTTTCCGCCTCCGCCGCCCATCATGTCACCCATGGCATTTACGGTATATTCCACTCCGGGAAGCAGACCGATTCGGTCACGCATATCCTCCATGACATCTTCGATAGAGGCACGCTCTTGAAGCGGTACAAGTGTGATATCTATAGATGATGAATTGGTACCGGAAGAACCAAAAATCATACCAAACATCCCGCCGCCGCCGACTCTTATAGACACTTCTTGAATTTCTTCCATGTCCTCAATACGGCTCATCACATCTTCGGTTGCTTGGGAGATCTCTTCCAGTAAACCGCCTCGCGGAGTACTTATCGAAATCCGAACCTGTCCTTGATCCATTTCGGCCATAAATTCCATACCCATAAAACCAATGACTGAGCCGCTACCCAACAGAAATACTAAGAATATGAGCGCCACAATTTTTCTGTGGTCGAGCGACCATTTGAGCACTCGGCCATACCAGCCTCTAAATTGGTTATACCGACCATCCCAGCCTAGCCAAGCGCGCCTGAGCGGGCTTACGCGCTGATCCGGATCACGTCTTTTGAGAAACTTTGAGCAAGCCATGGGAACAAAGGTCAGTGAAACGACAAGCGATGAGAGCAAGGCAAACGATATAATGAGTCCCAATTGACCGAACATTTCACCTGCGATACCACCGACAAAGAGCACCGGCACAAAGACGGCCACAGTGGTTAAGGTCGCTACAGTGATGGCCATGCTGACTTCCCTTGCGCCTCGTTTTGCAGCCTCTTTAGGTTCCATGCCTTGATCGACATACCTAGATATGCTCTCAAGCACAACGATGGCATTATCAATGATGATGCCGACGCTGATTACCAGTGCATTGAGTGTGACCATGTTTAAAGTCATGTTGGTAAAAAACATCAAAGCCATACTTGCGATGATCGCTACCGGGATTGAAACACCAATGATCAGCGGCGAGCGCAAGTTGCCCAAGAACAACAGCAGTACCACAAATGCGAGCAATGTTGCTTGCATTACCGTGACCCATACGTTGCTGATAGACTGCCTTATAAACTCTGCACTATCTTCGATGATTGTAAAATTGAGTTCGGGAAACTCCGCACGAAGACGATCGATCTCGGCAATGATCAAATCGGAGACCTCGACCGTGTTGGCCACGGATTGCTTTGCAACGGATAAAGTGACGCCTTGAAGTCCGTTGATGATGGAGTAAGATGTCACCTCTCTAAAACCATCGGTGACATGAGCCACATCTGAAAGTCTGATGAGCGCTCCGCGCGGTGTGGTCAGCGGCATGTTGGCGATTTCTTCTACAGACTGAAACTCACCGGTGGTGCGCACCTGTAGTTCCACTTCACCCTGCATGAGCATTCCGCCCGGACGATTTATATTTTCTGATGCCAGCAGCCCGGCGATTTGCTGAGCGACAATGCCATAACTGATGAGCTTGTCGGGTTGTAATTCAACATGGATGACGCGATCCAATCCGCCGCTGACGGTGACGGAGCCAACACCATTAAGTTGCTCAAGGCGGGAGACCACATTGTCATCCACTAAGCTCTTGAGCGTCACCATGTCAAACTCACCGGTTACGCCTATGGTAAAACCTGTCATCATGTTAGGATCTATTTGCATGACACGTGGGTCTACGCCGTCCGGGAGCAGACGTCTGAACATGTCTATATTTTCACGCATACGCAGTGCGGCAAAGTCCATATCTGTGCCTTCGGTAAACTCCAGCACAATGACCGAAGCGCCGCTGGATGATGTGGTGGTGATATTTTGCAGATTACTGACGGTGCTCAGTGCGGCTTCTAGGGGTCTTGTTACGAGATTTTCGACCTCTTCCGGGCCTGCGCCGTCATATTGTGCGATGACTACTGCGATACCTAGATTGATTTCCGGCATCAGTTCTTGTCTGAGATTGGTCAGCGCAATCACGCCCAGTAATATGACAATCAAGGTAAGCATGACCGTAGTTACCGGGCGTCTTATAGAGATTTCAGGTAAGCTCAAATTAGTTCACCCCTTCTTCTACAATGTGGATTGGAGAGCCATCTCTTACAAAAGTTTGTCCCCTGACGATGAGATTGTCACCGAGCGCTAAACCTTCGAGTATTTCGATTTCAGAGCCGCTGTCTATGCCTGTTGTGACCGCACGCTGGACTGCGTGTTCGCCATTTGCCAGAAAAACAATCGGCTGACCTTCGTAAAGCAGTACCGCACTGCGTGGAACAACTATCGTGTCAGAAGATTCATCTCGGGTGAAGAAGGCTTCGGCAAACATGCCGGGTCTGAGCAATCCGTCTGAGTTATCAAGCTCTATTTCGACGTTGAACGTCTGTGTCATAGGGTCGGCTGTTGGGCTTACAGTGAGCACATGGCCGGTAAATGGTATATTACTTGCGGCAGAAATATTGACGCTGATCTCTTGACCATTTTCGATTCTATTGACGATGGACTCGGTCACATTGACATGAATGAGCACCGTATCAATGCTGACAATGGTAAACGGAGCGAGGTTCGGCAGCATCATGGCGTGCGGCTCAACACCTCTTGAACTGATAACACCGGATATGGGCGCAGTGATGGAGGCATCGTTGAGCCTTTCTTCCGCAGCTTCAAGATTTACAGCAAGCGCATCTCTTTGCGCTTGCGCTTGTGCAAGTCCATCTTGTGCTCTGCGCAGATTCTCTGACCGGACATGTTGTGAAACCAAATTATAGCTCGCAGTGGCTTGTGTGACACCGCTTTGGGCTTGTGCCACGCCGCCTCTGGCCTGTTCTAAAGAGATTTCTGCCATTTCAAGAGCAGAGCGTGCTTGTTCGAGCATGATTCTTGTATTAGAGACACCTGATTCGGCTTGGTCAAACTGTGTTTGCGGAATGTCTCCATATTCAAGGAGTAGTGCCATATTTTGCAAATTAGTGGATGCATCTTGGTATGCAAGCTCAGCTTGTGAAACAGCCAATTGCCGCTGTTCTACCCCCAGTTGCGCCTGTTCTACCCCCAGTTGTGCTTGCTCTACCCCGGCTTGTGCATGTATCATGGCGGTTTCTGCTTGGAGGATTTGTCCTTGCACAGCGCTTCCGCCTGCAAGTGAGACACCGGTTTGTGCTGCATTGACAGCGGCATTGGCGGTGTCGAGTTGCGCAGAGAGTGCACGGATGTTGGTCTGTAAATCAGCTTCGTCCAATGTAAACAAAACATCTCCGGCATAAACAAAGTCGCCGACATTAAACATAACTTCACTGACCATGCCGGAAAGCCGTGCCATCACGGGAATTTGTGTCGAAGCTCTGACGATTCCGGTAAAGGATAGCTCTGTGCGGATATCACCGGTTTGTACAGGCATGGTGTTGACGGCGACGAGTCGCTCCGTGGGGATTTCCATACCTGCATCATTGTCAACGCTGAGGTCGCAAGCGACAAGCGAGAGCACTAAAATAGCGCCCAACAATATAATCGGTATGCGGAACTTGATATGCATGGGTGATGTGCTTTTTTTCATGTTGTTTATATCCTCTTTAGTTAGAATTCATTGTATTATTGATCGTTTAGTTTAGGATCGTCTTCTTTTTTGTGATCCATATATTCTAATAGAATTTGTTTGATGATGACGGCGATGGGAACTGCGAGGAACATGCCGACAATTCCCAAATATGCGCCGCCGACAACCACGGCGATAATAACCAAAATCGGACTTATCTTTAGAGATGACTTCATGATCCGAGGTTCAATAAAATTGCCGTCTAATTGCTGGAAAATAAACAGTGGAATCAGCACCTGTACCGCATGACCGACACCGGATGTGACGACAGTGATGAGCGCTATGGTGATGACTGCAATGAGTGAGCCGAGGTAGGGGATGAAGTTAAATACAGCAGCCATGATGCCTAAGAGCAGAGCAAATGGTACGTCAAAAATAAGCAGCAAAGTCGAAACGACAACCAAATTTACGATGCTATCTAAGCCCTTGCTGGCGATAAAGGTAAACAAAACCTTGTTTATTTGGTGCACGTATCGTGTGATTCTGGTTCTTCTCTTTTCGGATTTAAATACGGCAACGCTCAGCTTCTGCAAAAAGTCCAGTATCCTGTCTCTGTCCATGAGAATATATAGTGAAATAACAAGGCCGAGTACAATATTGAGTAGTTCGCTGGCAAAGCTGATGATGCCGAGCGCCAATTGCTCTAATGTTGCTGCACTGATCAACTGATTTGCCATGGCTGTTACATTGTCGGTGATCGTTCCAATAATATCCAGCGATGCCCAAAAAGAGTCTGCCGGCAAGTTTTGTACCAGACCGGTCAAGAAGGTAACATACCCCGGGATGCTGTCTATCAGATCAATAATGCTTGGGAAAAGCACCGGCAGAACCACACTGATGACAACAATAATGAGCGCAACAAGGAATATGAATGTCAAAAAAGTTGCACATATGCGCGCCCTTTTTGATATGAATTTGAGCTTAAACCTGCTGAAAAGTCTTTCGAAAAATGCGTGCGGTATATATAAAAAATATGTAAACAAAATACCATATAACAGCGGAGACAGGACGTTTAAAAATCTGCTGACTTCAGCAGTGACACTTGCAAAGTTGCCGAGCATGTTGTAAATAAACAACAATATCAGCGCAAGTATGAACACAGGAAACCATTTGGAGTGGCCTAGATTTGTTTTCATGGTGGCCTTCTTTCATTTGTTATGCGTGGGTAGTATTTTAAGATTTAAAATAACTACGGATGTGATGATATGCTACGAAACAGTATCAATTATATACTGTGATGATTTTTAGTGCAAGCCATATTCAGTATTCTTAATAACATATTATTTTTTCTTTAATGACATTTTAATGAACAATATACATTGACAGGCGAGGTATATTGTGCAATAATATATCGTGCTAGCAGACATACATTCACTTGCGAGAACAACTTCACTCATTGAAGTTGCGCATAGTACAAAAGGCAGGAGGTGCAAAATGACTATTGCGTCTGACCTTATAAGAGGCCACACAGATACGATCATACTGGCAAGGCTGATGGGCGAGGACAATTATGGTTACGAAATCAACAAGTCCATCCAGCAAAAGACCGACGGTAAGTATGAACTCAAAGAAGCCACGCTCTATACAGCGTTTCGACGGCTGGAAGGCGCGGGGTGCATTTCATCATATTGGGGTGATGAGCAGACAGGGGCGCGGCGAAGGTATTATAAAATCACCGACAAAGGCCGTGACACATACGCTACGCTTATTGAAGAGTGGGCAAGTGCAAAGTCTATGATTGACAAGCTGATTGAGGCGCAAGACATCTCATTGGAAAGGAAAGGTTAGTGTTATGCAATATAGAATTCGCGAGCATGTTGAGGAGCTCTTTGAAGACACCCCGCCGACCAAGAAGGCTGTTGAGCTCCAAGAAGAGATGATACAAAATCTCAATGATAAGTATAATGATTTGGTTTCGGGAGGTAAGACCCCGGAAGCAGCATACAACATTACAGTTGCCGGTATCGGTGACATCGGTGGACTGCTATCTCAAGTACAGTCCGAAAGTATAGAAATGGAGGAATATATGGTGGAAAATGAAATGGGACGTCAAAAATCAGCGCTGTTTACAGCGGTATCGGTGATGCTGTACATCTTGTCGCCGCTTGCGCTTATCGTAATGGCTATATTTGGTAGTGGCAATGTGGCAAGGGTTGGGATTCCGGTCATGTTCGTCATGGTCGCTTTAGCGACAGGATTGCTCATTTATAACTCAATGACCAAGCCAAAATATTACAAAAAAGACGATACAATGGTTGAAGAATTTCGTGAATGGCAAGCAGACACTCAAGGGAAAAGAGGCCTCAGAAAGGCGATTTCATCGGCACTTTGGACTGTTATCGTCTGCGCATACTTTGTCATCAGCTTTTTGACATTTGCATGGCATGTTACATGGATCATCTTTCTTGTAGGCGCAGCGATTGAAGCGTTTATAAACATAGCATATACAATCAAGAAGTAGAGGTGACTGTAATGAAAGCGATCAAAGTTATAACCATTGTTTGTTGGGTTGTTGTTGCAGCCACGCTGTTAGGCCTTGCGGGTTGGTTTTTAAGCGGAACGATGTTCGGGCTTCGGCCGGCATGGATGGATAGAAATATACCCTTTAGCGTAGGCATCGTTGGTGTGGAAACACTGAGCGGCCCATTTAATGTGGTTGGTCAGCATAGCGCAGACCCGGCAGGAATCAATACGCTCAATGTCAATTGGATTTCGGGAGCGGTCACCATCACGCCCCATGATGGACAGATGATTGAAATCACGGAAAGCGCCCAGCGTGACTTACATGATGATGAGCGGATGTATATTGATGTATCGGGCGGAACGCTCGAAATCAGATTTTTGGACAGACGTATTGCCAACCGAATGGGGCGCATGCCCCAAAAGAGACTGGAAGTGCTTGTTCCAAGAGCGCTGAGTGAAAGTCTCAATTTGCTCGAAGTGGGTTCGGTTTCCGGTCGGGTAAGTATAGATCAGATGATTGTAGATCATGTGGATGTAGGCACCACGTCGGGTGCGATAGAGATCACCAATATAATCGCACGAGAGGTCGACCTCAACTCTACATCAGGCAGAATTGAGATTGAAAATGTAACTGCGGATAATATAGGCCTTGATAGTACGTCCGGCGCAATGCGTGTCCATGCCTCCGGTGCAGAAAGAATGGAACTAGACACGCTATCAGGGGCCATCTCGGTCACGGATGCTTCGGCGGTGTCATTGATTCTGGATACGACTTCGGGTGGGGTATCGGCTGTCGGTACATTTGATAGTGTAAGTGCAAATAGCCTGTCTGGGGCAATAAGTATTGATAATGCAGCGATTTCGTCTGTTATTGATGCAAGGTCAACATCGGGTGCATTGAGACTTTCCGGTACTTTTCATCGCATAGATGCAGGTACATTGTCCGGTGCGGTCACAATTCGGAGCATCATAGTCCCTGCGTCGATCAATGCAAATTCAACATCCGGGCGTATCTCAATCACGGTGCCTGATGAAGGCTCAATCACGGTGAGTCATTCTTCAACCTCCGGTAGATTTAATAGCGAAATTCCTGTGATGATACAAAATCGGGATGGTCAGTTCACACTTTCGACCCTCAGCGGAAATATCAATATATATGAGTTGAGATAAAAAAAACTTAAAAAGTCAAAGACTAAACCATCTTGCGAAAACAAATCCTCTATTGTACAATCGAGATAAATCTCAAAAGTTGAATGGAGGACGTATGATGAACGGTTTTACCGAAATCAAATCCAATAACCCACGCTTGATCGCACAATATCTTCCACGTCCTCGACTGGAAAAAATATTCAATCAAGCAACGCACTGCAAACTGGTCTATGTGATTGCAGGTGCAGGATATGGAAAAACTCAAGCTGTGCGCCAATATATTGACACACAGCAAGACGCTGTGACACGTTGGATACAGCTCACTGAAAGTGACAACATCGGCTTTCGTTATTGGGAAAATCTTTCACACACAGTCTCCATGGATAATCCGGAGATGGCTGTCAAATTGCGTGAACTCGGATTTCCGGAAACGCCATCTCGATTTAAGCAGTTTGCGGAAATTCTCAGAAGTGCAGAGCATCGCTCAAACAAAACATTTCTGGTGCTTGATGATTTTCATTTAATACACGCCAGAGAAACATTGGACTTTGCGGAGCGTTGCGCCCACTTGCAAATACCCGGAGCATGTGTGATCATTCTCTCCAGAAAAGAACCTGACTTTAATGTCGTGTCCTTGCTTTCAAAAGGCAGTGTCAGCATGGTCACGCAAGAGGATCTCTGCTTCACCGCAGAAGAAGCAGATGCGCTTTTCAGACTGAACCAAATACCGCTCTGCGCACAGTCACTTGCACAGGTTATGGAGTCCACGAAAGGGTGGACACTGGCCATCAACATGCTTTCTGTCATGCTCAAAAAAGTGCCCACCAATTTTAAATATGCACTCAATACCGTAAGGCAAAACATTTCTAAATTGCTCGAAACCGAAGCGTGGTTTGATTTTCCGGAACATGTTCAAAAGGCAATGGTTCGGTTGTCGCTGTTGTCGGACTTACCGGTGATCCCTACGCAAAACTTTTTCGAAAATACAGAGTTTTTGAAGACCACCCCCGGACTTACGTCATTTATATGGTTTAACAGTTTTACAAATGACTTTAAAATCCATCCGCTCTATCTTGAGTTTTTGCAAAGTAAACGTCACATTTTGTCTGATAGCGAAAAACATGAGACTTATCTAAGCGCAGCCCAATGGTGCTTTGAAAATGACTTTTATATGAATGCCATGTATTACCATGCAAAGTCAAATAAGTTTGAGCGCATGATAGAAACATTTCTCTCTTATCCATTTAAGCTGCCTCGCGATGTCAGTGAATATTTTTTGAAGATTCTAATAGATCTGGAACTCGGAAAAGACGAGCAAAGTAATGCTTATGTGCTCGTTTTAAAGAACTGCTTCATACCGCTTATGTTGGTCGGAGCGGAGCGATACGAAGAGGCACGCCAGCTATCTTTAGAGGTCATTAAAGAGTGGGAGCATGTCGATACCCCGCTGTCTATTTTACTGCTTTGCACCACTTACAGCAATCTAGCCTATATCGACATGTACAATTGCACTATCTCGCATGAGTACAACAGTCTGGAATATTTGAAAAAATCGGTAACATACTTTAAGCGCTCGGCAATTCCACCGGCGGAGACCACCAAATCTTTTATCAATGCCGATGTACGTTCTTTTGCTTGTTTAATTGGCGCAGGCGCAAGTCTTATAGAATTTGACCAATTCTTTGAAGCCACAAAACAAACTGAGGCACTGATTGAAGAGACCCCTTATGGCATATACTCCGGTTATTCAGATCTGGTGGCCTGTGAATATGCCTTTTTCAAGAATCAACACGCACTTGCACGAAACTACGCCCACAGTGCCATTTTAAGCGCACGTGAAAATCAGCAGTACAGTATTGAGGCGCTGGCAGGAAAGTATCTGCTCCGTATTGCGATGGCTGAGGGGAATTCCTCTCTGGTAAAGGTCATCTTAAAGCAGTTGCGCGCACATTTGAATAATCCGAATTTTTGGAATCGTCAGCTGTATTATGATCTATATATTGGCGGATTTTATGCCCAAATCGGGCTGCCGGAAATGATCCCCCGGTGGCTGATCATTGAAGAAAAAGAGACGCCCTCTGATATCCATGTCACCTCAAGAGAACTGATTGCAAGTGTTTTGTACTATATTGCTTCGAAAAAGTATCAGCATGCACTAACCCTTTTATGCACCTATTATCCAAGGCCGGTTCATGAGCGCTTCTTATTCGGCGAACTCCGGCTTTTGCTGCTGACTGCTGTAGCACGAATTAAAACCGGCGACACCGCAGGTGCTCTTGCAGATTTTGAAAAAGCCTATGCGTTATCTTTTGATGGCGTGTTTGAAATGTTTTTCATAGAACAAGGCAAATTGCTGCATCCACTGGTTGAGGCGGCGCTGCACCATGAACATTGTGCGATCCCTGAGGAGTGGCTTAAGCTTATTGATCGCAAGGCCTCTGTTTATGCCAAGAAGCTTGCTGTGGTTTCCGGCGTGATCAAGAGTGAACTGAATGTCGGCGAGTCCATTTCGTTATCTCATAGAGAGCAAGAGGTCTTAAGCGATTTGTATCACGGACTTTCTCGGGATGAGATCGCTGCGCACAGGTATCTGTCTATTAATACCGTGAAGAAAATATTACAATCAATATATATCAAGTTAGATGCCCAAAATAATATTGATGCTGTTCGAATTGCACTGGAAAAAAAGCTCATTGAGTAACGTTTCTCCGGCATATAATCCATGTGCCTAACCTTCTTTCTCAATCTCGTCAACCGGATTAAGAAAGAAGGTTTTTTCTCTATTTCTCATTTTTTTACCCTTTTGGGTGTAGCTCTAATTTTCCGCTCAAATATAATAAAAGCATAACTACTTCTTGACAAATTCAACACATTGTATCTGTCGACTCAAAACAAATGGAAAGTGAGAAGCGTTTAAATGAAAGTCAATGCGAAAACAAAACAAATTGCAGTAAGGTTCGATAGCCATTCTTATGAAAAAATAACTCATTATGCGCAACAAGAGCACAGAGGGCTAGGAGAGTTTGTCAGACACTCAACATTATTTTATATTGAGCATTTTGACACCAAAAATGACGATATAAATCAGCCGGGAGGTAGGCGCTTATTATGAATCGCTTAATATCTATTTTGCTCAGCATATGCATCTTGGCTACTGTTCTTTTGTCGTCATTGGTGCTTGCAGATGCTGAACATACCGAATCTCCGGACAGTGCGGATGTCTTTATGATCATCGATGATGATTATTTTGAGCCGGATGATACAGAGGACTTTTCTGCTCCGGAACATACAGATCAGCCGGAATCTGCAGATGAAGATGCGCACGAAATCATTATTGAAAATCCTGATGATTTTGAGTACCCCAATGATTTGGGAAGTATAGACTCCTCGGAAGATTTGCCCGAGTCGGAATATACAGATGAAGACACATATGAAATCGTCGCTGACGATCCGGATCATTTTGATGACATGGACAGCGCAGAGGAAGATGAGTCAGATGCTCTTGATGAGATGGATGATGACTCGGAAGATTTGCCTGATTTGGAACATACCGACGAGGAGGATCACGAAATCATCACCGAAAATCCCGATGATTTTGAACAATCCGACAATCTTGGTGATATAGACGATCTCGATGAAGACGATGCGCTTGACGAAGAAGACGAGGAAGAGGAAGAAGACGACGAAGACGACGAGGATTCTGAAATTGTTGACTTTTTGTACCTACATATCATGTTGGATATTGAGCGCAACGTCACCGTTATCGCCACAGAGGCAGTCACTTATGAAGTAGTCACTAACGATGAGACCGAAGATATCAGCATTATTTTTGATTTAGCTGATACTGAATCGGAAGTTTGTGAAGAACACATCACTTTTGACTTGCCTGAGCGCTGGGTTTACATCATAGAAATAAACGAACACAGCCTCACCGTCACGCTATTTTATAGACCCATTACATCTTTGCAACGTGCATCATTTTCTCCGCACTTTACTCCGGAAGAAATAAGTACGCTGTGGTATGCAACGCCTGACTATGTTATTGAACTGGAAGCCACCCCGGCCACCACTGTATACACGCGATTGCGCGCTGCAATTCAGGATGCGCCGGTAAACGAAGTCACTCATATAGTCATACCTTTTCACATCAACACCGGCACAATCTCATCAACCACCAATCTAATCAGAGTACCCACCGGTGCAACTGTCGTGCTCATTGGTGATTTAGAAAACGCAGGTGAGCAAGTCGTGATCAGCGACACGACCGGAACGGGTACACTTCTGCGAACCATCAGGCTGCAAGGAGACGGCAGCGAAATATGCGCCTTGGTTTTAAGAAATGTCGTACTGCAAAACGCTCCGACAAACACGGCGCAATCCACACCCGAATCCCCACCCGACCCTATTGCACTGACTGCTCAAACCGGCAATACCAGAGGCGGCGGTTTGCTTATTGAGTCAACCGGTGGCGGCGGACATCTGATCTTGTGCCGAGGCAGTGTACTGCGCAACAACACCGCAGAACACAATGGCGGCGCGGTAGAAGTACAAGGAAACAGCCGCCTGACCATGATGCCGGGTGCGCTGATCCACGAAAATCGTGCAGACAGCGCAGGTGGTGCGATACATCTTGGCGGCTCAAGAGCGCTATTTAATATGTTCGGAGGCGAGATTCGTAATTGTCTGGCCAGAGGCACGAGTTCACTCGCCGCTTCAGCTGCTTTTCGCGCTTCCGGAGGAGCTGTAAGTATTACCGGAGCCAATGCGGTTTTCAATATGCATTATGGCTATATCCGCGAGAATACTGCCGATAACATGGGCGGCGGTGTACATGTCAGCAACACTTCCGCTGCATTTAACATGTACGATGGGCTTATTGAAAAAAACTGGGCCAGAGGTGAAAACACTTCTGCGACGAACTCTGCAACCACACGATCCAATGGCGGTGGTGTATCTATCACCAGCGGTACATTCAATATGTACGGCGGTGCAATTGCCGAAAATCTCGCAAGTTTAGGTTCCGGTGCTACTGCGCCTACTGCCACAAATGCCTTGGTTACATCCAACGGCGGCGGTGTGTTTTTAACCGGCAGCAATGCATCATTCCATATGTATGGTGGTGTCATTAGAAACAATGAATCCGTACGTTCGAGATCGTCTGATGCAACAGGAACGACAAACAGAAATCTTTCGCGCGCAGGCAATGGCGGTGGTGTGTATCTATCCGGGGGATCCAAATTTAACATGCATGGCGGCTATATCCAAAATAACACTGCCACAGCAGTAGCCAACAGCACTATAGCCGCAGGTGATGCACTCCACGTATCCAATGGCGGCGGTGTATATCTCACCGGAGCAAACACAACATTTCATCTGCACTATGGGGTTATTCGCCATAACGAAGCGATAAGAACCGTTAACTCCGTACCGCCCACGACCGGTGAAGATATATTTGTTTTTGCCGGTAATGGCGGTGGTGTGGCCGTGTATGATGAGGGCATCTTCGTCATGGACGATGGCGACATTTACAATAACCTCGCAACAGCGACAGGAAACAATCCTGCAGTCAGCAACAACAATATTGTCTTTTTAGCCAATGGCGGAGGCGTCTTTCTCTCAGGAACCGGTCGTATCGCCAGCGGCGGCGGCATCATTGGCCCCAATGCTGCCAGAGTTTTTCTAAACGGCGGCAGCATCAGAGACAATCGAGCCGTAGGCTCACCGGCCAGCGTTGTCGCAGTATCCGGTAATGGCGGCGGAGTCTATGCGGCCAATCGTACCCAATTTCACATGACGGGCGGGGTCATTAGTGGAAATGTCGCTACAGACGCCAATGTCAACGCCCCAAACTCTGCAAATGCTTTCAGAAGAGGCAACGGTTCCGGAATACATGTACGCGGCCGCACTACAGAACTCAGCTTCACCATGACCGGCGGAGAAGTACGCAATCATACCATGGTGACAGGCAATGGCGTCGGTATATTTCTTTCTAATGGATTGGTAGAGATCGGCGGAACTGCACTCATCGAAGACAACCATAGCCCCGGACACGGAGGCGGAATATATGTTGAGGGCACAACGACCTTGCGCATTAACGGCGGAAGTATAAATAATAATACCGCAAGGCTAGACGGCGGCGGCATGTATGTGGCGAATACAACTGTCATTTTAAACATGCAAAGCGGATCTATCACCAATAACATCGCCAATGATGGCGGCGGTTTGTTTGTCCCACACGCTGATCAAAGCGCCAACTTAAACAATGTCACGATCAATACGGCAGCTGTATTTTCCGAAAATACTGCACGCAATGGTGTCAGGATCAATACACCTTTGGCACAGAGTGTCCGTTCAAGAATAAATCCGAACACTGTAAGTATCGCTTGGTTCGAAGCTGTAGATGCAACTTCCGGAAACTTCACGCAGAGCGCTGCACACGCTTTCAACAACTATGACATCAACGCAACGGGAACGCCGTTATGGCGCGTGACTTACGGTGTTGGTTCAGGCGAGGGTCATGTTGCGGCCACAGTCGGCAACAATATGCTTCCGCTCCCTAGCGGCGCTTTCGTCCCAAGCAACACAACCGTTACATTTGATGCTGATACAGAGACGGATGATGCATTTGACCTGTGGAACATAGGTGTACGAGACCGTGAAGTCGATGCAGAGAATAACGAGATAGCATTTAACTTCCAAAACAACACAACAGGCACCCCATTATCATGGTCTATATCCTCAAACACTCATGTCCTAGGCAACTTTCTTCAATCACTGAAACTGACTACACTTTCTGTCTCAAAAGATGTAGTAGGCGCTCTGGGCAACAGGGACATGGACTTTGGTTTCACTGCACTCTTTAGAGATTCAGATGGCATCGCATTACCCGCAGGCACACAGTTTGATTATATCATCACCGAATCCGGAACATCTGTATCGTCTGGCACGCTCACTTTAACCATCGGTGGAAGCGCCGCATTTAGATTAAGACATAATCAGACTATTTTGATCAACAATGCACCTTTGGATGGTTACATACAAATCATCGAAGAACCGGACGCTAATTACACAGTGTTCTTTACAGACAGTGCATATGCGGGAGAGCCAACCAAAAGTAATGACACCACTTCGGTGCATATGACTGCAGAGCGCACATTTCGCTTCATCAATGTAAGGGTCGAAATTGTACCCACCGGTGTAAGTGCAGGCTATATCGGTACACCAATTTTGCTCTTCGCACTGATATCTCTGGGTGGTTTGATTACGCTTGTCCCCCGCATGGTTTCTCGTCACCGAAAGAAACGGATCCAGTTTTAAAAGGTATGCCTCAGCGTGTATTCGCTGCACTGAAAAACAATTTTCCCACGCAAACCAACCAAACTGATCATAGTCAAGGCATCGGAGGAATATCCCGAAATGGACGAGAAGACTGTATTAGAGCATAATCACATCGAGCATGTACCCTTGCAAGAAGTTTCCGCACTACCTCTGAGGGCACCTTCAAGAAAACCTGCACCGCCCCGCGCCCCATCTATCTGGAGTGAACTGGGTGCCCTAGCTGTCAAAATTCTGGTAATTACCGTTATCCTTACGTTAATCTTCACATTTTTCTACGGATTTCATAGGACAACAGATCCGGATATGACGCCCATGGTCAAAACAGGTGACCTAGTGCTTTTTTACCGGCTGGGTAGAGACTATGTCATCGGAGACCTTCTGCTGCTCGACTTCCAGGGAGAGCGCCAAATACGCAGGGTGGTCGCCAGAGCCGGAGACACTGTAGATATTACAGAAAGCGGTCTGGTTGTCAATGGGTCGCTGCAACAAGAACTCGACATATTTCAGCAAACATGGAGATATGAAAACAGTTTTGATTTTCCACTCACGGTTGGTCAGGGACAAGTATTCGTCTTGGGCGATGCGAGGGAAGGCGCAACAGACAGCCGTGTGTACGGTTCTGTAAATACAGAAGACACATTAGGCACAGTAATCACAATTATTAGACGCAGAAATTTATAAATTCTAAATGGTATTTGCGCAGAAACTGTTTGACGTTGAAGCCATACCCCGAATCCGTCTTCAATGTTGACCTGCGTTGATATATTAATTCATCAGTCAATCCCTAAGGAGGAAAAACAACATGTTCAAAAAGTCAAAATCCCTATTAGTCATTACACTCGCACTTCTGATATGTTTAGGAAGTGTACTCCCGGCACTGGCAAGCGAACTCAATCAAAGCGGCGCCTTAGTCGGAACCGAGAGCAATCCCGTTGAGGCAACCATCACCAAACAACTCAGAATGCCTGTAGAAACAACCACTCCAAATGTAGTTTTCAATTTCTTAGCTACCAAAATCAGTGTAGACGGCGAGACAAGCGCTGAAGATCTGGCGCGTATGCCGGAACTTGCTAACCTGATCGCCAGCTTTAGCACAAGCGACACAACACCTACTTTCACTGTCAACAATGTCATGTCGTTCATGAAGGAGACCGGCAACATTTTTGATGATGTCACCTTCCCACACGCCGGTATTTTTGTATACCAAATCACAGAAGTGCATCCTGAAGATGCCGAAGAAGATGATGAAGATAACGAAGAGGCTACCGGTGGAATACCGCACGAAACCATGAGATATTCAACCGCTGTATATACACTCACCGTTTATGTCTCAAACACCGCCGACGGCAAGGGCACATATGTCAGTGGTCTGGGCACGGTCGTCTCCTCAACTGACCTTGATACACAAGCCGAAGGCAGCAAAGTTGACCCCACTCCGGGCGGCAATGGCGAAGAATACTTTTTCAGCCAAATGATCTTTACCAATGACTTTGTAAGAACCAATGGTGCCGATGACCCTAGAAATCCGGATCCTGTTAACGAGTCTACCCTGTCTATAAGCAAAGAAGTTGAGGGTGAACTGGCCAGCAGAGAACAATATTTCCAGTTTGACATCACACTCAATATTCCCTTTATCGTAACGAATGTGCCCACCTATTACAGAGCATATGTTGTTCAAGGTGGCGCCGTCATAGATCCCTCCAACAATGTATACCGTGCCGCCGATTCCGGTAATGATGAGGATGAGGACGAGGACGAGACTGCGGGTGCAGATATCTCCGCTCTGATCGGCACAGATGCCGGTGGCACTTACATCAAAATTGCCTCTAATGCAACGACTACTTTTTTCCTGAAAGACGGACAACGTCTGGTATTTGTTGACACACCGGTCGGCACAAGTTATGACGTGACAGAATCAGCAGCAACCCACTATGTTCCCAGATTTTCGATCACAACAGACGGCACCAAAGCCGCAGAAGTTCCGGGAAGTTTGAACACAGCACTTGCTACCACAGAGCAATTTGTAGGTGAGCGCGCAAACAGCGCTGATTTCACAAACTTCCGTGACTTTATCGCACCCACCGGACTGAGCTTAAATGATCTACCTTTTATCGGATTGATTGCGCTGGCACTCGGCACTTTGATCATTTTCATTCTGGCCAAAACCCGTAGAAGACATTACGACCGCTAAGCACTTTATTCCGGGAACTGTCCGGTGTAGCGATACGCAAGCTGACAGTTTCCGGATACACCGCACCGGTACAGATGATCGTTTGTTCAGACTCACGTTCAAGTAGGAGAATCCCATATGGAAATCGCAGCTAAAATTGGTAGGAAAAGCATACGGCTTGTACACTGGTTTATCGATTTATTCATACTGATCATTATCTTTTTGCTCATTGCCTTTAGCTGTTATGCCATATGGGATTCGGGACAGGTACACAACATAGCCAGTCATAGACAGTACGAAATGTACAAGCCTACGGTCGCAGGTGACACGACATCTTTTGAGGACTTGCAGACTATTAATCCGGATGTGTTTGCATGGCTGACAGTTTATGGAACCAACATAGACTATCCGGTAGTTCAAGGACAAGATAACAAGATATATGTCAACACCAACGCAAGAGGCAGACACGCACTTTCCGGCGCAATATTTCTGGACTTTCGCAGCGCCCCGGACTTTTCGGATTTTAACAGTATCTTATATGGACATCACATGGAAAATCGCGTCATGTTCGGGGAGATCGCACTATTTTCCGACAGAGGTTATTTTGAAGCACGTCGATATGGGATGTTATATTTCGATGGCAAGGAGCATGGCTTAGAGTTTTTTGCTTTTGTGCACACCGATGCTTATGACACCACAGTATTCAAAACCGCAATTACAGAACCGGATGAGCAGCAAGCATATCTTGATTTATTGTTGCAAACAGCTGTACACACACGCAACTATGTCCCGGTAACAGTCAGTGATAGGATCGTTTTGCTCTCTACATGCTCACCAAACTCCACCAATGGGCGGGATATACTTATCGGTAGAATTATTGCCGAGGTTCATGATGATCCTTTCTTCGTGGATACACCCGTCAGCACCCCGATAATTCCGGTAATCGATGAAATTTCCGGACTGTGGACACAGCTTGACATGTGGGCTCGGATCAGCATCGCAGCGGTGATATCCCTGCTGATCTTGCTTCTGATTATCTCAATAATCAAAAGACGAAAAAGACGTTAACAATGTAGTTAAGAGCGATAAGGCAAACGAAAGGAATGTTCATTATCATGTGTAGGATCACAAGTCAAAAAAAATCCGGAGATATAAAAAGGAGGGGCGGCGGTATTTTCGCAGCCGGTCTGGCGCTGATTTGCCTCATCGGCACACTGCTCACCCCAATGGCATATGCTTCAACAAATAGCAGCCAAGTAATCACAGTAGTACAACATTTTACCAGCGCCGGAGCATCGTCTGCGCCGGATGAGATGTTCACTTACAGTTTAAGCCCAAAAACACCCAATGCGCTCAAGGCTATTGGAAGCGATACATATACTTTTATGATAACCGGAGCTAACGAGATGCACTTAGATGTCTTAAACTTCACTACGGCGGGACGCTATGTCTATGAGCTGAGATGTGTGACGGAAGACAGGTCAAACTATACAATCGATCGGCGTGTGTATACCATTGAGATATACGTCAGTGACAGTAGCCTAACAGCCACAATGGTCGTTTATACAGATGACCGTATCAAGGCATCGGATATATCATTTGAGCATACATACACAGCCCCTCCAATCATCCCGGAAAGTGAAAACATCACACATCCTCCGGTCGTTTGGTTGCCTCCCAACTCCGGGGTTGGTGTTCCGGGCGGTAGTGTCACAACCATAAATGAAGGTGCAAATACTCCGGGTACAGAGTTCAGTGTGCCGGGTACAGAGTTTAGTGAACCAGATATTGTGATAGATATTCCGAGCCGCATCCCTGATGCACCCGCTCCTTCAATCAGCAGACCCCACACACCAACCAATGCGCCAAAGACAGGTGATTTCAGCAATCCTGAGCTTTGGACACGACTGATTGTGATTAGCGGCACATTGCTTGTTTTGGTCATTTGGGTTGGCTGGAAGTCAAGCAGATCAAGCAAGAACACAGAGGAGATGGTTACAGATGAGTAAACCGGCTAAAGCATTGTTTCTCTGCGTTATTTTTTCTTTGCTTTCCGTTATCGGCTACAGTAGCTTTCAATTATCAGCCATAAATCGTGATGTTGCCCAAGAATCGCAAGTGCGCGAATGGTCTATGCAATACCGTCCGGTGCAGAGCCTCCCGACTTCTACTTCTGCTGAGCGCCCCAATGCAGTCAGTACCTCCCAAGCAGTCAGCATATCCCAAGAGGTGAATCAGAGTATCGTCGATTTGCAAGCGGCAGTGTCCGATGTGGTTGGGTGGCTCACTGTTCCAAATACCATGATTGATTACCCATTTTTGCAGGGTGCGGATAACTATCAGTATCTGCATTTAGATTTAAACCACGGTCGGTCAGCGGCGGGCAGTGTTTTCATGGATGTACGTAATCATATAGATTTTTCTGACTTTCATTCGATCCTTTATGGTCACAATATGAGAAGTGGCAGCATGTTTGGTTCTTTGCAGCGTTTTAACGATCAGGCTTTTTTCGATCTGAACAAAACCGGGCATATTTTCCTTGCCCATAGGACTTATGAGATTGAATTTATGGCCTTTGCTGTCGTAGCGCCCGATGATGCAATGATGTACAACCCTATGATTGTAGATGAGACAGACAAGCTTGCATTTTTAGACTATGTGGCAAGCACTGCGCGATATTATAGGGATATCGGAATCACAGTACATGATCGCATGGTGACATTGTCCACTTGTAATTACGAGTTTGACGATGCGCGTATGGTGCTGATTGGCAGACTGCGCAATCCGCAACAATAATCATTGACTATTTCCTCACGATGTACTATACTTACGATGGAATTCGTGAGGGAGTAGTTTGCACGGTTTACCGTGTGGCAAGTCAACACGCTGACCGATTAATGGTCTGGCTTGTCTTAATTACGAGACTCATGTATGGCGCTTAGCTGTGCATGATTTTGTCTTTAAATAGATAGAAACCCATGAGCAGCTCATCGGCTGATTATGGGTTTTCGTATTACAGGAGTGTATGTATGAATTGGATCGAACTGTTTTTAATTGCTGTCGGGCTTTCAATGGATGCGCTTGCTGTGGCGATATGCCTGGGGCTGTCACTGGCGAAAATAAGTATCAAAAAAGCCCTGATTGTCGGGCTTTATTTCGGGATTTTTCAGGCAGGGATGCCTGTCATTGGGTATATCGTGGCCAGCCAATTTGCCGAGCATGTCATCCAATATACTCATTGGGTTGTCTTCGGTCTTCTAGCGTTTCTCGGTGTCAAGATGATATGGGGTAGTTTAAAAAAAGAAACATGCGCAGATCGGGTGTGTTCCGCTATGCCTTGTGCCGATAGAACATGTCCCGGGATTAGATCAGATGCCACGTTGAAGCCCTCCAAGATGATTCCTCTGGCACTGGCCACCAGCGTAGATGCAATGGCGGTGGGTGTGTCTTTTGCTTTTTTGTATGTGCACATTGTTCCGGCAGTTTCACTTATCGGGGTTATTACGCTGGTTATTTCGATGTTGGGTGTAAAGATCGGAAGTGTCTTTGGGGCAAAGTTTAAGTCAAAGGCTGAGTTGGCTGGCGGAATTATCTTAGTAGCCATGGGGCTGAAGGTGCTGCTTGAGTATTTGCTGGGGCTGTAAAATAACTGCCGCCTGCGACACAAAAATCGTAAGCGACAGCTATATGTGTTCAGATACCCCGTGAAGTGTAACATATTTCCCGAAAATTACGCCACAGTCTTCTCGGCTTGCTTCTTCTGCAAAAATTCAAGACTCAGTGCGAAAACAAGCAATCCGCCGGACGCCACGTGATGCCATCCGGGGCCTATGCCCATTACGGTCATACCGTTTGAAAAAGTATTGAGTACGAGCAGGCCTACGAAAGCGCCGAGCATTCCACCTGAACCGCCGCCAAGAATTATGCCGCCCAGAACAGCCGCTGTGATTCCTTGGAAACGCTGTGCAACAAGCCCCTGCATGTTCGCCGATTGCAGACGCGCCACAAGTGTTATGCCCGCAGCAGATGAGAACAGCCCGCAAATGATAAAAAGTATGTAGGACATCTTCTTAGGATTGATGCCACAGAGCATAGAGGCCTGCGGATTTCCTCCAACCAGATAAATCTGACGGCCAAACTTGGTCATATGAAGCAATATCCCTATGATCGTCATGAGTAAAAAAGCCAATAACGCGGAAACGGGAACACCCGGGAAGTTGCGAAATCCCAATAACATGTGACTGCCAAACCAGTGCATCGTTGTGTCACGGATAGGGATAATCCTGTTTTGGGCGATCATGATGACAAAACCTGTACCGATGAGACTGGTTGCAAGGGTGGCAATAAACGGAGCCATATTGAGTTCATTTACAAGTGCGGCATTTACAAGCCCGAATAGCACCCCTACGCACAATGCAAGCAAAATTGCTGGGAACAACGGAACGCCTTCACGCAATACAAACGCCAAAAACATGCCGCATAATGTACCGTTTGCGCCTGTAGATAAATCAAGCTTTCCTGAAATCATAAGCAGCGCAACACCTTGTGTTAAAAATGCGCTGACCGCCATCATATTAAGAATATTCATCAGATTTCTGGGGTCTAAGCTGCGACCTTCTGAAAGAACTGCAAAAATAACAAGTATAACAAAAAACAGAAGCAACATCATCAATGTGCGCTTTCGCATCAACAAAGACAGCAACGAAAACTTTTGCTTTTGCACTGTATCGGGACTCAATGTTTGATTTGACATGATTACTGACCTCCTTTTAAGATTCATCTGTATAGCGTTTTTGTGCACTTATTTCAAAAATACTATACTAACATCGCAAGCGAAAGAACATTTTCTTCCGTCGCCTCTTCACGCATCACGGTGCCTGTGATTTGTCCGTTCTGCATGACAATGATTCTGTCGGCAACATTGATCACTTCTGTCAGCTCGGATGAGATGAATATTACGGCAAGACCACTTTTTGCCAAATCGCATACAAGTTGATAAATTTCTGCCTTTGTTCCAACATCAATGCCCTTGGTCGGCTCATCTAAAATGAGCAATTTCGTTGAATTTCTGGAGTTCGTCCAACGACCGAGAATGACTTTTTGTTGGTTTCCGCCCGATAACTCACGTGTGATTTTGTTTATGCTTGGTGTGCGGATAGTATATTGCCTAACCGCTTCTTCTGTAAGTTCGCGTTCTAATTTCTTATTTAGGAACAATCCGGATTTGATTCTTGACAAAATCGGCATCGTGACATTCTCACGGATAGTTCTAAATAACAACAATCCTTGATCTTTGCGGTCTTCGGGACATAGAGCGATACCTGCTTTGATTGCATCTTTAGGTTCTTTGAACGTTACTTTCTTGCCGTCAAAATGGATCTCGCCGGAGCTGATCATGTCTGCACCGAATACTGCACGTGCAACCTCTGTACGTCCTGCACCAATCAGTCCTGCAAATCCAAGAACCTCTCCTTTACGTATCGTGAATGATACATCTTTTAGCTTGTTTGTATTTAAGTCTTTGACTTCTAAAATCACATCGCCGATTTGGTCGTTGCGCTTAAGATTTGCATATGTATCACCCAAGTCACGACCGATCATGGCCTTAATGAGCTCATTTTCATTGGTCTGACTTGTGGTCAATTGAGATACCAGCAGCCCATCTTTGAGCACAACGATTTCATCGGTGACCTGAAATATTTCAGCCAAGCGATGAGATACATAGATAATGATTTTGCCTTCTGCTTTGAGTTGATCAATGAGGCCAAACAAGACATTGATTTCTGATTCTGTAAGCGGGGCGGTGGGCTCATCAAAGGCAATGATTCTGGAGTTGCGGCGGTACGCTTTCATAATTTCGACCATCTGCTGATGCGCAACGGACAATCGTCCAACCAAATCATCAGGGTCGATAGGCATTGCAAACTTATCAATAATTGCATTACTCTCGCTGCGCAACTTCTTCTTGTCAATTGTGCCCAGTTTCGTCTTTGGCTGTGCTCCCGGAAATATATTCTCCATTACAGTAAGCGAAGGTACAAGCTGCCGCTCTTGGGAAATTACACTGATGCCCATTTTGATGGCATCATTAGGCGCGCTATAAATTTGTTCTTCACCATTTATAGTAATCTTTCCGGAATTAGGACTCACATCGCCGCTCAATATCCTCAGTAATGTGCTCTTGCCGGCGCCGTTTTCACCGAGCAGAGCCAGAACATTTCCACTTTTTGCTGAAAAAGATACATCCTGTAATGCCCTGACTCCGGGATAGCTTTTGCATATATTTTTAAATTCTAATATATCGCCCATCACATTACACACCTTTCTGAAGTTTTAGCTTTTTCTTTGTAGTGATTAAGCCAAGAGACTTCTTGCGTGAGCGCTCGTTTAAAAAGTCCATTGTCAAAGCAATGAGCAAAAGAGCGCCCGATGCCATGGTGATCCATTGTGTCGCAAGTCCTATAGAGGTAAGCCCAAAATTAAATATATTGAGCATTGCAATCCCGATCAGACAACCAATCATGCTGCCCGAACCGCCGCCAAATGCAACACCGCCCAGTATGGCTGCCGTTACCGCATTCATCTGCCAATCGGCAGCCGCAGCAGGGGCGGCCGAAGCCATGCGAGAGGTGAACATGACACCGGCAAGTGAGGATAATGTACCGGCGATAATATAAAGTATTGCACGAACTTTCTTTGGGTTGATTCCAGCCAGACGGGCTGCATACTCATTGCCGCCAACCATGTAGATGCTTCTTCCAAAACGTGTCTTTGTCAAAATCAATCCAAATCCAACGATAAGCAGTGTCATGATGACAAAGGGAATAGGGAAAATCCACAACATTCTGGCACCCCATCTAAAGCCCTCTACGGTGACGGCAATATCTTGTGCATTGGTGATAATGAGATTGACCCCTTGAAGCATCTGAGAAAGCGCAATCGTCATAATAAATGACATGACATTTACTTTTGTGATAAAAAATGCGTTGATGGCGCCCAAGCAGGCTCCGAGAACCAATGTAATCAGTATTGCCAGCGGCCACGGTATACCCATGGCAATCATCGTCGCACAAATAACTCCGCTGAAAAGTGCAACGAAGGTCATGGAAAGGTCGATGCCGCCACCGATAAACAAAAGAGCCATTCCGACAGTCATTACTCCGGTCACACTCATGGTCTGCATGATGCCTTGCAGATTGCCCATTCTCCTAAAATTATCGTTATTGATGGTAAATGCGACAAAAATGACTATCGTTATCAACAAGAGGACAGCTTCTTTGGATCTGATGAGCCGCATTATCTTCTGTTGCATTGTTTGTAATTCCCCCTATTTAGAAAGTAATAGAGTTTGGTACATCGAACAGGTGAGGCTCGATGTACCAAATGCGATCGTATGCGAGAATTATGATGGGTCTACGCCGAAGTCGCGCATGAAGTCACCGATGTATTCTATGTAGTTCTCACGGGTCATCATGCCGGCGCCAAGATTGAAGCGTGCAGCGTTATCATTTGGCAGTTGCATGTGCGGCCAGAGTGTTTGCATATCGGCTCTGCCATCCATCATCGCAGTGAGGCCGAACAGCGCAACGCCTGCATAAAGAAACGGAGGAATGGAGTAGTTAGCAATCCATGCGCCCTCGTAACCTTCATCCCATTGTGCGGCCAGAATCGCTGCGCCGGATGATGTTTGCAGTACACGATCATTGAGCCCCAGTGCTTCAATTGCACGTGCCGAACCCAAAGCTACGTCTTCAACAGTGGCAACAACAAACCAGTAGTTGACATCAGGATTCGCTGCGAGCAGAGCATTTGCAACGGCAAATCCTGCCTCGGATGACAATGAGTCGGCGGCTGTGTCACCGTAGATGATTCGATTTCCGGGGAAAAGTTCTTCGAAGGCTGACATTGCGCCCAAAGCTCTGTCATGAATGTTGATATTTACAGAGAAGTCAATAACAAGCAGCGCTATTTCTGAAGCATCAATGTCACCCCAGAAGTCTCTGTACACTGATGCAAGATGGCGCACTTGTTCTTGACCGTTTACAAATTGATCCATGACGACGCTGGGAATAATCATATTGCCGTCAAAATCCATTGCCATATTAAACAGGCAGATTGCCGGTACATCGAATTGATTAAGAATGTCTGCTGTGCGTACGGCAAGCTCTTCTGTGATATCAACGATGATACCATCAGGTTCGCCGATTAAGATTGTTTGCAGATTGTTGATGAAAGTATCGGAGTCGTTATTGGCAGTAAGCTGAGTGACTCTGAAATTCCACACGGGTGCAAGTTGCTCAAGGGCGAGTGTGATTTGACCGGTAACACCTGTTGGATTGAAGTTGAAGTATACAATATGGTATTCTTCACGAGCCCAATGATCAACTTCATCAGTGACGAAACCAATTGTATTTGACCAATCAGGGATGTGTGAGCCGGGTTCAACACCAACATAAACTACCGGGCCTCTCGCCGCAGGAGTTGCCGGGTCGTTTGCTGCGGGCGATGTGTCTTGGCCGGGTGGTGCATCATCACCGTTTGCACATGCAACGAGCGCAAATACCATTGCAAGCGCCAAAAAAATTGCCAGTATTTTTTTCATTGTTAAGTCTCCTTTTTTTTGTTTTTATTCATATTTCACCAAATTATTTAACTCGATTATACAAATTTTTATATATTTTTATCAATCGCTGTTTGGAAAGTTTTCCTATCTGTTTTTGTCAATCCGAAGGTATTTGATCAAAAAATCGAAGAAGGCTATGACAGACGCCGGAGCGTGACGTTCGTCACTCCAAATTCAAAAATGGAAAATGAACCTTTCTAAAATCAAAAATCCCAATCATTTACAAAGTCGCAAAGGACAGATATAATTTCTTTCAACTGAGCAAATAAGGTGAGGGAGGCATATAGCATGAAATATCCACGACCAAAATATCTGGATCCATCAGTGAAGACACAGAGGGTCAGACAGCCATTTGGCCCGGCAATTGTACTGGCACCGGAGTTTGACTCCCCGATTACACCGCGTGAGAACTTTCGGCGCAGCATTGCCAGACAAAATCCACTCTGGATGCCCAATGGTACTACCGATAAGATTACGCTCGGCACAAACGATATCATAATGCATAATGTTCGCGGCATGCAGATTCATTCGAACTTTCTTGTCCAAGCGACCGAGGACTATGCGTTCAAGGACTGGTTTAACACAGACTGGACGTGGGTGTGTGTGGCCGGAGGTGCAATGCTCACTCCCGGAACACAGCTGCTTGATGACATTACAAAATGGGAATCCAAAGTTGAGTTTCCGAATCTGAGTGAATGGGGTTTTAAAGAAAAGGCCGAAGCATTCATGAAGACAGAATATGATCCAACCAAGGCCTTGTCCTACGACATGGGGCGTGGTGTTACAGAGCGTTTGGTGTCGATAATGGGCGGATATGAGGATTCGATGGAGGCTCTGATTGTCGAACCGAAAGCTGTTTTAGATTTCTTTAATGCATATGCCGACTTCTTGATTCGCTGCTATGATGAAATAAGTGCGTTGTATCCGTTGGATATTATTACGATCCATGACGACTGGGGTACTGAGAGAGATACATTTTTCTCTGAAAAAGTTATGGAAGAACTAGTGTTCGAGCCTACCAAGCGCATTATTGACCATATCCATGCCAATGACTGCTTTGTCGAGTGGCACACATGCGGAAATGTCACAAGATTTTTCCCCTATATGCATCAGCTCAATGTGGATATTGCGCAAGTGCAGCGCCGTGTGGTCGATTTTCCGAAGATGAAAGCGCTCTACGGTGATAAAATTGGTTTTTGTGCCGGACCTGAAGGTTTGGATATGACCAAGCCTTTTACGAATGAGGAGTATATAGGGGCGATCAAGAGAACTGTTGATATTTACGGGCCCGGCGGCGGTAGTTATCTCATGATGTTCACACCTGATGAAGAATTGTTTTGGGATGCGTGTGCTGAAGGGTATTACCGCAGCGTAGAGCTATACGAAGACAAATAGGGGGAGCGCCTTGAACAATTTTATCATTGAGCCGGAGCGTAAAATTGATGTACTGTCATCCTGTGATGTATTGGTTGCAGGCGGAGGCATCGCAGGCATAGCTGCGGCTATGGCGGCGGCCAGAAATGGCAAAAAAGTCACGCTTGTTGAGCGTGAATATGGACTCGGTGGTATGGCGACATTGGGTCTGATCACCATATATTTGCCGCTGTGTGATGGTGAGGGCAATCAAGTTGTTTTCGGTATTGCTGAGGAGCTGTTGAAGTTATCTATTGCGCATGGTGCCGAGGCCGGGCTTTATCCGGATGCTTGGCTCAATGGCGGAAGCCTAGATTCGCGGCTAAAGAGCAGATATGTCACACAGTATAACCCACACTTATTTGCTCTGCGCGCGGAAGCGTTGCTCGTAAAACTGGGCGTGACCATACTTTACGGCACTACGATTTGTGCAGTCAAAAAAGATGCAGACATGATTTCTCATGTTATTGTAGAAAACAAGTCAGGTCGCACAGCAATAGCTGTCGCATCAGTCATTGATGGCACCGGAGATGCGGATATTTGTCATATGGCCGGAGCGAAAACGGCGCTTTATGCAAAAGGTAATGGCCTTGCCAGTTGGTATTACTATATTCAAAGCGGCGAAGTGAAGCTCAAGATGTTTGGTCTTGCAGATATTGTTCCGGGTAGAGCGCCTGAGGGTGAGCATGCTGCGGCAGGCAAAGAATATAAGAATGAGAAGGTTGAAAGTCTGGATCAAAATGTGCGTTTTTCCGGAGTTGATGGTGATCAGCTCAGCCGAGCTGTGATCGCAGCCCATGAGAAAATGTTCAATGACATTGAGACACACCATAAAGCAGATCAGTCGTATTTGCCAACAACCATTTCGTCCATTCCGCTTGTCAGAATGTCACGCAGACTCGTTGGTGCTTATACTATGGATGATACCGAGATCAAGACGCATATGAAAGATAGTATCGGTATGACCGGAGACTGGCGCAAAAAAGGGCCGGTATATGAGATTCCGTTCGGAACTTTGTATGGGTATGAGGTCAAAAATCTTCTTGCGGCCGGGCGTGATATTTCTGTTACGGACAATATGTGGGATATCACTCGTGTTATTCCACCTTGTGCGGTAACAGGCGAAGCCGCCGGGATTGCCGCTGCGATGGGCAATGATTTTACTGTCACCAATATCTCTGAGTTGCAAGAGCGATTGGTTGCTGCCGGGGTGCGGCTTCACTGGGATTAAAAGAATACTATCAAAACCCCGCAATCTCTTGACACTTCAAGAAATTGCGGGGTTTTATGTTGGCACGCCGGAGAAGATTCGAACTCCCGACCTTCTGGTCCGTAGCCAGACGCTCTATCCAGCTGAGCTACCGGCGCTCATCGAAACGCATATATAAACAACGAATCGCTCAGCCATAGTAGCATACCCACGGATAAAATGCAAGTAAATTTTCAGCTTTGTTTATTATAAAAAATTTTGCATAAAAGCCATTGTAGAAAATTCCTTTATTCGTTATAATGGTCAGAGTTGTATGCAACATGCGCAGACATGATTCATTATCTAGTGTAGCGTATTTTAAATAACTGTGCATACGACAAAAAATGCACGGAACTAAAGGACACTAATAATCGGCGACGGTTTTTCATATATTAGTCTTTTTGTTCTATGCCTTTGGAAGGGGCATAGATCCATGGATGTAAATAGAACTAAAAAATGGTATAAACGGATAAAAGTACCTATAGGCGTTACGGTCACGGTGTGTGTGTTGCCTGTGATCATAACGGCGCTTTTCTACCTTTTAAGGGGCTTTCCGCTCATTATGGGATGGGCTGCAAACAGTATATCTGCACCGATACGCGGAGTGCTCGCCAGAGTCACCTCAGTGTATCCATTTTCCATGATGGAAATCTTGATCATCGCTGCAATCATCGGCTTGATATCTTATATCATCCAGAGCATCAGCACAGCCGCACGGCGGCGCGAAAGATGGAAAATCCTTGGTAAAAGGCTACTTCCGATAGTCATCATCGCCATGTATATGTGGAGTATATTTTGCTGGCTATGGAATGTTGGCTATCATGCGCCGGGATTTGCGGAAAGAAACGGATTTACAGGCCGTGGTGTCAATGCGCACAATCTCGCTGAGGTTTCAAGCGCTTTTGCCCAAAGAGCCAATGAACTGTCCTTACTCGTCGAAAGGGACGAGGCCGGGCGTTATTTAGGCAACCGCGGGCAGATATTTGCCGACTCTTTGTATGTCTTCGAGAATATATCAAGGGAATTTCCTTGCCTTGAAGGCCGCTTATTTAGACCTAAGCCTATGCTATTTTCATGGCTCATGAGCCGCACAGGGTATGGCGGCATTTACTTTGCGCTCACCGGTGAGGCAAACATCAATGTTCTGCCTCCATACAGCACCATGCCTGTGACTGTCGCTCATGAACACGCCCATCATCTTGGGGTTTTTGCTGAGGATGAGGCGAACTTTGTGGCGATACTTGCTTCCATCACATCGGATAATCTCGTTTTTCAATATGCAGGGTATCTTAGAGGGCTTATTTATTTGATGGATGCGCTCCGGACGGCAGACTACCATGCTTGGCAGGAAATCAGCAATACGCTGTATGACGAAGTCCGCAGAGATTGGAATGAGCTGTTTGAATTCTGGCAATCCCAAAGGACTGTAGATGTAGGTATTGACATCGTTGATACGGTGCTTACGGCGGTTACAGAAACCATGCGTGAGAGTGTCGATTTTGTATATGATGCATTTTTAAGGGCGCATGACCAAGAGCTGGGTCTTTTGTCCTATGGCGCATGTGTGGATTTGATTATCGAATACTTTGTGACTCGCGGTATGCTCCCCCGGCAACAATAGGCTTTTTGTATGTAATTAATCACCGATCAGCGCCGCACCAAGTGCCGTGGCAAACACTGCATTCGGAGGGATTGTAAATTCTGCATCGGCCAGATTTGAAAAAGGCAAAAGAATGGGCGCAGCATGGGGGAATGTAGCCAGTGTCCCGGTCAACACCACATTCTTTATCGGATCGTTTTTGATTACAAAAACAGCAAGCATTCCGATGGTTTGAAAAACCATATTCATAATCCCAAGCGCAATATCTGCATCAGATGCTGTGCTTTTTATTTTGCCGAAATTCGCAGCGGTCAGGCTGGATGACAGCGCCGGGATTTCATGACCGACTATATCTCTGACCATCAGGTCAACATTTTCCAGATTCCCTTTTTCCGCAAGCGCAATGATGGCATCAATATCGCTTTTGGCAAGCATTTGCGAGGCAAGGCCAATGATCGTTCCTCCACCGATTCCCGACCCACCGACACGTTCTGCTTCGTCTTTTCCTGCCCTGACAAATGCCGTACCTGTACCCATACTGACGACAAGGGCTTCAGACAATCCGGAAAGATGCAGCGCACCGCAACCTATAGCGGTAAATTCATTGACTTTCCGTGTGTCTACGCCATATATCTGCTCGTCCACAAATGAAGCCCCTACGCCGGTGACGGCAAAGGTTTTCACTTCATCAAGTCCTATCCCGATGGTACGCAGGATATGACCTATCGCTCCGTAGAGCGATGTCACTTGGTCGCCTGCTCTGACTTGTTTCATTCCGACAGGCTTTCCGTCTTTCAGGGCCACGACTTTTGTCGTCGAACCTCCGATATCTATTCCCAGAACTAAGTTCATAAAAATCTCCGTGACTCAAATATTACTTTGCTGATCCGACCCTGTTCATTTTATTGCAGATGATGTATAATAGTCAAGAAATTGTTTAATTAACTCGGAGGACTACATATATCATGAGAATTATGGCTGTGGACTATGGAGATGCCCGAACAGGTCTCGCTGTTTCGGATTTAACCGGAACGATTGCCGGTGAGGCTTGGGTGCTTCATGAGCGCAATCAATCCAAAGTGGCCGCCTCTATAGGTTTTGAGGCGGAAAACAGGTCTGTCAAAACGATTGTCATTGGTCATCCCAAAAATATGAATGGCACTATCGGACCAAGGGCATTGCTCTGCGAGGCGCTTGCAGAAGCAGTTCGTGAAGTGTGCGATATTGAGGTCATACTTTGGGACGAGCGCATGACCACTATGGGGGCGCATCGCATTTTGTCCGATACCGGAAGGCGTGGGAAGAAGCGTAAAAATACTGTTGATGCTGTAGCTGCGTCTTTGATACTGGAGAGTTACTTGAATTCGATTTCATAGGAACTGCACTCCGGGCAACCCGCATTTTGCGGCAACTTCCGGCCGTCAGCTTAGGCAGTGTGGGCATGAGTCGAAACATCCACACTACCTAATCCGGAATGCTATCGAATTTCTTAGATATCTCGAATCCGAACAATGGCAATATCACCAGCCCCAACGCAATGCCCAATTGCACAACACTGAGCGGTACCGTTGTAAACAAGTCATTGAGGATCGGAATATACATCACCGCAAAAAGTATGACCATCGCTGCCAACGTCGAGAGATTTAAAAACCTATTATCGAACATCGTTTTCTTAAACCCTAAAAATGTCTCTTTCTTCGACGGATACGCCACCAAAAGCTCACTGGCTACCAGTGTGAAAAAGCACATACTTATAGCGACCAAATAATCCCCAATCGCAAAATGACCTATGAGAAACGATGCCAACGATGCCCCGGCGACAAATGCCGATCTGAATGCAACCGAAACACCCATTTCTTTGTTTACAATCGGCTCTAGGGGATCTCTGGGCTTTTTTCGCATTACATTTTTCTCTTTACCTTCCATGCCCAATGCAAACGCAGGAAATGCATCGGTCAAAAGATTTACAAACAATAATTGAGTCGCCACAAGCGGTACCGGAAGACCAAATATTATAGCCAGAAGTATGATCAGAATTTCACCGATGTTATTGGCCAGCAGATATCCGGTGACCTTTCTGATATTGCCGTATATTGTCCGGCCTTGAGATACCGCATCAACGATACTGACAAAATTATCATCAGTTAAAATCATATCCGCCGCTTCTTTTGAAACATCAGTGCCGGTGATACCCATGGCAATACCGATGTCGGCTTTTTTAAGCGCAGGCGCATCATTTACTCCGTCGCCTGTCATGGCAACTATATGATTATTCGCTTTTATGGCTGTCACTATACGTACTTTATGTTCCGGTGACACACGTGCATAGACATCGACTGTACTGACTTTGCTTATAAGCTCTGCATCACTCAAATTGTTGATGGCAGGGCCATCGAGCACTGCGCCTTCCGGCTGCATTATGCCCAAAGATTGCGCTATGGCTGCTGCGGTGATTTTATGATCGCCTGTGATCATTTTGACCGTGATGCCCGCACCATGACACTGCGCCACCGAATCTTTTACCTCCTTGCGCGGGGGATCAATCATGCACATCGTGCCAACATATATGAGCGCTTCCTCCACATTGTCTATCGCCGCCTCACTGTCATATTCTTTATATGCAAATCCTAAGACACGAAGCGCATCCGCCGCAAACTGCTCGTTTTGTGCTAAGAGACGCGCTTTTTTATCTCCATCCATTGGAACTATTTTGCCGTCTGCATAGATTTTTGTCGCACGCTCGATGATCGCATCGGGTGCACCCTTCGTATTCATGATGACTTTTCCATCTTTTAGGTTAAATGTGGACATCAACTTTCTTTCAGAATCGAAGGGGATTTCTTGTACACGTTTATGCAATGCGCTGCACTCATTTTTGTCATTTCCGAGTTTCGCTCCAAAAACCAACATGGCACCTTCGGTTGGATCACCGATAATTTTGGAATGCACTTTATCATAAATGGCATCATTGCACAAAACCGCTATTTCCGACATGAGGGCGATGTTTTTTGTAGCTGCAACCGCACCGGTGACTTCCCCAACCGGATCATATCCAACCCCGGTCACTTCGTATAAGTTTTCATAGTCAAAACATTTTACAACGGTCATCTTATTTTGCGTAAGCGTACCGGTCTTGTCTGAGCATATGACTGTTGTACTGCCCAATGTTTCAACGGCTCTGAGTTTCTTGACAATTGCGTTTGACCTGACCATCTTTTGAACACCAATGGCCAGTATCACTGTCGCCACAATCGCTATACCTTCCGGAACAGCGGCAACGGCCAAAGATACTGAAACCATCATCATATCAATCAGATCCCGGTAACTGCCTATACCCAAAATATTATAAAGAAATCCAACCAAAAACACTATGGCACACGTTATAATACACACAATACCCAACGTCTTTGCCAGTGCATTGAGTTTGTCTTGAAGCGGAGTGCTTCCCTCATTGGTTTCTTGCAAAATCGTTGCTATTTTGCCCATCTCGGTCTGTGCCCCGGTTGCATAAACAACACCCACGCCTCTGCCATAAGATACGACTGTACCCATGGCCGCCAGATTGATCCGATCGCCCAAGGTCACTTCATCTTCAAAAATTACATTACAATCTTTGAGCGCAGGCACCGATTCTCCGGTGAGCGCCGACTCGTCCACTTTGAGGTTCATACTTTCAATGATTCTGACATCGGCAGGGATATAGTCGCCTGCATCCAGAATAACTATATCGCCTTTTACAACATGATCAGAATCTATCTTGTCAATTGCGCCATCTCTTTTTACTTTTGCTTTGGGACTGGACATGTCTTTGAGCGCTTTGAGTGCATTGTCGGCTTTGTTTTCTTGAGTGATGCCAATGATCATGTTAAAAACCAGTATGGCTATGATAATTATCGCATCTTTAAGCCCATCGCCTGCAATGGTCGATACAATTGCTGCGGCAATCAAGATGACTACCAAAAAGTCTTTAAACTGCTCAAGAATCCGAAGCATCAAAGATTTTTTCTTTGCGCTTTGCAATCGATTCGGGCCATCTTGCTCAAGCCGTTTTGCGGCTTGGAATCCGGCCAATCCATTTTGCGCATCGGAATCCAACACCTGTAACGCCTCTTGCGCACTTATTTTGTAAAACTCTGTTATCATATGACGCTCCTCTATTAAAGGCTAACGATATTTGAATATGGGGTGCTGAGTTTTCTATAGACACCCTATTGTTATTATTGTAACATAGATGTATAATGTGTACAAATACTTGCTGTGGAGGTTCCCAATGGAACGCAAAGACAAGGAAAACTATTATCTCGATATCGCCGAGACCGTTTTGATCAGGTCTACTTGCCGAAGACGCAAATATGGCGCTGCGATTGTCTTAAATGATGAAATAATCTCAACAGGCTATAACGGAGCGCCCCGCGGGCGCAAAAACTGCCTTGACCGAGGCGTTTGTATGAGAGATGAGCTCAAAATCCCAAGCGGAGAGCGCTACGAACTTTGCCGCAGTGTACACGCAGAGGCCAATGCAATCATATCGGCAGCCAGAAGGGATATGATCGGCTCTACGCTCTATCTTGCAGGACGTGAAGCGAAGGAAAACAAGCTACTCAGCGACACAACTTCATGCAGCATGTGCCGCCGCCTCATCATCAATGCCGGAATCGAGCGGGTCGTATGCCGAATCACAGAAAACCAATTCACTATTACCCACACGCGCGATTGGGTATTTAATGATGACTCGATTATTGATATATCAGAGCTAAATCCGGCGTAAAAATGAGAAAGTTCTTTGATGCGCTAAAAAAAAGCGTTCCCACCGTGGATGCTCATTACCGCATCGGTATGCGCGTGGTCAAAACGGCGGCGGCAGTGGGTATCTGTTTGCTATTTGCCCTCCTTTTCGGTGGCATTGAGTCTATTTTGATAACGGCTGTTGCAACCATCGTAACGATTCGGACGACACAAGAAGAGACTATCACTAGCGGTGTTTTCCGAATTTTGGGTACGATTATTGGCGCTACGCTCGGGATTTTAACTGTACTGATCAGTTTGTTTTTACCGTTTTATGACCAAGGTTTGTTCGTCATTGTGATTCCTATAATGCTCTTGTTAAACCTGTATTTGTGCAATGTTTTTAACATGCAGGATTCTTGTGCGATTGCATGTGTGGTTACAGTAATTGTTGCGACGCAGATTGTGCCGATGGAGTCGCCTATGGACGAGGCTTTTCATTTTGCGCTCATGAGGGTAAGGGATACTGTGGTCGGTGTGACCATTGCTACGATTATGAATATTGTGCCTTATAAAATATCTGATTTAATTAAGAGACGCAAGGACGAAGGGTTTTGAGTTTTAGACTTTTTCCACTATGCTAACAAATCCTTCACAACTTCCGCCGCCAAAATAAGCCCTGCAACTGATGGTACAAAGGCAGTGCTTCCTGGTGCAGGTCGGTGTGAGGCAGGTCGTAGCTCTGCATCGATCGGCTTTACAGGCACTTCCCTTGTATAGACAACCTTGAGCGCTTTTACGCCCCGCTTCCGAAGCTCCCTGCGCATGATTCGTGCCATGGGGCAAATGGACGTTTTAAATATATCGGTGACTTCCAATGCTGTCGGATCCAGTTTATTTGCCGCCCCCATTGATGATATAATGGGCACGCCTAACCCCGCTGCACGGCAGACCAATTCTAGCTTCGCTGTCATGGTGTCCACCGCATCTATAACATAATCATAAGCAGTCAAATCGACCTCATCGGCTGTGTCCGGCAAGTAAAATAGCTTGCTTGCAACGATTTGTATATCCGGATTTATATCCAGTAGACGCTCCTTCATCACATCCACTTTGACTTGTCCGATTGTCTTGTGCGTTGCGATGATTTGTCTGTTGATATTCGTAATATCTACAACATCGCCATCAAACAGGTCTATTGCACCAATGCCTATGCGGCACAACGCTTCGGCGGTATGCCCTCCTACACCGCCAATCCCAAAAACCGCCACCCGGCGGTTTTTGAGTTTTTCTATATTTTCCCAGCCAAAAAGCATGGCGGTGCGGGCAAATTGATCATTCATGGTTTTGTTCCCTACTTAAGTTATATGTGTTCATGACCTTGATTTTATCATATTCCTTCCCGAATTTCATCAACAATCTTGTCTAATGTGCTGTGCTCAATTTCTTTGCCATTGACGATAACGACCGGCCCTCTGACGCACTTGGTTGCACAGAATCTACCTTTAAATTCAGTGCACGCTTCAAGCCCATTGTCACGCACATACTTCATCAATTCACCATAGAGCTGTTGCGCCCCTTGCTCAAAGCAGCTTCTGCCAAAACAAATCGTCAAATCCAGTTTCTTCTTTGCAGTTGCCGCATTTAACACAAAATCTCCATCGGCAATCAATCGGCGATTTTTATAACTCGTGTGCAGCAGCTTGTGTACTTTATGACTGTCGTTTAGCTCCTCATTGTACAGCTTCTGCAAAAAAGGATTGGCATGTGAGACATGAAGTTGGAGCATCGCATCATTGTCAAACAACCCCTGTGTACGCAGCACATTATCGCAATTATCTTTTCCATCCGGCTGCCCGGCGCCATTTACACAACCGCCGGGACAGGCCATGACTTCGATCAAATCAAATTGCTCCGCACCGCTTTTTACTTTCTCTATAACCGTGCGGGCATTGGAAAGACCGCTAACTACGGCAAGCCTGAGCGTCTTGTCTCCAATGGAAACCTCCCCGATTTTTATACCGTCATCACTGCGAAACTGCTTAAACTCACGCTCGGCTCCGGTTTCCAGTTGTGATGCAGCAAAGCGCAAAACCGCTTCACAGACCCCGCCGGTCGAACCGAATATTATAGCCCCGCCGGTGGCAAAGCTCAGCGGCATATCCAGTGAGCCTATGCCCAGTTTATTAAACTCTATACCATGCTCCCTGATCATTCGTGCAAGTTCCTCGGTAGTGATTACATGATCCACATCCTTGCTGCCATCTACAGAAAATTCGGGTCTGGTCGCTTCAAACTTTTTGGCAGTACATGGCGCAATGCAAACTACTGAAATCTGCTCATGCGGCACACCGAGTTCCTTTGACAGCTGATCTTTACAGACTGCACCAAAAATCGACATCGGACTCTTCACCGTTGAAAGCTGATTTAGAAGATCGGGATAATATGACTCGGCAAACTTGACCCATGCCGGGCAGCAAGAGGTAAATTGAGGAAGTCTCTCACCTTTTTCATATCTCGCAAAAAACTCCTTGCCTTCTTCGACCACCGTAATATCCGCAGCAAAACATGTGTCATAAACACGGTCAAAACCCATAATTTTAAGCGCCGAGACCATTTTACCCACATTGTTCTCCCCCGCTTTTTCGCCAAAGCATTCTCCGATGGCAACACGTACCGCAGGCGCAATTTGAGCGACGACAATTTTTCCCTTGTCATGTATATCATTCCAAACATCTGTGATGTTCGTCTTGACCGTCAGCGCACCCACCGGACAAGCCTTAACACACTGACCGCAACCGACACATTCAACATCCCCTATGCCTTTGTTGCCTCGGGTAATCACACGTGCTTGCGCACCTCTATAGGCAAAATCCAGAGCGCCGATAGATTGAATTTCATCGCACATCCTTACACAGTCACCGCACAAGATGCATTTGGCAGGATCACGTACAATACACGCCGATGAGAGGTCTTTTTGCTTCTCTTTTTGCATGGGCTTAAATCGTATGTCTTTGACCCCCAATTGCGCGGCAATATCTTGCAATTTGCACACACCACTTTTGGGACATACAGTACAGGACTGATCATGACTGGCCAACATAAGCTCAATGATCATTTTCCTCATATCTCTTATGAGCTTTGTATTTGTTTTTACAATCATTCCGGGGTGGGCTTTGGTTGAGCACGCCGGAACAACACCACTCGGATGATCTAAAACCTCAACCATACACATACGACATGCCCCATATACACTCAAATCAGAATGATAGCAAAATGTAGGCAGTTCTATACCTGCTTTTCTAATCACCTCAAGCAAATTATTTTCATCTTCTAATGTAACCGAGATTGAATCCACAGTGATCACATTCTCATTTGATGGCGCTGTGATTAAATCAGAACCTTTATGAACATTCATATTTTACCTCCTAACATCTGGCAATCGCTTCGAATTTGCATACATCTGCACAAGCGCCGCATTTAATACACTTTTCACCATCAATCGTATACGCTGTGCCCTTTTCGCCATGGATACATTGAACAGGGCATTTTCTGGCACAAATGGTACACCCTTTACACTTTTCAGGAATAATTACATAGGTCAAAAGCGCCTCGCAATTGCCTGTCGGACAGCGTTTTTCAACCACATGCGCCATCACTTCTTCTCTAAAATATTTAAGAACCGAAATAATCGGATTCGGAGCAGTCTTGCCCAATGCGCACAATGAGCCCACACGCACGGTATTGGCAAGTGCTTCAAGCAGTTCCACCGTTTCTACGGTCGCCTCACCGGCGCTGATTTCATCAAGCATCGAGAGCATCTGACGTGTGCCTTCTCGACATACGACACACTTTCCGCAACTTTCATTTTGCGTAAATTGCATGAAGTATCGGGCGATCTTTACCATACAGGTATTTTGATTCATAACCACAACACCGCCGGATCCCACCATGGCACCAACTGCATTGAGATTATCATAGTCCAAAGGCATATCCATATGCTCTTGAGTTAAGCAACCTCCGGACGGCCCGCCGATTTGTACCGCCTTGTAATCCGTTGGATTGAGATTTCCGTCCGCATCGGTAACCAGGACACCATCATCGGTGATCACTCCGCCACCAATCTCTTTGATAATTTCACGTAGCGTAACACCGAACGGAACTTCAATAAGTCCGGTATTGGCCACATGCCCTGTCAGTGCAAAGGTCTTCGTGCCTTTAGCCGTTGCAGTGCCAAGCCGGGTATATTCATCAACACCCATGCGCATAATCAGTGCAACTGCGGCCAGCGTCTCTACATTATTGATGACGGTCGGCTTGCCGAACAATCCCACCTGCGCAGGATATGGCGGCTTGAGCGTTGGCATACCACGCTTACCCTCTATCGAAGCAATAAGCGCAGTCTCCTCACCACATACAAATGCGCCCGCACCTTCCATCAAGTGAATTTTAAAACACTTGCCCGATCCGAAAATATTATCACCCAGAACACCCGCTTCCTGCGCTTGTTCTATCGCCAGTTTTAGGCGCTGACAGGCCAACGGATATTCCATACGGACATATATATACCCCTTTTGCGCATTGACTGCTTGAGCCGCAATGATCATGCCTTCCAATATGGAGTGCGGATTGCCCTCCAAAAGACATCTGTCCATAAATGCGCCCGGATCACCTTCATCACCATTACAAATAACATATTTAATGTCACTTTCGTTTTGGCGGGTAATATCCCACTTTCTGCCGGTCGGAAAACCTCCGCCGCCACGCCCGCGCAACCCGGAATCGGATATGAGTGTACATATTTCCTTATCGGTCATTTCCAAAACGGCTTTTCGGGCTTGAAAATACCCCCCATGATAGATATATTCATCAATACTACACGCATCAATGTTACCGCAAAGTTCGAGCAAAAGCCGCCTTTGGCGAGCATAGAAGGGAATATGATGTTCATCCGGTATAGCCTCTCCGGTGGAGGGCAGTCTATAGACCAGCCGATCAATAATCTGTCCGCCCAACAAAGTCTGCGTCACAATTTCTTCTACATCAGAAAGAGAAACCTTGACATAGAGCACACTTTCATTGACGATGTGCACCAGAGGCCCCATTTGGCAAAACCCTTGACAGCCGCTCATCGAAAGACCCATATCATGCCCCGCTTCTTCCTCAAGCGCCACATTAAATGCAAATCCATGTTCCTGCGCAAGTTCCATAAAGCGATTGTAAATTTTAATTGCACCATTTGCTATACATCCGGTACCTGCACAAATGACGACACGATTTTTATGTTTTGCCGCAGCGTTTGCAAAACGCTCACTGCGCATTTCAAGAGACATTAACTCATGCATTGACCGCTTCCTCCTTGTACTTGTTAATTAACTCAATCGTTTTTTCCTTGGTCATCGCTCCATAGACATCATCATTAATTGTGATCACGGGCGCTAGGCCACATGCACCAATACACGCAACTTCTTCAAGCGTAAAAAGGTTGTCGTCTGATGTGTGCTTTTTGTCATCGAGTCCAAGCTCGGTTTGAAATACTTTGATGATTTCAACCGCTTTTCTCACATGACATGCTGTTCCGTTACATACTCTGATGATGTATTTGCCCTTTGACTCTAATGCAAAGTGTGAGTAGAATGTCGCAACGCCAAAAACTGTTCCGGGGGTTATTTTCAGTGCATTGGCAACATAATTCATCACATCTTCCGGTAAGTACGAATATGCGGCTTGTACTTCCTGTAAAATAGGGACAAGCATGTGGGGATTGAATTCGTGTTTTTCCAGAATTGCACAGACTGTTTCAAAATTCGTCTTGAATTCTTGCGTGTTTTTCTGCATGGTCGTTTTTCCTCCTTTTCCGACTGTTGGATTTGGTTGCTTTTGCGTCTTTAAAACCACCCCGTCAGGCTTCGCCTGCCACCCCTCCAAAAAGGGGAATTAGGGTAAATACCGAGCTGCACCACTATTACAGATTGCTACAATGACATTATAAACCACCTCATCGCACTAAAGCCAAACGTCATCACAAGGAATCTTTGTGATGACGTTTTTGGCGAACTCTATTTTATTCTTGACAAGATTGAGGCGTAAAAGATTTCACGTGCAGTCTCCGGAGACACACTGATGACCTCGCTATCTACCGTGACAGAAACTCCCCTTTGGCACGCTCTCATGCAAAACTGGGCTTCCATCTCTATTTTGTCGTAAAGTTTGTCCTCTTCAATGATCTGCTGAAATGTTTGTATGACATTATAGGAGCCTTTGAGGTGGCACGAACTGCCAACACAGACAGAAACCTTGAGCATCGCTTATTCCTCCTTCTCGGAGCCTGAGTAGTGTACGTGTAAAAGCTCGTGTACACGTCCTTTGAGTAATCCATTATAAAGCGGCATTGCCAATGGATTTTCTTCTGAACGTTTAAAGCTACACATCTTATCCGCAGCATAAAGCCCCTTGCCGCGCGCATCTACTTCGCTTTCCGGCACATAAGGCTGTCCGGCTCCGCTGACACATCCGCCGGGGCAAGCCATACATTCGACAAAGTCAAACTGCTCACCGGCTTTGATGCGCTCGATCAAATCACGGACATTGCCTAAACCACTGACTACCGCGATCCGAAGTTCCCGATCGCCCACTTTGACTTTGGCTTCTTTTACACCCTTCATGCCTCGCACGCCTTGCAGTGCGATGGTGTGCAGTCCGATTGCAGACTTGTCTGAGGAAATACGGCGCAAAACAGCTTCTGTAACGCCGCCCGAAACGCCAAATATCACGCCGGCACCCGTTCTGATACCAAAAGGAGAATCTACAGCCTCAGGCTCCAGCTCTTCAAAAACAAGCCCCGACTCCCTGATCATCTGTATCAGCCCTTGTGTCGTAATGACATAATCTACTCTCGGCACACCATCTACTTCGAACTCTTTGCGTTTGCATTCATATTTTTTCGCCGTACAGGGCATGATGGCAACATGGATGACCTTGCGTGTGCTCGATGCAAAACGCTCTTTTACAACTGAGGCGAGCATTTGCATGGGGGAGCGGCATGTGGATACATGCGGCATAAGCTCCGGATAGTTCTTTTCGCAATAGGTTACCCACGCAGGGCAGCATGATGTAAATAACGGAAATCCTGAATTTGCTGCATCTGACTCTAAGCGATCAAGCAGCTCTTTAGCCTCTTCGAGCACGGTTAGGTCAGCACCTGTGGATGTGTCAAATATTTCATCAAATCCTAAACGGCGAAGCGCCGCTACGATTTTGCCCATCGCATTTTCACCTTCGGCAAAGCCAAATTGCTTACCCAAAGCGACCCTGACCGCAGGGGCAATCTGGACGGTGACTTTTACATTTTCATCGTCTAGTTCTTTCCACAATTGTTCAGTATCTTTTTTAATCACCAGCGCACCGGTGGGGCAAACCGCAGCGCATTGTCCGCAACCGACACAGTTTGATTCTGCCAGAGGCTCATCAAAGGCAGTGCTGATGGTCATATTGGAACCGCGCCATGCAAAATCTATTGCGCCGACTTTTTGCACTTCATCACACATCCGCACACAGTCACCGCACAGGATACACTTGCTCTGATCTTTGGTAATGCAATGTGACGATGTATCACGTACAGGTTCTGTTGCCGTATTGGGGAAGCGCACTGCATCGACATTAAAGCGCTTGGCCAAATCTTGCAGTTTACAGTTGCCGTTGCGCTCACAAATGGTGCAGTCACGGCAGTGATTACTCAGCAGCAACTCCAATATCATCTTGCGATATTTGCGCAGACGTTGGGTGTTTGTACGGATCTCCATGCCGGGCCAAGGCTGTGCCGAACAGGCTGCATCCAAATTACCTTTGCTATCTTCGATAATGCACATACGGCATGCCCCATAAATCGAAAGTTCGGAATGATAGCAGAAAGTTGGCAATTCAATACCGGCTTTCCGGATCATCTGGAGAAGATTTTTCTCGCCCTCTATTTCAACAGGAATACCATCTATGATCATAAACTCTTTTGTTTCCATCTCTTACTCCTCCTTGATTGCATCGAATGGGCAAGCATCAATGCAAACTCCGCATTTTACACATGTGCTCTGGTCAATGACAAATGGTTCTTTGACTTTGCCGGATATTGCATTCACCGGGCAGACCTTGGTACACTTCGTGCAACCCTTACATAATTCTTCCACGATCAAGATACGCTTTAACTTTTCACAGCTGGCTGTAGCGCAGCGTTTTTCGTTGATGTGCTGCTCATATTCTTCCCTAAATGAATTCAAGGTGCTCACGACAGGGGAGGTTGCAGTCTTACCCAAGCCGCAGAGTGATGTATTACCGATTGTGTCAGACAATTCGTAGAGCATATCAATATCCTCAGGCTTGCCTTCACCGGATACAATTCTGTCGAGAATTTCAAGCATACGCTTGGTGCCCTCGCGACAAGGCACGCACTTACCGCAAGATTCAAATTGGGTAAAGTTCATAAAGAAGCGCGCCACACCGACCATACATGTATTATGATCCATTACGACCAGTCCTCCGGAACCGATCATCGCTCCGGCTTTGGTGAGCGAATCAAAGTCAAGCGATAAGTCTAAATCTTTTTCGGTCAAGCAACCGCCCGAAGGTCCGCCGATTTGTACGGCTTTAAATTGTGTGTCGTCTTTCATGCCGCCGCCGATATCGAAGATAACCTCTCTGAGTGTTGTACCCATCGGCACTTCAATAAGACCTGTGTTTGTAATATTACCTGTAAGTGCAAATGCCTTGGTGCCGGGACTGCTTTCCGTTCCGATGTTTCTAAACCACTGTGCACCCTTGTTTATGATGATCGGTACATTGGCAAATGTCTCTACATTGTTAAGTACCGTCGGCAGACCGAACAAACCTTGTTCAACCGTTCTGGGCGGCTTCGTTCTGGGCATACCGCGCTTGCCCTCTATTGAAGCGGTCAAGGCACTGCCTTCACCACAGACGAATGCGCCCGCACCGCGGTTGATATGAATGTCAAAAGAAAATCCGCTGCCCAGAATGTTTTCACCCAACAATCCCAGCTCTTTTGCTTGGGAGATGGCATTGCGCAAGCGCTTAACCGCTACGGGGTACTCTGCACGCACATAGATATAGCCCTCGGAAGCACCGCACAGCATACCGGCGATCATGATGCCCTCTAACATGAGGTGCGGGTCGCCTTCCATAATGCTGCGATCCATAAATGCACCGGGATCACCCTCGTCACCATTACACACGACATATTTGGGTGTGGCTTTTTGACGGCGTACCGATGTCCATTTTCTGCCCAATGGGAAACCGCCGCCGCCTCTGCCGCGTAAGTTCGCCACATTGAGTTCCTCCATAGCGGTATCGCCATCTATGTCAAATAACACCTTTTCAAAAGCTGCATATCCGCCAATGGATAAGTATTCATGAATGGAGTTTGCATCGATATGTCCGCAATGTTCCAGCACGACTCTTTGTTGCTTCTTGTAAAAAGGAATTTCCTCTTGCAGCTTAAACGAAGTGCCGTTTGATTTGTAGGCAAGTCTCTCTACATGAGCGCCTTTGACGACGGTCTCTTCGACAATTTCTTTACAATCTTCCGCTTTGACTTTGACATAGAGATAGCCTTGAGGTTCAATTCTGACCAGTGTACCCATCTCGCAGAAGCCATGGCAACCGCATTCCTTTATGCCTACGGCATCCGGGTTGTGCGCTGCAATGTCCAGTTCCACTTCACAGGCGATATTCTTTTCCTTGAGTGCAGCTTTTAGGCTATCGAGCACTTCAAGCGCACCGCTGGCGATACAACCTGTACCTGCGCATACTTTGATCTTTTTGGTTTGAACGTTTGCAGCTTCTTGGCATGATGAGCGCAACGCGATTAAATCTTGTCGGTTCTTAAGCATTCGCCTCTACCTCCTTTAGCTCTGCCAGCAGTTGCGCTGACGAATCAGGGGTCACCGCAGGATAAACTTTGTCATTGACTGTGATTACCGGAGCCAATCCGCAAGCACCTAGGCATGATACGGTTTCCACTGTGAAGAGCAAGTCTTCGGTTGTATGCTCATTTTCCAGAAGTTTCAGTTCTTTTTTCATCCGATTTAAGATCGGTATGGACTTTCTTACATGACAGGCTGTGCCATCGCAAACTTTGATGACATACTTTCCTTTGGGTTCAAGTGAGAAGTTTTCGTAAAATGTCGCTACCGAGAAAATCCTTGACTGACTGAGTCCCGTGGCTTTGGACACTTGCGCGAAAATTTCCTTGGGCAGATATTTGTAATGATCTTGAATATCCTGCAATATGGAAATAACTGCGCTGGGATCGTGGCGATAAATGCCTAAAATCCCATCAACTACCGTTGGATCAAATGCTTCGTTCATAATGTGTGGAGTCCCCCTTGTCTCTTATTTATATTAAGTTTCAGATCGTGTGCGTCTTGATAGACCCCGGGTTTAAACACCATCTAAAAATAATTAACACTGATACGCTTGCCCATCTTTCTAAGCGTTTCTGAAAGCTCTTCGATCAGCCGCATTTTTATGCTAAATCCAATCGGCAGATCAGGATTTTGGTGTGCAGGATTTACCGCCATGCCCACAAAGAAGCTGATGTCGGTAGCCTCTTCGAACAATAAATACGCAATCAGAGAAGCAGCATCCTTCTGTACACTCCATGTTCGGTAAAATTTATTATCAGCAAGATAATCTTGCGCATAAAGCAGTACACGGCTGATGGTAATGACCCCTTCGGTAACCAAGTCCACCCCGTCAATTTTTGCGGTAGGCGGAATACTGGGATCAATATAAACCAGCGATGTCTTAAGTTCCTCATTAAGATACGTTGCGGCCAATTTCGATGTTGTACCGCCGCACACGATATGTTTGCCTTCCTTACAGAAAAATGACGACATCATTTGATTTAAATCCGAAGTCTCCGAAGGAGGCCCTATGAGCAGGTTTGCATGTTTTCTGGGGCGTATTTTTATAACGCATGCCGTGGTATCATCGCCCGGCTCTTCCTCATATAGGTCATTACATGCGTCTACCAAAAAGGTAGCCATCGTCTTCGCGGTATGCTTGGGACTGTATTTGCGCTCTAAGTATTTGATGACGTCTTTTTGTGGCCAACCAAAACTGAGCGTCTTGCCTACACCGGCATGTATCACACCGTCACTGACGGCAACTAAGACATCATTTTCAATAAGTGATACCCGTGAAATATTGATTGTTTTACCGCCCATTTCCATCGAGGTCTCAGGCAAATCAAGCGATTTTCCTTTTCTCATAAAAATCACACGTGGGTTGTCATACTGTATGATTTCAGCTTCTTCACTGTTGAGTATGCGGATGATGGTAAATGTCGAATAGGCAACCTTGCGCACCTCGCAGACCGGAAGCGTTGCGACAATGGCCGAAAGACACTCTTCAATATCCATGGATGCCGCAACCATGGTTGCAATGATCTTTGCGGTCAGTATAGACAGTATACTGGCCTTAACGCCGCTGCCCAAGCCGTCAGTCAAAACGACCACTACTTCACCATTTTCGTTTTCAACCATCTCCACGGTGTCTCCGCAGAGCTCCTCGCCGAATTTGTTCAGACTATATGTCCCTATGTCTGTGAAGAAGTTATTCATTACGCAGAGTCTCCTTTAGCTTAGAGAGCGCTATTTTCGTCTCTGCGGTGGTCTCGCCCAAAAGTGAGGCAATCTCTTGTACGGTCGCCATCTGCTTTTCAATGACTTTGTCCGTAATTTCTATCGTTCTTTGATCACGTGCTTCTTTAATCTCTCTGGCGGTTTCCTTTTCGGTAATGTCGCGCATAATGGCTAAGACCACATGGAATGTCGTGTCATGAATGACGGATAAGGATACATGTATGGCATACTCTGCCAGATAGACTTTTTGCTCATGGATATCCTGCGATGTTTCCAAAACTTCGAGAAATGGTTCGGGATCAAGTATCATGGAAATGTGCTTGCCCAATACTTTTTTTTGCTCACCTATGTTAAAAAGCCTACATCCGGCTGCATTGATCTGCTGAATTTGGAGCTTTTCATTCATTGCGACCACAGCGCTCAATGAGTTGCTGATGATGATATCGGAAAAGCTCTGCGCCCGCTCCATAAGATAGGGCATACACATCACTTCTTCAGACTTTCCGCTAATGGTCGCTACGACTTTCTCACGGCAGGTATCATAACCGCAACTGCCGCAATCAAGTTCATCTTCCGGCTTGGATTTGCCAATTCTGAGCAAGGCTTCTGCAATTGTCTGCTCATCTAACTTCGGCGTGTGCACCGGTTGCGGTGCAATGGTCTTATCAAGTAATGCCGCATCCGGCATATCAATCTGAAAATCCGTATTTCCTGCCTGTTTTTCTATGTAGAGCGCACTGCTTATCGGCGAAAATTTGCCCGAACTCATGACCGGGCCGCCGATACAACTGCCCTCACATGCAGACATTTCAATAAAGCAGCGGTCGGAAATGCGTCCTGCACAAATGTCCTCTAGTGCAGCCATGCACTGATCCATACCGCAAATCGTCAAATAACGATAGTCCTTATGATATACGCCCAGACTGCGAATGATCCCACCTTCAACAGGGAAAAGCCGCGCTCTGCCTCCGGGCTGCATGACCTCTTCAAGATGGAGCTCTACGCCTTCAGCTGCAAGCCATGCGGACAGACCTTCAAACGATATGACACAGTCTACGATGTCGGGATATTTGTCCGCTTCATCTTTTTTGGATATGCATGGGCCGAAAAATACCGTTTTGACACCGGGATGCTCCCTTTTTATGGATGCGCTGTGCGCTTGCATCGGAGACTGCACTTTGGCCAGATACTTGAGTGCCTCAGGATAATATCGCTGTATGAGTACATTGACCGTATGACAACAAGATGAAATCACAATAGGCTGTACTCCGCTATCAATGAGTTGCTGGTAATGCGCCTTGACTATGGTCGCGCCTACTGCGGTCTCTTCTACACCATCAAAGCCCAGTGCACACAGGGCTTCTTTCATGGCCTCAATGCTGACTCCCGGAAAACCGGCCGCAAAAGAGGGTGCAATGCTCGCATAGACCGGCGCTGCTTCTTCAAGCAGTCTCTTTGCAGTAGGCAAGTCATCACGAATCACCTTGGCATGTTGCGGGCAACACACATAACAACGCCCGCACAGCACACATTCATCCTGAACGATACTGGCTTGGTTTAAGTTAAAGCTTATCGCCTTTATCGGACAGTTACGAATGCATTTGTAGCAATTTTTGCAATTGTTCTTTTTCACTTTAAGGCATTCATTCATCAAATGCACCTCAAACAGTGGTGGGTCACCCATGCGTCGTCATCATTGAAATTCACTAATTATTATACTTTTCGATAATACGCATGTCAATGAATAATCGTTTTCTCAAGCAATTTCTCCAAGACGAACATCGGTATTTACAAATGTTTGTCTGTCCATTTTTGCCATATATAAAAATTGACCAAAAAATTAACACAATTACACTTTTACAGGTTCTTTTTCCGGACATAATGTGGTACACTGTCCGGAAGTAGACAATTTAAGAAATGCGCACTAACAAAAACTGATGTGAGGTGACTTCATGTGTAACAACTGCGCACAGACCAGTCAATACTGGGAACAATTTGAAGCAATCATGACCGATTTTTCAGGCGACCGATCTCAATTGATCCCTTTGCTTCAAAAGTTGCAAGATGCCTACGGCTACTTGCCCGCTGACATTATCTCGCGACTTTCCGAACGCACAGGAATCTTTGTCTCCCAAATCATGGGCGTGATTACTTTTTACTCCCAATTCCGACTGGAGCCTGTTGGAGAAAACATCATAAGAATCTGCTTCGGCACCGCTTGCCACGTCATCGGTGCTGAGAATATCGCCGATGCCATATGCCGCGAATTGGGTGTCGCCCTAGGCGAGACCACAGAAGACAGGCTCTTCACCGTAGAGTCCGTAGCCTGCCTCGGCTGCTGCTCGCTCGCTCCTGTAATCATGATCAACGAAGAGACCCACGGACGGCTGACCCCGGATACCGCACGAGAAGTGATCCGGGAATTTAGATCGAGGGAGGCAAAAGCATGAAACAAATCATAATAGGTCTCGGCTCCTGCGGCATCGCATCCGGAGGACTCAAAGTAAAGCAGACACTGCAAGACCTTGCGGATAAAGCTGGAATGGGCATCACCGTAACCGAAACCGGTTGTATGGGCATGTGCTATACAGAGCCCATGGTTGAAATCAAAGACGAGACAGGCAAAAGAACCATTTACGGCGGCGTAGACGAGTCTGTCGCCCACGAAATATTCAACAGCCATGTTTTAAAAGACATTCCGGTCACATCTGCCATAGCCATCGATTCCGACGGTGCGGGCAATGAAAAAGACTTCCTCTCAAATCAAGTGCGCTTGGTCATGGAACGCTGCGGAAATATTGACCCTGAATCCATTGACGATGCACTGAGCATGGACGCTTATGACGGACTTAAAAAGGTATTGGGCAGCATGTCACCCACCGAAGTCATTGATGAAATTTTAGCTTCGGGGATCAAAGGCCGCGGCGGGGCAGGTTTTCCCACCGGACTTAAATGGAGATTTGCAGCCAATAACTCCGACACACAAAAATACATCATTTGCAATGCCGACGAAGGCGACCCGGGCGCATTTATGGATCGCAGCATACTCGAAAGCGACCCGCACAGCGTCATAGAAGGTATGATCATAGGCGGCTTCGCCATTGGTGCTACCAAGGGTTACATCTACGCCAGAGCCGAATATCCGATCGCAATCAGACGGCTTAAGATCGCTATAAATGCAGCGCTTGAACGTGGATTTTTAGGTAAGAACATCTTAGACTCAGGTTTCGATTTCGAGCTGATTATCAAAGAGGGCGCAGGGGCTTTTGTATGCGGCGAAGAGACCGCACTCATAGAGTCTATTGAAGGCAACAGAGGTATGCCCCGGATACGCCCCCCATTTCCGGCAGCACGTGGTTTGTTTGGTAAACCATCAAATATAAACAATGTCGAAACCCTTGCCAATATTGGACGCATCATCAGAAAAGGTGCAACGGATTTTGCGGCATATGGCACGGATGAAAGCAATGGCACCAAGGTCTTTGCACTGGCCGGCAAGGTCAAAAAAGGCGGACTGGTAGAGATCCCCATTGGTATGAGCATCCGTGAGGTCGTATATGATATAGGCGGTGGCACTTCATCGGGCAAAGCGTTTAAGGCAGTTCAGATGGGCGGACCCTCCGGCGGATGCATCCCGGCAGCCCTGATTGATACGACCATTGATTACAAGCCGCTGGCTGAGACCGGCGCAATCATGGGTTCGGGCGGTATGGTCGTCATGGATGAGGACAACTGCATGGTCGAAATCGCCAGATATTTCCTCCAATTCACGCAATCTGAATCATGCGGCAAGTGTGTTTTCTGTAAAATCGGCACCAAGAGGATGCTCGAAATCCTTGAGCGCATCACTCAAGGGCAAGGCGTTGAAGGAGATGTGGAAAAACTCGAAAGTCTGTCCCATCAAATCAAGACCAATGCACTGTGCGGTCTGGGGCAAACTGCGCCAAATCCGGTTTTGACCACCATCAGATATTACAGAGATGAATATGATGCGCATATCAGGGACAAAAAATGTCCTGCCGGTGGTTGCAAAGCGCTCATTCACTTTAATATCTCGCCCGAAAAATGTATAGGCTGTACGCTTTGTGCCAAAAAATGTCCCACAAGCGCCATCAGCGGCGAAGTAAAAAAAGCACATATCATCAATCAAGATAAATGCACCAAGTGTGGAATTTGCAGATCGGTCTGTAAGTTCGATGCTGTGGTCGTTCAATAGGAGGTACACCGATGTTGAATCTTACAATCAACGGAAAAAACTGCAAAGCTACCGAGGGTTTGACGGTTTTAGATGCTTGCCGTGAAAATGGTGTATTTATCCCCACACTCTGTCATGATCCCCGGCTCGTTCCATTCGGTTCATGCATGATATGCCGGGTGGAGATTGAAGGTGAGCGCGGCGTACCTCTGGCTTGCGGCACGATGGTTGCCGAAGGTATGGTGATCACTACCGAATCTGATGCCATCCGCTTAGCGCGCAAGACGTGTTTGGAACTGCTGGCTTCTCAGCACTTCGGGGATTGCACCGCACCATGCGTGATGGAGTGTCCGGCACATATGAATGCCCAAGGATATATCACACTGATTGGCAAAGGCATGTACAAAGAAGCAGTACAACTGATGAAAGAAAATAATCCACTGCCGGTAGTTTGTGGCAGAATTTGCACACGTCCATGTGAAAAGAAGTGCAGACGCAATGCCTTTGAAGGCCCTCTGGGCATAGCCTATCTCAAGCGATTTGCTGCGGATATTGATCTGGCTAATGATACACCTTATCTGCCTGAAAAATCCCCGCCCACAGGCAAAAAAGCGGCCATCATCGGTGCAGGCCCTGCCGGTCTGTCGGCTGCATGGTATTTGGCGCGTGCGGGTCATGAGGTCACTATTTTTGAGCGTCAAGAGCATCCGGGCGGGATGCTGCGCTATGGGATTCCTTCATACAGAATGCCGCGTGAAACCCTGGATGCGGAGATAGACATTATCAAATCACTGGGCGTAGAGATTCGCTTTGGGGTGGATTTTGGCAAAGACATCACCGTTTCGAGCCTGAAATCGGACGGCTATGGTTCAATACTTCTGGCCGTTGGGTCTCAACTCGGTTGGCCGCTCGGCCTTGATGGCGAGGAAAATTGCGCACATGTCCTGATCGGCGTAGAATTTTTGGGTTCTGTAACACGCGAAACGCAACCGGACTTTAAAGGCAAAAAAATCGCCGTAGTCGGCGGCGGAAACACCGCCATGGACTGTGCAAGAACCGCACTGCGCCTCGGAGCGGAGCGGGTAGAACTTATCTATCGCCGCACAGTGGCCGAAATGCCCGCCGATGAGATGGAAATAGAAGAATCCCAGCATGAGGGTGTACATTTTTCTGTACTTACAAATCCTGTGGGTGTGGCTCAGAAGGGCAATATGGTCACTTTGACCCTCACCAAAATGGAATTGGGCGAACCGGACGAGTCCGGAAGACGCCGCCCCCAAGCTATGAAAGGGTCAGAACACGATGTGGAATTTGACTATGTGATTTCCGCCATCGGGCAGACACAAGACTTGGGATTCATTGACTCCGATTGTGCGGTTGCGACCCACAAGGACTTGTTGGTGGCTGATTCCGGTACAATGATCACCAATGTAGATGGGATTTTCGCAGCCGGTGATGCAGTAACCGGGCCGCAAACAGCCATATTGGCTATTGCCGGAGGCAAGCGTGCGGCACTTGCTATGGACAAATATATGCTCGGCAAGTCGCTACCGCACGAAACTGTACTTTATAATCATGTTCGTGGAAGCAATGATGAAATCGACATCACGGCTTTTGGTGAAAAAGAAAAAATAGATAAAACACCGATGCCTATGCTCACAGAGGCACAGAGGCATCACAACTTCAAAGAAGTGGAGTTGGGTTTCACAGAAGAACAAGCAAGACACGAAGCGTCCCGATGCCTGCATTGCGGTTGTGCGGATGTGGACGAGTGTAAGCTCAGACAGTTTGCCACGGTTTACAGTGCGGATCAGTTTGCTTTGGCCGGTAGCTTAACCACGCACCCCATTGATGAGAGTCATGCGTATATTGTCCGTGACCGCAACAAATGTATCTTGTGCGGACGTTGCGTACGCATCTGTGTGGCGACCGAAGCCGGGGTTCTGGGCTTTGTCGGACGCGGATTTGACACGGTTGTTGAACCTTCGTTCTCTGTGCCTTTCGGAAAAGAGCAAAATTGTACAGATTGCGGACTGTGTGTTTCTACTTGTCCTGTCGGGGCGCTGTGTCCTAAGGATGATGTGGAGTTACCTACCACGGCATATCTTGATGCAGAAGATAAGCTGACTGCCATTGAAGATGCGGTACGTCAGGCTAAGGCCAAGGTGTAAGGAATTAGCGTATCGAGGATGATGTTCGAAATGAACATTATCCTCGATACTTATAAATTTATACTTGACAACAACACTTTGCCGTGTTAAAGTTACAGTCCGTAAAGGCCATGACGGAGAAAAAGGCCGATCATAATCAGCAATTCGGCAGTCGCCGATAACAGAGATACTGCGGATGGTGCGAGCAGGTGCTGACGGTTGGAAAATACACTCCTGAGCTGATGTTTTGAAAAGCGTATGCATTTCAAGCCGAGTAGGAACATACGTATTTCCTGCGTCAAAGGAAAAAGGTAATCAGTGCGTCGCACGAAACCTTGCTAAGAGACGGCTTTACACAGCCGTAATCAGGGTGGTATCGCGGGAATGTATTCTCGTCCCTGAGCAAGTCCTAGCTTGCTCAGGGATTTTTTATCGGGCAAGAATAACAACAAAAGTACGAGGAGAAATCATATGAATAATGTAAAATTTATGTCAGGGGAAAATATACCCCTCGAAATGCACAAAGTACGCATGGTACAAAAAGTAAACCTTATCCCGGTCGAAGACAGACTGATAGCAATCGATAAAGCAGGATTTAATACTTTTCTGCTGCAAAACCGCGATGTTTTTATGGACATGCTGACGGACAGTGGTGTAAATGCTATGAGCCAAGAGCAATATGCCGCCATGATGCGTGCCGATGACAGCTATGCGGGTTCTGAGACTTTTTACAGACTTGAAGCCGTCTTGCAGGATATTTTTGGCATGAAATACTTTCTGCCTGCCCACCAAGGCAGAGCGTGCGAAAATATCATTGCCCAGACGCTGATTAAACCCGGTCAAGTCACCGTCATGAATTACCATTTTACGACCACAAAAGCCCATATCACACTCAACGGCGGCATCGTTGAAGAGATCTTGACTGATGAGGGGCTTAAAATTCAAAGCGATGCGCCATTTAAAGGCAATCTCGATATTGATAAGCTCAAAGAATCCATCCAGCGCAACGGTAAAAAAAATATCGCCTTTATAAGAATCGAAGCCGGAACCAACCTCATCGGCGGGCAACCCGTATCCGTAGAAAATATGTGTCAGGTTTCAAAAATCTGCCGTGCCGAAGGTATCAAGCTCGTATTTGACGCAAGCCTCTTGGGGGATAATCTATACTTCATCAAAGTGCGTGAGCAAGGATATAAAGATATCGATATCAAGACCATCACACGAGAGATCGCTTCACTTGTGGATGTGCTATACTTCTCTGCTCGCAAACTCGGCTCTGCGCGTGGCGGCGGTATCCTCTGCCATGATGAAGACCTCTTCCTTAAGATGCGTGAACTTGTTCCGCTCTACGAGGGCTTCTTAACTTACGGTGGCATGTCTGTGCGCGAGATGGAAGCACTTGCAGTCGGGCTTCAAGAGACCATGGACTTTGATGTCATAAACCAAACACCTATTATCGTAGAGGCACTGTGCAATGAACTGCTTAGCACAGGCGTGCCCGTCGTCACGCCTCCGGGTGGACTCGGTTGCCATGTCGATGCGATGGAATTTTGCGCTCATATCCCTCAGACACAGTATCCCGCCGGAGCGCTGGCCGTATCGATCTATATCGCAAGCGGTGTGCGTTGCATGGAGCGCGGCACACTCAGTGAGCAGCGCAATCCGGACGGCACAGAGAGATTGGGCGAAATGGAACTGGCGAGAATTGCCGTTCCAAGGCGTGTTTTCACACTGTCACAGGTCAAGTATACGGCCGATCGCATCAATTGGCTGTTTAAAAACCGCCATCTTATCGGCGGTCTGGAATTTGTTGAAGAACCCACGATGTTGCGCTTCTTCTTCGGTCGCTTAAAGCCGATCGGCAACTGGCCTGAGGTACTGGCCAAGAAATTCCGCGAAGATTTTGGTGATAGTTTATAATCAAGCGAAGAGAGCATCGCGACCGAGGTTGGCTCGGTCATGACCGAACGAGCGCAGATTTCACAAGGTTTAAAACCGCGCGGTCTTTGCCGCGCAACACGCACGAAGTGCGGAGTCCAGGGCTTTGCCCTTGGGTTAATACCTTTTATAGGATGCGAGATATCCGGATGTGCTTCGATGTTTGCAAAAAAAGAGCAGTGAAGCAACACGACATTAACCCGGCTGTCCCCAATTCGGATTGGCCGCAAAATGGTCATCGGTGACAAATAACCTTCTACCCGGCCCTCTGGTAATAATGCTCACATCTGTGGGCATTATTTCTTCGGAAAAAGGGTTGAGATAGGTGTTGACCATCTCCAGCCACTCATCGACGAATATCGTCACATAGGACAGCCCGGCGATATGATCGTAGATGTTGCCCGGCATCATCATAAAGTTAATGCTCTCAATATCGAATCTGTAAAATGTCTGCGCAAGCCATAAAATATCACTGATACTTAAGTCCGTTTCAACATAGTTAAAGAAAATATCCACAAGTGCCGGGAATGTGGCCAAACCGATGCGCTCCATAATCTGTGGAATGGCCGCTTTCATCAAATCTTGTTGAACATTGATTCTGCCGATATCACCTTGTGCGTATTGCCGAAACCGCACAACGCCAAGTGCTTGCTGGCCGCTTAGGCGCTGAAAGCCTCTGCGAACGTTGATATTTTCCATTGGATAAAACATATTGCGGGGGACATCGAATTCCACCCCCCCGGCGGCATCTACAATTCTGACAAAAGCATCCATGTCCAAAGTGATGTAAAAATCAACTTCAAAGCCGAGCAAGTCTGCAAATTGATCTACAACGGCCTCCATCACCGCATCCATGCCCTCGTCGCGATGCATATGTTTCATGCGCGGCATGATTGCATTGGCCTTTCGCGCAACTGTCCAAGTCGAATTGATGAGCGTGTCACGCGGAATGCTCACGAGATTAAGCGTGTATTCAATCGGGTCAAATCTGGCGATGATGATCACATCGCTCTGGCCACCACCCTCATCATCCGTTCCAAGTATCAGGAATGTGAGCTGATCTCGGGTCTCTCCGAGGGGTAGAAATTCTACTTCCGGCTCAGATTCCGGTGCGTGCGTATCTTCGGTGGGATGGTTTAAGTCCGGACTTCTGGCGGCAATCTGTTGGGGTCTTCTCACGGTGCTGACTTCCGGTGGTGTGATTGTATTTTGCAAATAAATCAGTGTCCCTGCGATGAGGATAGCAATGATGCCGATTGTTAAGATTAAAATTTTTAATATTTGTTTTATGCGCTTCTTTAAGGAGCGTATTTTATTGAGCATCTGATATAAGTACCACCTTTTTATGTTCGAGCATATGATGTGCTTTCTACTATACTTGATATTTAAATTTTCTGCAATCATATGTTCTCAAGCATTGACTTATTGTGAATTTTGAAGAAAACGAGTGACTGTTTCATTCAATCGTGATACAATTCAGTCAAAGTTCGAAAACTATAATACTGTTTGGTAAGAGAGTTTAAAATGTCAAAAGTTTTAGAATACATGAAGCCATATGTGTGGATGCTTTTTTGCGCAGTTGCGCTTATTGCAGTAGAAGTGGTTGGCGCACTGGCGCTGCCGGGATATATGGCGGATATAGTAAATGACGGAGTATTGACAGGGCATATTCCGGTGATTTGGAGCAATGGTATAAGGATGCTGCTGATCACCCTTCTATGTGTCACGGCTGCGGTGATCACCGGTTATTTTGCTGCGAAAACAGCCACCGGCGTGGCCAACGACTTGCGTGAGGCCGTTTTTAGAAAAGTGCTCAGTTTTTCAAGTGCGGAAATCAACAAATTTTCGATTTCATCGCTCATTACACGCACCACGAATGATATCACACAAGTTCAAAATACACTCATGATGGCCATTCGCTTGCTTATATATGCCCCGATGTTGGCTGTTGGCGGAATCATAAGAGCGCTCGACAGAAGTGTTTCAATGACTTGGATTGTTGCGTTGGCGACCATAATAATGGTGGGTACGATGGGTGTCTTGTTTTTCATCGCACTGCCTAAGTTTAAGGCCATTCAGAGCTTGATTGACAGGCTCAATCTGGTCTCACGAGAAAATCTCAGCGGAATACTCGTTGTGCGGGCATTTAGCACACAGCAATTTGAAAAAAAGCGATTTGAGAAAGCCAATAAAGATTTGGCCGAAACAGACCTGTTTGTCAATCAAACTTTTGCGGTTATGCTGCCTGTAGTCAATCTCATACTCAATCTGACGACCGCACTTATCGTATGGGTGGGGGCGAGACAGGCATCTGCTTTTCAGGTGAGTATCGGGGATATTTTTGCATTTTTGCAATATGGGATATTGATCATATTTTCTTTTTTGATGGTGGCGATGATGCTTGTTTTGTTGCCAAGGGCAGTGGTGTCTGCGGGTAGGATCAAAGAGGTTCTGGACAGTGAGAGCAGTCTTGTGTTCAAAGATGACCCGGTGAAATTTGCCCAGGATTTCAGAGGGGTCATTGAGTTTAAAAATGTAAGTTTCCGTTATCCCGATTCAACAGAGGATGATGAAAATGTTCTGGATCATATTGATTTTACAGCCAAACCGGGTGAGACGACGGCCATCATTGGCGCAACAGGTTCCGGAAAAACATCAATACTCAAGCTGCTCTTGCGTTTTTATGATGTAAGCAGCGGCGGAATTTACATTGATGGTCAGGATATTCGAGACATAAAAAAAGAGGATCTTCATGACAAGATAGGATATGTTCCTCAAAAGGCTTTGCTGTTTACAGGCTCTATAATGTCGAACTTGCGTTATGCAGATAAGAGCGCCACAGAGGAAAGAATATATGATGCAGCAGACACCGCACAAGCCAAAGCTTTTATTTCTGAAAAGCCGGATGGATATGAGACACATGTTGCTCAAGGCGGGTCAAATTTGTCCGGTGGGCAAAGGCAAAGGCTGTCTATAGCCAGAGCGCTGGTGAAAAATGCGCCGATTTATTTATTTGACGATAGCTTTTCTGCATTGGATTTAAAAACCGATGCTCAGCTTCGGGCGGCACTGAAAAGAAAGACAGGAGACAGCACGATGATTGTGGTTGCGCAGAGAATTTCTACGATCATGGAAGCTGATCAGATCATAGTGCTCGAAAATGGGGAAATTGCCGGATTGGGTAAGCACAAGGAGCTTTTGAAGATTTGTGCAGTATATCGTGAGATTGCAGCATCTCAGCTTTCCGAAGAGGAGCTGCTTGCAAGCGGATAAAAGACTTGCTTGGCTTCCTCGCAAGGGAGCTGTCAGCGAAGCTGACTGAGGACACTAAGTAACTTCAGCTCTGGCTCCCTCGCAAGGGAGCTGTCAGCGAAGCTGACTGAGGACACTAAGTAACTTCAACTTTGGCTCCCTCGAGAGGGAGCTGTCAGCGAAGCTGACTGAGGACACTAAGTAACTTCAACTTTGGCTCCCTCGAGAGGGAGCTGTCAGCGAAGCTGACTGAGGGAGTTTCTTCTCGCCGCAACCAAACTATCAAAGAACACAAGGAATGAACATACATGAGTGAAGAATATAAAGCCCAGCAGGGCGGCGGCGATGCCGCCGACATGATGGGACTCGGGGGAGAAGGGCTTGCTCAAAAAGCAAAAGACCCCAAAGCGGCAATCCGAAAGCTGTTGGCCTATCTGGCACCCCACAAAGTAGCGATCAGTATAGCTATGATATCAGCAGTGCTTTCAACAGCATTTGCCGTCATCGGCCCAAGGCTGTTGGGCAGAGTGACCACTGCCCTCGTTGATGGATTACTGGCGCACATATTTGGTACAGGACTGCTGACGAACTTTTCCTACATGCTGACGATCATCACCTGGCTCATTGTTTTATATATCATTTCGGCAGCATGTAACTTTGCACAGGAAATACTCATGGCCAGAGTCTCAATGAAAGTGACCTACAAGCTCCGGGCGGAAATATCAGAAAAGATGCACAGATTGCCAATCAATTATTATGACACGCACGCACAAGGTGAGGTGCTCTCACGAGTTACAAATGATGTGGATACAATCAGCCAAACGCTGAACCAAAATCTGACTCAGCTTATTTCTGCGGTGACGACTCTTGTGGGTGTGTTGGTGATGATGCTCACGATTAGTCCACTTATGACCGGTGCAGCAATTTTGGTCATACCGCCGTCCATGCTGATCATGATGGTGGTGCTAAAAAAATCATATGTGTACTTTGGCACACAACAGGAGGCGCTGGGCGCAGTCAGCGGAGTGGTTGAAGAAACGTATAGCGGACATAATATTGTATGTTCATATAATGGTGAGGAAGATGCGCTGGAAAAATTCCGTAAACACGACAAGACGCTCCGGGCAGCTTCTTGGAAAGCTCAATTTATGACCAACATTGTCGAACCTATATTTACTTTTGTCGGAAATCTTGGTTATGTGTTGGTATGTGTCCTTGGAGGCTGGTTGGTGGTGCAAAGAGCAATAACCATTGGTGATGTGCAAGCATTTGTCCAGTACATACAGACATTTACACAGCCATTGGGAGAGCTCGGCGCTGCCAGCAATATGATGCAAGGTACGATTGCGGCAGCCGAGAGGGTGTTTGAATTTTTGGATGAAGAGGAAGAAATTCCTGAAACGGAAAAATCTGCATTTGTGGTAGATTCCACAGGTGCGCCTATCATCCCGCAAGGGCGAGTCAGTTTTCAAAATGTCCGATTTGGATACGATCCTGAGAAGATTATAATAAACGATTTTTCGGCTGAAATTGAGCCCGGACAGACCGTTGCTATTGTCGGGCCGACCGGAGCAGGAAAGACCACCGTTGTGAAACTGCTTATGCGGTTTTATGAACTCAATGGTGGGAAAATATTGATTGATGGAATTGATGCGACTGATTTTACAAGAAATGAGCTGAGAAGCATTTTTGGAATGGTGCTGCAAGATACGTGGATATATAATGCAACGATTATGGACAATATTCGCTATGGATCACCTGATGCTACTGATGAGGAGGTCATTGCTGCGGCAAAAGCGGCGTATTGCCATAAGTTTATTAAGTCGCTTCCTGGCGGTTATCAGATGATGTTAAATGAAGAAGCATCAAATATCTCAGCCGGTCAAAAGCAATTATTTACAATTGCGCGGGTGATTTTGAAAAATCCTGCTATTTTGATTTTGGATGAGGCGACCAGTTCAATTGATACAAGAACGGAAATTTTGATACAAAAAACCATGCGGGAACTGATGAAAGGGCGCACGAGTTTTGTTATTGCGCACAGGCTTTCGACCATCAGAAATGCAGATATAATTTTAGTTATGAAGGATGGAGATATTATTGAAAAAGGCAGTCATGATGAGCTGATTGCTGAGCAAGGATTTTATGCAGACCTGTACAATTCTCAATTCACCGAGGGTGTTGTTGAAGAGGAAGAGGCGCAAGCAGCATCCTAATCACAGAGATATATGCGAAAGGAAAGTATAAACATGAGTAACGAAGCAACCACTGCAATCACAGAAGACACAGAAGAGACCCAAAAGAAAAAAGGCAAGGGCAAAGCCATCGCTATCTTGATTATCACACTGGCGCTTGCCGCCGGGGTATTCTTTGGCGTACGTTATTTTGTCACAGAGGCCAATTATGTGGTAACTGAAAATGCAAGGGTCACGACCAATTTGACCCCAATCATATCCATGACACCGGGACGGCTCGAAAGATTTACACTTTATGAGGGCAGGATTGTTTCAGAAAATGAAGTTCTGGGCTGGGTGGAAAATAGTGAATCCTTCCGCTCGCCCTACGATGGAATTGTTGTCAGGTCTTTTGTGCAGCAGGATCAGATGGTTTCGCCTATGGACACTTTGGCGGTCATAGCAGACCTGAATAATCTACACATACAGGCAAACATCGAGGAAACATATATCACAAGAGTACGCATTGGGCAGGAAGTGACTGTCCATATAGATGCGCTTGGGAGGCAACAGTTTACAGGGCGTGTTGCGCAGATTGGTAGAGTTACGGATGCAGAACTGACGGGCACTGCGATGTTCTTTAACACCGGTGGAACATTTACGAAGGTGACGCAACTGATTCCGGTGGAGATTGTTTTAGAAGATGGTGATATAAATCTTGAGGATTTTATCGGCCTCAATGCAACGGTTCGGATACCGTTGGCGTAGTTTTTTAAAATAATCAAGGTTTTGTCATGCTGAGCGTAACAGAATATTAAATGACCATAGAGGATGAAAAATTAAGGAGATTGTTTATGCTTAAAACAAATAGATTCAAAGGGATTGTTGTGCTGTTGGTGCTGATATCTGCAACGTTTATTATAAGTACCCTTGCCGGTTGTGAGGCAATATTGTCGGAAACATCAATATCTGACGAAGCGGTGCAATTACCGCAGCTGCCGGCGGCACATATAAATAGGATTTCAACCGGTGGAACCGTAGAGAGTGTCCTGAGCAGAAATATATATACAGCACTCGGACTGTTTATCGATGAAGTCAATGTTGAAGTTGGCGATAGGGTAGTTAGAGGACAAGTGTTGGCCGTATTTGATACCGAAGATTTGGAACTAACGATCAAACAGGCACAAGCGCAGCTTGAAATGGCCAGATTGAGTGCGCAAATAGCAATGGAAGACAGTGAACGGTTGCGCAACCAAGCCTCGGCAAATCTTACAAACAATACAAACCAATTCGTGATTGCCGCAGAATCGGCGCTCCGTGCGGCAGAGTCAAATTTGGCTGCAATTCAAAGCGATTATGATGCAGCTGTGCAAGATGTTGCAGAAGGGAATAGCGCCCAACTGTTGGTTGCCGAAGCTGCCATAAGAAATGTGCAGAGAGAACTGAGCAATAGGGAGCGTGATCTTGAAGATGCTCAGTTTATGTATGAAATCGGTGTGATATCGCAAATAGAATTACGCCTTGCCGAAGATGCAGTGACTTTGATCAGCAGTCAGCTGAGCGATGCGCAGACAAACTACAATAGTATTATCACATCGCAGGAGCGCACACTTGAGCAGTTAAGGACATCACTTGCGGCCGCTACAACTGCACGCGGACAAGCGCAAAGCGCACTCAATGCCGCGCGTAATACGGCACGTCAGGAATTGGATTTGCTCAACAGTAATGTTGCCCATGCGCAGCTTGTGGCAAATTTGGAAGCTGAGGAAATTGCGCTTCAAATATTAGAAAGACGGCTCGAAGACTCAAGAATAGAGTCGCCGATTGATGGTGTTGTGACTCAAGTAATTGCAAGAGAAGGTATGATCGGTTCGGGGCTCATGTTTGTTGTTGAAGATACTGAGGATTTGCGGATTATCACACGCTTTAGGGAGTATGATATCGGGGTTATGAGTGAAGGAATGGAGGTTCGGATCACTTCTGATGCGATAGGAAGTGGTGTTTATTACATGGGGGAAATTGCAAGAATAAACCCGGCGGCAAGTCATGGCATAACCGGGTCAATTGTAGAATTTGAAACGGAAGTTGCGGTCATATCGGAGCATACGAGCTTGCGCATTGGCATGAATGTTAGGGTGCATTTGGAGATATAGCGAAAGAAGGTAGTGGTATACAGATGAAACTTGAAAAAGTAAAATGCAATTTTTCAGTATGCAAATTATCAAATCTTGAGCAAATAGACTTAAGCAGGCCGTATGTTTTTTTGTCAATAACCCTGGATGAGATATCATTGGTCTGTGCGTCTGAGTGTGTGCCTGCAAATGCAATTGAAGTAGAATGCGGATGGAAAGCGCTGAGGGTTGCGGGTGTGTTGGATTTTAGTCTGATAGGGATCGTTGCAAAAATATCAGGCATTTTGGCCGAAGTGGATATCAGCATATTTGTTGTTTCGACCTATGACACAGACTACATACTTTTGAAGTCTGAAAATTTTGACAGGGCGATAGCCGCCCTGTCAGTTAGTGGTTATGATGTCGATTAGCACGAGCAAGGAATGCAAAGTACATGAAGTAGCGTTCGATATTATCCGCATCTTTTTCAAACGTGTTATCAAAGAATAATCTTAAAAATTCATCACGTGCTCGCAAGACCTCTTTGAGCCGATATGAATACTTTGTGCGTATGAGTGCTTCAACCGTGGCACTGAAAAGGTCGATGGCTCGATCTATAGCACGAGTTTCTCTAGCGGTATTTCCATTTCTGTGAGCGATAATCGCTCGACCAACCTCAGAGCCGATATTTCCCATTTGCTCTTCAAATGTAAGTTGTGCCCATCTTGCACGATCGAACTTGTAATCACTCATATACTTTCTCCGCTATGATTTCGCAAATGATTTGTCTGACTTTTTCATCCTCAACACCACGAGAGCGATTGTTTTGAGATGGACGTATGTTAATCATCGAATCAAATTCGACAAAGTCGTCAGAATAATATGATTCCGGCCAAAGATTAATTCCCCAGAGATATTCTTGTTCAGAGCCATTTTCGAGCAGGAATAATTCTTCATCGGAATGCAGTCCGGCATCAAGCACTAATTTGCGCTGTTTGATGTCAACCACACCCTTTACCAAAGGTTCTGACATTTTTTCTTTCATCAAATGCAATTCAGCAACTGAAATTTTATCAACGAGCTGCATATAGTCCCTCCTTGCAAATCATGCAAACTATTCAAAAAGCTTCACAGCTTCCTTGTGGGCATCCATAATCTTTATTTTCTGAGGACAATGCATCTCACATGCGCCGCAGTCAATACAGTCGCTTGATTTGGCAGGTGCATCACCCCAAATGCCTGTCGTGAGCATGGTATAGAACCGCTTTGTACTTGGAAAACTTTGATAAAGCGTATATTCATTCAGTAGTCCGATAATACCCAGAGAGTTTATTTTTTTCGGACAACAATCAAGGCAGTATTTGCACTTGGTGCAGGGGATGGTAGGAATCTTTTTAAGCTCATCAAGGGCTTCGTGAACAACATTGAGCTCTGCCTCCGAAAGAGGCCCCATGGACTCAGTGATGTTCATATTGTCTTCAACTTGTGCAATATTGGACATGCCTGAAAGCACGGTGATTACACCCGGCAGATGCATTGGGAATCGTAAGGCCCAAGAAGCCACACTCACATCAGGGTTTGCTTTCTTGAATATTCCGGCAACTTCGGGTGTGAAATTAGCCAGCGCACCGCCTTTTACCGGACTCATGACGATGATGCCCTTATCATGAGCCATTGCCGCATCATAGCAGTCCTTGCCCAGACCATCCCAATCGAGATAATTAAGCTGTAATTGAATGACATCAAGGTGCTCTCCGTGCTTATCAAGAATCCTGTTTAAGCCGTCGCCATCGCCATGATAACTAAAGCCGATGTTTTTTGCTTTGCCGCTGTCTTTGAGTGTGCGCAAATGATCAAAAGCTTTCATTTTTTCAATCATTTCCAGTCGGTCAGGGCCGATGCCGTGCAGAAAATACAAATCAAAAAAGTCAAGTCCGGAACGGTTAAGTGACTCTTGGGTTATGCCTGCCATCTCATCAGCGGTATGCTCTTTCCAAAGAGGCATTTTGGTTGTTACCTGGAATTTGTTGCGAGGATATCGCTCGGTCAAAGCTTTGCGGATTGCGACTTCGGAATTGCCGCCGTGGTACACGTATGCAGTGTCAAAATAGGTGTAGCCATTTTCCAAGTATAGGTCGGTCATCTTGTTGGTGAGTTCATAGTCGATTTCACTGTCGGGCTGGCCGTCAAAGCCCGGGAGCCTCATGAATCCAAATCCCAATTTTTTGATTGGTGCGCCAAAGTAGTTTTTCATTTTCGGACACTCCTGAAGTTATTTTTGATTTTTGAGAATTCTATCATAATATATGAGTCAATGCAAATCTTGTGATTTGTCAAGCAATGCAAGGCGTTCGTTTTCTATTTCGCCATCAAGAACCATGTGAAGCAGTGTGTTGAGCGTTTGGCCGATTTCGCTCCCATTGGTTATTCCTATAGCGATTAAATCCCTGCCGTTTATGGCCAGGTCGCTTAAGCGATAGCATTGTTTTTGCTCAATGATTTCATCAATTATTTTGGATGCGGCATTGAGTGCCTCCAACCGTGGACTGAGCAATGCGCTGGACTGAGCGAAGATATCTGCCCGCTTGATCGCAAGAAGCTGGCGAAGTCTGTGTTCTCCGATTTTGTTGAGCCAGCGTCTTATGGCTTTTGCCCTCGCAGGGATATCGGCATCATGATAAGTGATGAGCAAAGTGACTGTGTGGACTGTGTTATTGTCATATTTTAGTCTTCGCAAAATATGTCTTGCCATTTCAGCGCCAATCTTCTGGTGTCCATGGAAATGGCTTTTTCCGTTTTTGTAAGTATAACAAGGGGGCTTTCCGATATCGTGGAGTAGCATCGTGAGTCTCAGCACTTTGTCAGCGGGGACATGGGTCATGCTCTTAATGGTGTGATTCCATATATCCAGATCGTGATATGGCGTGTTTTGTTCAAATCCGATTAAATTGCTTATTTCCGGTATGATTGTTGTTATGACCGAACTGTATTTGAGCATCACTTGTGCAGCGTTATCGCCGGCGACCAGTCTATTGAGCTCTTCTCTGATGCGCTCGGCAGATATATTATGCAATAAACGCCGCTTGTTGAGGAGCGCATCTGCGGTTCGAGGCTCAATCGTAAAGCCGAGTGCCGATGAGAATCGCAATGCACGCATGATGCGCAATGCATCTTCATCAAACCGATTTTCGGCATCTCCGACACAGCGAATGAGCTTGTTTTCAATATCCGCAGCCCCGCCAAAAGGGTCAATGAGTCCACGATCCGGATGATAAGCGATGGCATTGATTGTAAAATCACGGCGCGCGAGATCGTCGCTCAAAGCACTGACGAATGTTACGGATTCGGGGCGTCTGTTGTCTGTATAGTTTCCATCTGTTCTAAAGGTTGTGATTTCATATGTCTTGCCGCCCAGCAATAGCGAAATCGTACCGTGTTTTATTCCGGTTTCGAAGATGCGCTTTCCTTTAAAGCATGCGGCAGTTTGTTCAGGCAGCGCCTGTGTGCAGATGTCCCAGTCCTGTGGCGTTTTGCCCAATAAGGTATCACGGATACAGCCTCCGACGGCGTATGCTTCAAAGTCGTTTTCTTCAAGTGTTTTTATGATATATTGCACGTTATGTGCAAGTGTAATATGCATTGAGCTCACCTCGTTTAGTTCGATTATAGCACAAGCAGCATCTTATTTACATATTAGCGCATATGTGATATTATTGGCAAAATTTACCCAACAAAACCGATGGGTGTTCGATTTTTGTTAGCGAAATCGTATGAATTAATGACCAACACAGAAGGGATGAAGTTATTGTGAAGACACTGACATTTCTTAAAGGTGCGCTGGCTTTTCTGCTGATGTTCACCATGCTCACCCCAATGGTTGTTTTGGCAACTGATAGAGATCCGGAACCGGAACAAGATCCGATTTTAGACTCTGATGAGCATTCAAGCTTTGCCAATCCGCCGCTTTGGGAGTCGTTCGGATTTGATACCGTATATGAGTTGGTGGAATCTTTCATGAGATGGCAAAACAGTGCGGATTTAACCCCCACAATGACTTTTTGGAGGGTTTTTGGTGCTTCGTCTCCGGAAGAACTTATGGAGTGGTATGAGATGTCTGAGGAAGAACTCGCATTGATTGAGGACACTTGGGCGAGGGCGCTTGCCGGTGTCTTGTATGAGTTGAGTCAAGTGCGGGCAAGTACACTGGAAGCACGAGGTGGTACAGCGGGTATAGTGAATGTTATGTTCAATGGTGAATTTATCCGATTTGGAGATGCAGTACCTGAGGTTATAGATGGTATGACATTTGTTCCTGCTGCGGCGTTTTTTGGTGCGGCGGGTTGGACGTTGCGATTCAATGCGCAGACCGGTGATCTTATGGCCTCATTAGCTGAACAAAGTGTTCGTATGACTATCGGAGAGGACAGTGCCGAGGTTACCGCTGATGGTGAAACACGTAATCGCTTCATTGAAGCAGTGCCTTTTATCCGCAATGGCGTTTCATATATTCCCATTCGACCAATTGGCGAAATTATGGGTTTGCATGTTCTTTGGGATAGAGAATTCAGTGCCGTGGTCATTATTGACCGAGTTGGACTGATTGCGGAAATCGACCGGAATTTTACCATAATGAATAGTCTGCTGAATATGCCGATAAATTTAATTCCTACTGAGGATGGTACTTTCAGATCGGTGCTTGACATTCTGTTGACGATCACACAGTTTAACTCAATCGATGGTGATGTACACACAGAAGTTGACGGTAACATCACATTGTTGTCAGATGGGCGAAATTTCAGTGCTTCGGGCGCTATTAATCTTTCGGAGCTGATAGATTACCTGATTGCTCAGGAAATGGTGTTCGATATCAGCGATGAAGAACTGGCAGAATTTAAAGAAGAACTCAGTATACTGAACAATGTTTTTGGTGAGATTATATTCAATTATGATGCAGGTGTGCTCTATGTTAAGTCGCCGCTCATCGCTGAATTCATTCCGCAATTTCCAGGCAACGCTTGGATAGAAGTGCGTGATTTGGGCGGGCTTGTGTTGAGTGATATTTTTGATGAATTCGGTATCGGTTATGTGTCGGAAATAACTATTGCGTCCATACTGGGTGTTGAATCTGTTGGATATGATATTGTTCCGGGGCGTTGGGCTTTTGGGCGATTTGGAAGAATCACTCAACATGGAGAGATCATGCAAAATGCTGCATTTTATAAAGCGCTATTCGGGGACGATAGATTTGTTGTGCGTGGGGATTCATACACACTGGTAGTGGCATTTGATGCGCTTGTTGCGGCGGGTCTTAGGTATAATCATAATATGGATGTGGTTGACTTTGACCTCAGACTGACGGTCGAAACCGAAGGCGGTGCGCTCACCGGACTTGCCGGTGCGGTGCGCTACCGTGAGATGCCTTTCTTTCGAGATGATATTCTATACCAGTTTGAATTTGATATAACCGCTGAGCACATGCGCATCGTTGGAGAAACTCATGAACGCAATGTTCAAAGAATATTATTTGAGATTGATTTGATTACGGAAGTCGCAGATGCAGATGTTGTGATTCCGGAGGCTCCGCCTGCCGGAGCTGTGGTTATTACACTGGATGATCTGCTAGGTGCTCCGGAAGTTCCGGAAGCGCCTAATCCGAGTACAATAATACGGTTGCGGCGCATATTGGGTTAATCAGTCTTAAAGACGGCGAAACGGTGTAAATTTGCTGATGATGTTTCAGCAAGTTTGCACCGTGTTTTCGTATGCTTTAAATCTCGTTGCGGCAAGGATTAGAATGGGGTGCCGGTTTCACTGTTCTATAAGCGGATCAATGAGCTTGCCGGATGCAATGCGGATACCCTCTTTTGAAAATGCATCAATGATTTCACGCCGTACATCGCTGCAAGCTGAAAAGTTGACACTGATCGTTGCTGTCCACATGCTTGCTCTGAGCTCAACTCCGAATAGACCGAGTGCACGGACAAATACAGGGACTTTCGGTGCATTATCGGCCAGTTGCTCCTGCGTTCGTGTATCCACAAATGCAGGATGATTGCCGATGACTGTCGCAATTACTGCACAAGCTTTTGCAACATCGGAGTCGTATGTGATAACCACGTCAATGAAATTTGACGCTCTTGGGTTGACATAATTTGCATTTTCAATAAGTTCTCTGTTGATCGTTGAGTTTGGAATAATTATGCGGCTATTTGTGAATGTTCGTATTACTGTATGTCTGATCGTAATGTCTTCGACAAATCCGACAACATCGGCATTGATGAGGTGTATGCGGTCGCCGATTTCAAAAGGTTTGACCATTGAAATGAACATGCCGTTAAAAGCGTTGCCAAAAGATTCCTGAGCGGCAAGGCCGATGATGAGCGCAGCGATACCTGAACCTGCAATGAGCGCCGCTGCAAAATTTGAAAATGCGTCAAATCTGCTCAATGCAAACACGATGCCTGATACCCACATCACGACACTGATTGCGTTTTTTGCAAACTTGTGGTGTATTGTATTTTTGCCGAATGTACGCCATACTTTTCGGAAGATCTGTGTAATTAAAATCGTGATGCATATTATGGACACTGCGCGCAGTAATGTCCAAAGAAATTCACTGCTCGTAAAGAAGTTTTCTAGCATAACACTCCTCCTTGCTGATTTGCTGAGCTGACAATGTGATGACAAATTTTATCACAGAGCGAGTGTGGATTGCAATGGAAAAGTAGGCGAGAGAAGGTGGAGTTGCTCTTGCGTCCCCCTGCCATGCTACAGACTAAATCTTTTTGAATGGCATGTGATGGTGCGTATAGGCAATGAGATTGTAACTTAAACAATAAATTACTCAAAACATTTCCCTAAATTCAATCAATCGAATATCATCGCGGTTTTTCGTATATTCCATCGCTCCGGTTGTAAAACCGCTTTTTGAGAAGAAATAGTAATGTTTTTCCTTATACAAGCTGAACATGGCGCAGTTTTCAAGAAAACCCTCGATTATTGATTTGCCGAGTGCCTCGTTTCGCCATTTGCATTCACAAAAAACCGCCTTGTCGCCACTGCCGGCAATCGCAATCAAATCAACTTCCTGTTCGGACTTTTTTATAGGATTATTGCCCCACCAGCGACCGATTTCCGAAACGCTGAACGGCAGTTTGGTTTTCCACATATATTCCATGCAAATTTGCTCAAAAACTTCGCCCATAAAATCAGGAATTTGACCACTAATGTCATCATAGACCTGTTCAGCGAAACCCAATCGGATTTTTGAAAGATTTTTATATACAAAACGATACCAAAATCGGAACATTCCATCGTTCAAACGGTAAATGCTTTTCTTTGATGTTGGCTTTTCGCCTACCGGAATTTCGCGTTTTATAATCCCAAGTTCAATCAAGTTTTTTAGATACTTTACACAAATACTGCTTTTGAGATGGGTTTTTGTTTCGATTTCGTTGACCTTTGAACTTCCGGTTGCCACGGCTGTTATGATTGAATTATACAGCGCCGGCTCGCGCAACTCTTGGTTTAATAAATTTGTCGGCTCTTCAAAAAGAGGCTCGTCGCTGTTGAGAAAATTGTTTTTGATGTTTTCGGATAAGTTTTTGTCATTGTTGAAAAGCTGTAGATACTTTGCAATGCCGCCCGTTACACCAAAAACAACGGCTTGTTCAAGATTTGTTCCGCAGGCGTAAAATTTCCTGCTTGTTTCAAAATCAAAAGGAAGCACTTTAATTTGTCCCGTTCGCCTGCCGTAAAGCGGGCTTTTGTGTCCCATCACCTGTGTTTCCATAAACGACATAGATGAACCGCAAAGAATAATAAATATATTAGTATCTTTCAGTTTGTGGTCAATTTCAACTTGCAAAAGAGAGGATATTCCGGGGTAGCTTTTTGCAAGATACGGATATTCGTCAATTACTAAAACGATGTGCTCCTTTTTTGCATATTCGCATATGTCAGTAAACGCTTCTTTGAAGTCGGCATAAATCGCCTTGCTTTTCGAGCCGTACAAAGCCTCGCGTATTGAGCCGGAAAGCTCGGACAAGTTGATGCGTTTGGTGTCTTCAACTCCCGTGAAAAATACTGCCTTTTTTCCTTTGATAAATTCTTTAATAAGCTCTGTCTTGCCAACACGGCGGCGACCGTATATACAGAAAAGCTCAAATTTTCCGCTGTTATAATGGTTATTTAGGGAATTTAACTCCCGCTCTCTTCCGATAAACATTAAAATCAACTCCTTACGATGAAGATTATATCAGAAAATTATTCGATGCTCAAGATATATTGAAACATGATTCAGTGCATCTTGTTTCAGTAATTGCGGAAATAGAGCTGTGAGGCATAAAAACACAGCGGCTGCAATTGCAGCCGCTGTACAGACGACGAGATTTAAACTTAAACAATAGCACCATCGAGTTCAGCTTGAGTAATCACACCTGATTCAAGTGCATTATCACGCAGTTCGGCATAATATCCGGCGTATGTTGTGAATATGTACGGGCCGGTGTAGAAAATGCCCAGAATACCCGCAGTGAGAGATGTGAGCAGACCCCAACCAATAAAGCTGAGTGCCAAAACAAACAACTTGCCTTTGTGACCATTGGTCATGCGCATTGAAAGCTTGAGTGCATTTCGTGCAGTAACATTGGGGCAGTCTGCGAGAATGTATGGTGTCATAGAATATGCAAGAGACTTGATAATGCCCGGAACAATGAGCAGCAGCATCCACAGGTATACCCAAAGCATCATCCACCACATGCCGCCGAGCTTGCGGAAGAAGTTGACGCTAAGCATATTAAATGGGGTGCCTACCTCTACGCTTTCCCTGCGCCAAATCTTTACAAACGCCCCTTCTTCATTGACAGCCAATACCAACACGAAGCACATGGCAGCGATTGTTAAGAGCCAGCCTATAATGGGAATTAGACCCAGAAATACGGCGATCAGGGTCACAGCGGCGATCACCAGCAGGAGCACGAATTGAAGCAACACCGCAGTTCCGTATTGCGCTTTAAAGGCGTCTTTTGCTAAAGCTTTGATTTCTTGTCTCGATTTCATAACTGTTTCTCCTCTTTTCATGACAAAATATTCTTTTTGCTACCAAGGCACTATGAAGCGTGAGCGTCTTCACACGTTGATGCAATAAGATGTCTCTTGAGCAAGAATAGCATCACCATTTTTACTTGTCAACGCTTTTTGGATTTTTAGATTGTTTTTTTGCAGCAGTCAGCGTACAATGCCTTCTGAGGGTGGTGATGCAGACATGCCCATTGGTACAGATCGCCTATGGACCAAAAACTTCATATGCATGTGGATTATCAACCTTTTGCTGAGTATGTGGGGATTTATGATCCATGCGCCATTTCCTTTTTATATCATCGAGCTTGGAGGCAACGAACTGCTCGTCGGCATTACAGCCGGTGGTGTCTCAGTGGCAGCGTTGCTGATGCGGCCGATTGGCGGATGGTTCTTGGACAATGTCAGCCGAAGCTTGCTGTTTGTACTGGGTGCACTGCTGATTATCGTTGTGTCGTTTTTGCTTTTCTTCATACCCGTTTTGGGTATCGTGATCATGCTCAGGATCATGCTGGGATTGCTCTTTTCGGCCACAACGACCGCAAGTATCACCAGCGTAGCCGATGCGATACCACCGGCGAGATTTGGTGAAGGAATTGGGTATCTTGGGCTGGGCAATACTCTGGGAACGGCATTTGGGCCGGCATTGGGACTGATGCTCATGGCTGATTTTGGATTTCCTTCACTCTTTTTGATGAGCGCTGCAATTATGCTTGTCGCACTTGTGATGTCCAAAGGGTTTTCATTTAAGAAAATCATAAAAGCAAATCGCAAGAAAATCAAACTCTCATCACTGCTTAACAAAGATGCGCTTCCGGCATCAATTGTCTTGCTTCTGGCATCAATGCCTTTCGGCGGCTTGGTGATATTTATCGCACTATATGGCGAGCAATACAACATAGGCAGCGGTGCGATTTTCTTTGCGCTGATCGCTGTGGGATCCGGTACTGCAAGGCTCTTGGTGGGGCGGATGATCGATAGAGCAGGTGAGCAACCGATGGTCATCATCGGCAATGGCTGCTTCTTAATCGCTATTGTGTTGTTATTGCTAAGTAGTACCGTAGCTTATTATGTGTCCGGGCTGCTCTTCGGCCTTGGATTCGGCGTGCTCAATCCTGCGATGCAGGCGATGGCGATGCGGACGGTTCCGCCCCCGCAGCGGGGGTCGGCGACGAGCACGTTCCAGTGCTCACATGATGTTTCTGCCGGTCTTGGTGGCATTATCGCCGGGTGGGTGGTTACGGTCTGGGGGTATCGGCCTATGTTTGGTTCGCTGATTGTTTTTGTCGTTGCGTCATTTGTTGTGTATATTCTTTGGGCGGCAAAAACGCCGTCTGCATTTAAAGTTTTTAAGCAGTCTCATATGTAAGGACTGTAAAATACAGGGAATTTGCAGAGAAAGATCCTTCGCTTTGTTCATGATGACATTGGATATAAACTGTAGCACAAACCGTGTTACAGTTCAGTGGGTACTCGGTCGAGGCGATGAGCTCTGAAAAAAGCGACTGGTACGGCTCATTTCAGGGGCTCGCAAACTCGCTTTGCTCAAACAGTGCTCGCCTTATCCTAAAATTTCGCCTACACTCGCTAATTTTTCTCCACTATGCATCGCTCGACCGAGTACCCACTGAGCAGTAACCAAACCGTGTGATTTCACGAAATTAACGCAATCTTTGCCTTGACTCTGGGATAATACCATGGTTTATTATCGTTACGATTTAATTGTGAAAAAATAATTAATATAAGGAGGCGAAAACATGGTAAGATGCTCAGTTACCGACCCCAATGCGCTCAGACACGCAGTAGACAAGTATTTTAGTGAATTTCCCGGCGAAATCATATGTGCACTGCAACTGTGGTATGAAGGCTTGGGTGGTCAAGGAGTGCCTACTGCGGACGAACTCACAGCGATTCAGGACGCTATAGCAGCAACTCCGGGCTGGAAAGATGCCGGCGAAGTGCGATACGAAAAATTTGGCGTACAAAAGAGCTATAAGTGCGAAGCAATGAAAACGCATGATAGCAAAGGTCGGATCATGATCCAACACACATTCAAGAGGGATGCACTCTACAAAGAGCCAAATGGTACTATTTTGAAACTCGTCACGACTGAACTCTGGAATCTGCGTTGTTTTGAAATCAAAAACGGCAAAATGACAGGCGGCATGATCAAGATCCATCCTGAATCTGACCGAGCAAAAGCCCTTGTCGAAGTAAAATCATAAGAAAGGAGCGTATATTTAATGGCTGAAAAAGTAACGCATAGTATCGTCGTTGGTGGTGCAATTGCAATCCATACGCAAGACGGCGTAATCAGGCGTGTCAGACCGATCGTTTTGGACAATAACGACCCCAAAGGTTGGGTGATTAAGGCTCGCTCAAAAGTGGGCGGTCCTCAAGATGCGGAATATACTCCCAACAGAAAGGTGCAACCCGCATTTATCGCATTGACTGAAAAAAATAGAGCATATGCTTATGACCGTATTCGTTATCCGATGATTCGTGAGGACTTCGTAGAGACTCCGGACGGTAAAAACCGCAACACTGAAAATCGCGGTATTTCCGGATATCGTCGTGCATCATGGGATGAAGCGTTGGATCTCGTTGTACGCGAAATTAAGCGTATTCAGACTCAATATGGTCCGGAAGCAATAACTGCTATGACATCATCTCATCACTCGTGGGGTAATGTAGGTTATAAAATCTCGACATTTGCCAGGTTTTTCCGTATGCTCGGTTACACCGAAGTCAAAGATAATCCCGACTCATGGGAAGGATTTACATGGGGCGCACCGCATACTTATGGTTATTATTGGCGTTTGGGTTGCCCGGAAACATTTGATCTTCTGGAAGATGGCCTCCAAAATGTTGAAACAATGATCATGTGGTCGCACGACCCCGACACAACTCATGGCGGCTATGCCGGTAATGAGTCTGTCATGTGGCGTCATTGGCTCGATGATATGGGCGTCCAATTTATCTATATTGACCCATATAACAACTTCTCCTCAATCAAACAAGCTGACAAATGGATCGCTCCACGTCCGGGTACAGATGCTGCCCTCGCGGAAGCGATTGCTCATGTTTGGGTAACAGAAGGTCTTTATGACAAAGAATATATTGCAAAACATGCACACAGATTCGAAGAGTGGTGTGACTATATTCTGGGTAAAGGCACAGACAAGCTTGCGAAAACACCTAAGTGGGCAGAGATTGAAACAGGTATCCCTGCTGCCGATATCAAAGCGCTGGCTCGCCGTTGGGCAACCACCAAAACCATGGGCGGTTCCGGTATGCGTGCAGGTTTCGGCGGTGTTTGCCGTACAGTAAATGGTACAGAGTTTGCACGTACCATGGTGCTGCTCTTTGCCATGCAAGGTATGGGTAAGCCCGGTCAGAACATGTGGGGCGGCAATACAGGTGCACCAATGGATTATGACTTCTGGTTCGGTGGATACTCAGACCCGCTGGCGATGATCTGGAATGAGCCGATCGCTGACAATGTAGCGGTAAACCCTGTTATGCAAAAGCTATACAGACCCAATCTGCCTGATGCGATTCTCGACGGTCACTATGAGTGGTATGGCGAGGGCTTCTGCGGACAGGGTATTGACCAAGAGTTTACACAAAATGTATATCCGGCTCCCGGCTGTTCAAAAGTACATATGTTCTGGCGTTATGGCGGTACATTTATGGGTACGATGTTGGATACCAATAAGTGGGTCAGAATGTACAAGAGTCCCGAACTGGAGTTTGTAGTAAACCAAGATATCCATTTCCATGGTGAAGCACGTATGTCTGACGTGGTGCTTCCTGCGTGTACAAATCTCGAAAGAGTGGATATCGGCGAACTGTGCAGCTCCGGTAATGGCGGTTATCAGTCCCATTCACAAACCGGTTGCTCATGGCAAGTTGTTGTATTCCAAGATAAGGCAATCGAGCCGCTGTGGGATTCACAATCCGACTATTGGATATTTGCAGAAACAGCGAAGAGACTGGGCTGGGGCGAGAAGTTCACAGAAGGCCGTACAGAACTTGATTGGTGTAAGCGTTATTGGGAAAAATCCGATCTTTGTGAAAGAATCTCTTGGGAAGATTTCATGAAGAAAGGTTATTATATCCCACCCGTGCCGGAAGATCGTGTACGCCGCTATGGTTTCCGCTGGTTTGCAGAAGAATTCCCCTGTGATACACCAAACCACAAACCTTTCCAAGAGGAAGGCAAACTGGGTACATTTACAGGCAAGTGGGAGTTCGTTTCAGAAAGTCTGCAATATTGGGCACCGCATGATGAAGTGAGAACCCCGATTGCTACATACAAGCACTCATGGGAAGGCCATCATGCAATCAAAGCAAAGAAATACCCGCTTCAACTGATCTCTCCGCACCCAAGATTTGACTATCATACCCAACATAACAGTTCAACGCCTTGGTTCTGGGAAATCCCTGAAAACAGAGTATATATCAACGGTAACCCATATCTTGTGGCGCGCCTGCATCCGAAGAAAGCCGAAGAGCGGGGCATCAAAGACGGAGACATCATTGAACTCTACAATGAGCGCGGCTCAGTTTTGTGCGTGGCTGTAATTTCATACCGCTGCGAGGAAAACACGGTTCATGCTTATGGCTCATCAGGTATTTACAACCCTGTAACACCGGGTGAAGAGTCCATGGATATCGGTGGTTGCGTCAACATTCTGACTCCGGGCAGACTGATAGGCGACTATGTACCCGGTATGGCACCGAACTCAACACTTCTTGAAGTACGCAAATGGGAGGATGAACTTCCGAGCGGTCAATTCTTCGAAGATAAACTCGATAAGGTCGCAAAAGAAGGTGATCCGAATGCGGAAACATGCATAGAGATCATTGAAGGGCATGGTTTTGAAAAAATCCAAGAAAAAGTTCGGAAGAATTATTTGAAGAAGGGAGCCGCAGTGTAATGAGATTAGGTATTGCAGTTAATTCACAAAGATGCATGGGCTGCTGGTGTTGTTTCACGGCATGTAAAGATGAACATTGCGGATTTGCATCCAAGCTTTCCGCTGCCCAGCCTATGATGGGGCAAAAATGGATTGATGTCCGTGAGTGGGAGCGCGGCGATAGTTCCAGACATGTTAAGTCAGCATCCGTTCCGACACTCTGCGCCCATTGTAAAGACCCTGCTTGTCTCAAGGCGGGTAAGGATGGTGCGGTATATAAGAGGGATGATGGTCTGGTAATCATTGATCCTGAGAAGTCAAAAGGACAAAAAGCGATTGTTGATGCGTGTCCGATCAAAGTAGTCTTTTGGAACGAAGAACTCGAAATTCCGCAAAAATGTACGGGCTGTGCCGAGCTGCTTGACGATCCGGAATATCTGGCATATCTGGGTGATCCGGCGCTGAAGCAACCGCGTTGCGTAGAAGCTTGCCCGAACCAAGCGCTATTTTTCGGTGATCTTGATGATCCGAACAGTGATATTGCCAAGATCGTTGCCTCTGAGCGTGCGACACAACTTGAGCCGCTTGCCGGTCAAGAGTCTGTTGTAAAATGGCTCAATGTGCCGACGATATTCCTGGCCGGTACAGTGTATCAGCCAAAGGAGCTTGATGAAGTGCTTATCGGCGCAAAAGTTAAGCTAAAATGCAAGGAAACAGGCGAATCTTGGGAAACTGAGACGAATTATTTCGGTGATTGGGAAGTGGAATGGCTGCCCAAGAACAAGACTATTGATATCGTGATCGAAGCCGATGGTTATAAAGCTGCGTCCTACACAGCCAAAACAGATGCTGATCACTATGTGGACACGACATACATGGTAAGGGATTAGTTAATATTTTATTACTGTTTACGGCAGGGCGGGGGCTTGCCCCCGCCGCTTGCCTACTAAACATAAAGGGAGAAGCATATGCGTGATGTAGTAATAGTAGAAGCATGCCGCACTGCTGTAGGCTCTTTTGGCGGGACGATTAAAGACGTCATGCCTGAAGAACTGGCACGTGTTGTCATACAAGGGATACTAGACAGAAGCGGCATCAAACCCAGCGAAATAAACGAAGTGGTTATGGGTCACTGCCGTCAGTCATCCGATAATCCGAATATAGCGCGTATCGCAGCGCTGCGTTGCGAGATACCGGAAGCAGTGCCTGCATACACGGTGATGAGACAATGTGCCTCTGCAATGTCAGCGGTTGTCACGGCTGTTCAAAGTGTACAGGTTGGCGATAATGATGTAGTCATAGCCGGTGGAACAGAGAGCATGTCATCAGCTAATTTCTATCTGAGAAATCCGCGTTTTGGTCTGGGCACAGGTAATGTCACGCTTTTTGATGCAGTGACAGAAGGCCAGTTCCAGTCACAGCCGCAAGAGACCTATGGTGTGTTTAACATGGGTGTAACGGCAGACAATGTTGCCGCACAGCTCGGTATCACACGTGAAGATTCGGACAAATTTGCACTGCAAAGTCAGCAGCGTGCAGCTAAAGCCATCGCTGAAGGGAAGTTTAAAGACGAGATCGTACCTGTGATTATCCCTCAGCGCAAGGGTGATCCGGTTGTCTTTGACGCAGATGAGTATCCGAGAAACACAACACTAGAGAAACTCGCCAAGCTGCCGCCTGCATTTGGTAAAGAGGGCGTAACTACTGCCGGAAACGCATGCGGACGCAACGATGGTGCATCGGCTGTTTTGATCATGACACCGGAAAAAGCAAAAGCGCTCGGACTGACACCGCTGGCCAGATTTGTCAGCTATGCAACCACAGGACTTGACCCGCGTGTTATGGGGCTCGGCCCGGTTGAAGCGACTAAGAGAGCCTTGCAAAGAGCCAATCTGACCTTAGAGCAAATTGAATTAGCCGAACTGAACGAAGCATTTGCAGCTCAAGCGATAGGCTGTGTGCGTGAGCTGGGTATCAGTGAAGAAATCACCAATGTAAACGGCGGAGCAATAGCGCTCGGTCATCCGGTCGGTTCGTCCGGCTGTCGTTTGATTGTATCGCTACTGTACGAAATGCGCCGCAGAAAGAATAAATACGGCCTTGCATCACTCTGCATCGCAGGTGGTATGGGGCAAGCCACAATTATTGAGGCGCTGTATTAATTTACAACAAAATCTATAAATAAGGAGCAATGAGTAATGAATCTTTTTGATCTCAAAGGAAAAAGCGCTGTCGTCGTCGGCGGCGCCGGTGGACTGGGTAAAGTCATAGCGAAAGGCCTCCGTGATGCCGGTGCGAAAATACTTCTGGCAGACCTCACGGAAGAGCCGTTGAAAGCTGCTGCGGCAGAGCTCGGTGCGGATGTAGAATGGTTTGTGGGTAATGCAGCGGTAGAAGGGGATGTCGAAGCGCTTGTTGCAGCAGCAGAAAAGAAGCTCGGCAAAGTAACGATTCTCGTCAATGCCCAAGGCTTTAACAAAAAGCAAGATGCACTGGATATAGATGTTGATATGTTCCGTCAAATGCTTGATGCCAATATCACAGGTTTCATGCTCACGGCGAAGCACTTTGGCCGTCATTTCAAAGCCAATGGATATGGTAAAATCATTAATCTGTCCAGTGTGCGCGGCAAGATTGCTACTCAAGGCCCCGGCAATTCGGGTTACTGCGCCACAAAAGGTGCGGTGGATATGCTGACAAAACAATTGGCATCAGAATACGGTCAGTTCGGCGTGACAGTCAACGCAATTGGTCCGAACATCACTATGACACCGCCGATGCTGGCGATCTTTGAGATGCGTGCGAAGGCCGCAGGCATAACTGTAGATGAGTATCTTGTACAGCAGGGGAATGCTATTCCTATGCGCAGAATGGGTCAGCCGGAAGATCTTGTGGGTACTGCAGTTTTCCTTGCAGCTCCGGCATCTGATTTCATGACGGGCAATATACTTTATCCTGATGGTGGACTCACTGCTATCGGTTAGACGGCCTGTGAGACAATACGTATAAATATTGCGGGCTGCCCGGTGTGCAGCCCGCACAGATATTTGAAATATTTAAGGAGTGATCAACTCATGGCAGAAAAACATTTTTTTGAACTCTTAAAAGAAGAGACACCTAATATCCAAAAGGCATTTTTTGATTATGTTGGAACCATCCAAAAAGACTGCGGATTGGATGAAAAAACATTCCAACTGGTATACATTGGGATTCAGTCCTCAAATGGTCAAGTCGCTTCTGTTGCAGCTCATGCAGGCATGGCTAAAAAGGCCGGTGCTACTCGTGATGAGGTGCGTGGCGCTGTTTTGGTCTCAATGATCTCAAGCGGTGTTACCGGCATTACAGAATGTCTGGCCGGTGCACTCAATGCATATGATCATGCGTAGCACGATATAGTGTATTACTGCAATCAATCAATTAAGCTCCTTCTACTTTTGAGGGAGCTTAATTGTTACACTTCACTGGGTATCTGAAAACACAGGTTGGGCCTACCGGGGCATAAACGATTGCCCCGCCGCCGAGCGGAACAGCGCACTGGCGTGCTTGTTTAGGCGCGCTTTGCGCACAGCCAA
>WQVH01000002.1 GCA_009781695.1 Oscillospiraceae bacterium
AGTGTTGGTTGCCATAAGCTGGCGGAAGTCGATGAGGGTTCAACTTCCGGTAGCTTAAGTTCACGGAAGTATTTTAGGCATACTCCGAATAGATGATGTGCAAATGTTGCACATTTTAAGACAATAATTTGCTTGACAAAAGGGGCAATAAAATTTATGGTGAATGGATGTCCTAAAAATCACTGCGCATGTGGTGTTTACGCAGTCAATCGCATTGCGAATTTATATATAATTTTGGAGGAGAAAACAATAATGAACAGACGCATATTCTTTGCCATACTTTTGGCTTTAGGGCTTATTTTTCTTGTGGCCTGTAACGGAAGCAGTGACACAAGCAACAACACACAAAATGGTGATGTAAGTCATCAGCAGGAGCCGGAAATCCCTCCGGCAACAGAGCATAATAACAACGAAGCTACTATAGGCAACAACACAGACGAAACGGCATCTGCTTTTCACGTCACAACACAAGATACCGACTTTACTTACTACCACGCCGATTTCACCATCAATATCGCCCCTGCAAGAGATGATTTGTTGGCGGCTTTCGAATATCTTTATGAGTTCGATTTTTATGAAGGGTATGATTTTTACGAATTATATGGAATGGAGCAAGGCGACAGCTTTGTTATTTGGGCAGACGTACCTCTATCGGATCTTTGGCTCATGACCATGTACCCCGACCTCCTCTCCGATGATTTTATTTACGTACTCAGTAGCACCTATTTCACCACAGATTCATTGCTGCCGGGGCAAGCCTTGGTGGTTCGGAACTATATGGGTCTGGGGTCATTTCCTTGGCGCGGTGTTACCTTTTTCGCAGAGGGCAGCTACAGTCAGCATTATTTGGCTGTGAACCACGATCATACCGATTCGCCAAATCACTTTGCCATCTGGCCGATTGAGGTTCGCATTGATGCGTAGCTTTGGGCAAACTTATAGCTTGTGAGGTGGCAATTTCATTGAACGAAGACAATATACAACTGACGGCCTTTCAAGATGAAGATTTGGCATTATTTGCGCATTGGATTGAAAAGGATTATATTTACAAATGGTTCTGCTGTGATGGCAAGGAAGATAAGCAATCCCGCATTGATGGGTTGGAAGAAAAACAGGCATGGCTTGCAGAAGTGGAAAATAGAGCCGAACATGCGCACAGACATCTATTTATTGTCTCCTGCGATGGGCGCAAAATTGGGTTTGGGGTTTTTATTGACTTGACTGGTGAGCCGGAGTACACGGAAGCGCAATATCCGGATTTGGTCGAAAAAATAAGTGCGCATGAGGCGCTTGAACTGGGTTATTGTATTGGCGAAGAAGCTTATTTGAATAAAGGGATAGGCAAAATCATCATCAAAAAACTGGAAGCAGAGTGTTGCAAACTGGATGCCAAATTGTTGTTGGCAGATCCAAGCGAGCAAAATATCCCCTCTGTGAAAGTGCTCGTTGCCAATGGCTTTGAGCGGTATAAAGATGGGGATTATCGCAAGTGGTTGATGAAATAGCACTTCAAATAAACATTTGACTGTGGCTGTGGTTTAGTACACAGATTAGCAAGTTGATTGTTGCAATGAAGCTCGGAAAAGAGAGAATGCTCTTTATTAGATATAACACAAAAGCGCCATCGCTGTTCTTGCCTTTAATTCGGCTTCAATTATCCCACGCAAAAATGGTATGCTTTCTGCGTCAACATTAAATTGGAAGCAATAATAGCTGCATTTTTGAAAGTGCATATCACCGATATAAAAATCATATCCGCTGCAATCAGGCCAGCTGCAACCTTTCCCATCTTGTTTGACTAAGTTTTTGCAAACATGAGATTCATTCATTTGATTTATCATTGTTTCAGGCAAGGCACTCAAAACATCAAGGTATTTGTCGTAGTTCTTTGTGTAAATATGAATCGAAAGCATATCTTTCTTGAGTGAGAATTTTGCCGTGTTTCGTCTTGTTTTTGCTTCGCTGTAAGTCACTGTACGCTGAATCGTTTTTGTGCCTTTAACAGTAATTTTGACTTTGTTGTTTTCTTTCAACAGCATTTTATGAATTTCGGCTACAAAAGCCTTTTCTTCGCCGCTTACAACTGCAAGGAAATCTTCAAAATCATGGTTTATTTGTTCCATTTCAAACCTCCGAAAAATTTATTTATGTTTCTTGATTGGCTGGGGTTTGTCAAGGTCTGCATCGCTTAGTTCATTTAAGAACGCCAATGTAATACCCCTTGTTTGCTCCCAATCTACCCAAAGTGCTTCTAATGATTCAATCATGTGATGCCCTCCTTTAAATTGGAATCAATTATATTACATCAAACAGGACAACTGTATGTCATATTTCGAATATGAATTGATTTTATCTTTTGACTTTCCTAAACTGCCATGCCGAATAAAACGTAATTCCAAAAGATACAACCGCCGCGAAGAAGATGACCACCCACGGTACATTTTCAAATCGCTCAAACACCACACCATAGAGGAAGAAGCCAAGTGGTGTTACACAACCGACCAGCGCACCGACAGCAGATAGAACCTTACCCAAAATTTCTTCCGGAGTTTCTACCTGAATGTAACCCCATATGCGCAGCAAATACAAAGTTGCTGTGATCATGATCACTGTTGCGCAAACGATGATGACAATAAACATGATTATTGCACTCAGTTCCAACACAAATATTATGCCGATGGGTATCATGGCCAACGTTGCAACCATCAATAGTTTGGGGCAATCACTTATTTTAAGTTTGTCACCCGCAACACTTGCAATAACGCTGCTGATCACGCCGCCGAACATCACTATGCCTGATGCAATCCCCAACATGCTACTGGACATTTCCAAATGCTCTATGACCAAAATCGGTAAGCCAATAGGAATCATCGGAAGCAATACCACCATGAGCAGTGCAAGCGGCATAACCACCTTAACCATTTGCGGGTTTTCTTTTGATAAATATTTAGCAATGGTCTTAATGTCATCTTTTATCATGGCGGGTATGCTTTCGGTAACGGCTTGCTGCACATGAGGGATTTTCAAAAATGCCGCCGCAACAGCCGCAAGCATATAGCAAATTCCGCTGATTACGATAATAGGGGTCAGTCCAACACGCACAAATAGTAACCCAGCGACTAGCGGTGCAACAAATTCCGGCACTTGCCCCATAAAACCGACCATACCGGTGGCTCTTACAATTTGTGATTCGGGTACTATTTGTGGCACCCCGGCATCAATGGCAGAAGAGCCCAAGCCGCTGATGCTGTATAGTCCTACCAGCAGTATCACAATGATGGGAATAGCAGACATAAATCCGCTTGCCCAAATGAACAGGAATATCAATACCGATGTGGAAAACTGCATCGCTACGATGATTCTTTTTTTGCTGATGCGGTCTGCGAAAACGCCGCCTATGGGTGAGATAAAGAGTAGCGGTAAGTATGCAACAGCCACAATGCTACCAAAAATTGCAGGTGATCCGGTTGCGTACAAAACATAAAGCGGCAAAGCGAACATGAGTAGATAATGGCCAAACTGTGCAAAGGCATGACCGGTTAAAAGGAACATGAAATTTTTGTTCCAAAGTGAAGTATTATTCAATTTTATCCTCCAAGAAGTTATACTTTAATTGATACCAAGACTGCGTAACTGCCGGGAGGTTTAGATACAGGATTACCCGATGCAAACCTCCCGGCTTGCGGCATCCTCTGCTTTGCTATATTTATATTTGTTGATAAGTCAACGCTCCTTTCGAGTTGATATTCATTTATACTTTTTCAAATCCTTGTATGTGTGCTCACGTTGCCACGATTTCATTGACGGCACCGTTTATGAGCATGTCCATGACCGTTTTCGCAGCCGGGTCATTTTTCGTCATTATGTCTGCATATACAGTCCCAAGCGCGCGAAAAACTCCTCTCACAATTTCAGTTTCACATGTGAATTGAACGCCATGCTCCACCAGCAGCTTAACCACTTCCATTTCTAAATCGGGATAGCGGTCAAGAATCTCTTTGGGGAGTCTGCGCACAAGGAGCAGCTCCAGTTCCAAGTCATGTTGCAGCAGCATGGGGTGTTTTTCAATCTCGCCGTAAGACCATGCGATCATTTTTTTCACAAGCTCTTTTGACTTCGATGAGCTATTCTTTTTCAAAAAAGCCTCGGTGGCATCAACCACTTTTCTGTGCATGGAAAATAAAACCTCCATGTACAGGTGTTCCTTGCTTTTGTAAAATGCATAAAAAGAGCCCTTAGCAATGCCGACGCCATGCACTAAGTCGTCAACCGTAACTTTTTTGAGTCCGTGCTGTATGAAAAGCTGCTCCCCTTCGCTGAGTAGCTGCTTTTGTATGATGGCTCTTTCGCTGTCGCTGAATTTTGGAATGATCTCTCAGCCCCTTTTGCCCATATGACTATTTATCTAATATAGTCATATGATAGCACCATGTAAACTCAATGTCAATACCCTATGCGAAATTCCACACCGCGCTTGACACGCACCCCTAACTATTGTATAATCCGGTGCTAATGTATACCATTTGCCAAACATATTATTTAGATAGCAGGTGTTTTCACATGAACAAATCAATCAAAAAACTTATTAGCTTTTTCTTGCTTTTTGCAATAGTTGCGGCATTGCCCGCTTTTGCATATGCGACAAATCCCGACCGCTTTTTTATCGGCGATCCATTCTATGCTCGATTTTATTTGAGCACTGCACCCATACAAGTAACGAGAAGCTCTGAATGGGCAGACACTCAGGACGAAGCGTGGAGAGAAGCCGTTTTTACAGTTCCTATGGGTACAACATTATATCTTGAGGCAACTATGTTTCTTGATGCTGAAGTAGATTGGTTTATCGGAACTTCGGCGCATCCCATAGATTGGCACTCATGGCCTCCTATCGGCGGTATACGATGGTCAAATCTTGGCGCTTTTAACAGGCGTGTAATATTGAACTTCCCGGACATGTACAGAATTGACGGCGGTAAACAAGGCTTTTTCTATGTGAATGTTGTTGACCTCGACGCTCCGCCACAACTTCCCCCTATACCGCCTCCATCGCCGGCAAACAATATACGCGTTTTGCTCAATGGCTCGGCTGTAACGATGGACGTTCCCCCGATGCTCGCCGATGGGCGCACATTCGTACCCCTGCGCGCAATCGGAGAGGCAATCGGAGCGGAATTTGAATGGGATAGCGCTGCTCAAAGAGTAACTTTTGAACAGGGCGGTATGACTGCTGTACTGCATATCGGTGATATCCTGATAGACACTACAGATGCACATGGTAATCGCCTCACGAGATTCACAGATGCTCCACCATTCATAACAGATGGGCGCACACTGGTTCCCCTTCGCGTTATCTCCGAAATATTCGGCTACGAGGTAAATTGGAACGGCGAAACCAGGACTGTTACTATTGATTCTTAGGTTCTCTAATCTGCACGTTATATCTGCGTTCCGCTTATCGAAAATTTGTAAAAACTCCGTTTGTCGGGTCGCTAACCATACCCGCAACTTCGAGCCAAGTTGGCTTGACGTTGCGGGCGTTGCTATTTTCAGCGCTATTTTCTTTGTACGCTCCATAGGCGAGGTTACAGATGCTATTGTTCTACGGTTTCATTGAATGGAAGGTGACAGCATATATGTTTTGCTTGAGCAGGCCAAAGGGCTTGGAATTAGGTTGAGTAGTTCAATAAACTCTTTGAAAATCATTGATCGATAGAGTCTCCGGATATTCTCCGATTTGCCCATTAGGGACAATAAGCATTTTGAAAATTTTCCAAAATCATGAAATTTATTAATTACTGGTGAAAATTATCATATTGATTACTTCCGATGGTGAGCCTGTCATCACAATGACTTGTTTTTGAGGGTAATTGTAGAAAATTGCGTAGATTGCATGATATCGCCTGATTGTGTATAGTGCAAATATGATTTTATTCATGCATTTTACAGAAATATTGAAAGCAGCGAAAATGCGTGTTATGATAAGGGCGTGGAGTGATCACCAAATGACACCACTAAAGTACACACTGAAAATGGACACCTTGTTCAAAATGTTGTTTGCGAAGTATCAAGACCTGTTAAAAAGGCTTGTCGCAGATTTACTCGACATAAAATATGAAGATATAACGCACTTTAAGATTACCAACCCTGAGATATCTCCGGAAGAACTGGGCAAGAAATTTTGCAGACTCGACATTAATATGGAGATCAATGACCAAAAGGTTGACCTTGAAGTCCAAGTAGCAGACGAAGGAAATTACCCGGAGCGCAGCCTATATTATTGGGCAAGAGAATTTTCAACAGGCATCAATGAAGGTGAAGATTATAGAGCGCTCCCCCGGACAATAATCATAAGTATTTTAGGATACAATCAATTTCCGGATACCGCGCGGTATCACAGAGAATTCCAATGTCTTGAAGTCACCACCCATGAAGCCCTGACAGACAAACAATCATTACACTTTTATGAACTCAAGAAATTGCCCCCGCTAAAACCTACGGACAACACGAAAGATTTATGGCTCAAACTATTCAATGCCGAAACAGAAGAAGACTTAGCGAAAATAGAAGCACTGGAGGTTCCGATAATGAGTGAAGCGATAGGCGCATACCGCAATGTTGCGGCATCAGACGAACTTAAACGAATCGAACGCGCAATGTCTAAAGCCCGACACGATGAAGCACAGGCGTTAGGTCACGCAAGGCGTGAAGAACGCAAACATTGGCAAGGTGTAGCTGCAGAGAATGAAGAACTCAAAGCACAATTAGCGGAGCTCAAAGCAAGACTGGGCGAACAATAGGTATCCGCAAAGACAGACCATAAAGCCCAGCAATGGGGATTACATCCTCACTTGTATGGGCTTATTTTTTGTCATAACGTCTCAAATTTCATTTGCACGACATCTTCAAAAACTTTACTTTCGAAGCAAGTTGTTGTATATATGTTAAGAAGAACTGTGACGTTTACACCATGGGCTCAAACGCCTAACAGAGAGGCCAAATTGAAAAATAATCTAAAATTTAATGTGACCACAAAATCCACTCTGCTGCCCTTTTTACTCACTTGCTTTAACAACAAATCCCGAAACTACGTAAAGGGACTATTAACGCGCGGGCAGATCCTTGTTGATGGGGAGCGCTGTACGGACTATGCCCGCTCACTATTGCCGGGGCAACAGATTACCGTGCTTCACAGAATGCCTGTACTCAACGCGAAACCGGATATCCCGATCATCTACGAAGATGATGACATGATTGTGATTGACAAACCGGCCGGTATGCTTTCCATCTCAACAGACAAAGAGCATACAAACACAACCTATTACATCATGAACGACTACATGAAAAGCAAAGTAAAATCCGGGCGTATATTCATTGTCCACCGCCTGGATCGTGAGACATCAGGTGTGATGCTATTTGCGAAAAACGAGCGCATAAAATACGCATTGCAAGAGCGTTGGGAGGAGCTTGCCCTCCGGCGCGGTTACACTGCTGTTGTGGAGGGCAAAGTTTCGCCTTCTGAGGGAACGATTACATCATGGCTCAAACAGACGAAAACCCTGCTCATGTATTCCAGCAAGGAAAAAGGCCAGGGCAAGTTGGCTATTACAAAGTATCGCACGCTTCAAAGTACAGGCAGATATACTCTGCTAGATATTGCTTTGGAAACGGGCAGAAAAAATCAAATACGTGTCCATATGAAGGACATCGAGCATCCCATCGTAGGCGACAAAAAGTATGGGGCGCTGACAAACCCGATCGGCAGGGTATGCCTGCATGCCTCTGTATTATGGATCAAACACCCCTCTACAGGCGAAGAACTTCGTTTTGAGTCTATCGTACCCAGTGTTTTTATGAAAGTGGTGTCGGGGCGATAGGATGGAGCGGTGAAATATGTTGATTACTCGCGCGCTGCGCACACCGGAACAATAACCTTTGTGAGCAGCTCTTTGCGCATGGTTGTCTCCGGGTCGTTTAGGTAACAATCATAGAAAAATCCTTTGAATTTTAGCGACTGTTTGTCCATATATTCAAACATTTTTCCATATGTTTTATCAATCGAGCGGTAAGCGCCTTTGTGCGTTGCCACTACTGCTCTGCCTTCATATGTTTTACTCATCACTATACCATCTTTTTCCGATACGGCACTGGCAATCGGAAAGCCTACTTCGACATCAAATGTTGAGAAGTCCTCGGCACAGTTCAGATATGCGACATAGGGTGTACCGCTCGGCGCTACTCCTAGTTCCTCTAAATAGGCGCTCACCATACCAATACCCTTTTCAATAACTTTGTCCGATTTGGCGTTGGTGGTATGTGCTGTGTAGACAAGGGCTAATTCTGATTTCAATTCCTGTATTTCGATAGTCATGGCAGTAGCCTCCGTAAGTTTTAATTATTTGAGTTTTATCGGCATGAGTAAATCCAGTTGTTTTTCTCCATCAGGAGTTTGTTTTGATATAAATTCTTCGTAATCCATAGACAGCTCTTCAAGCCATTGGACAGAAGCATCAAATGCGTATTTGTCGCTGTTTTCGCACCACTCATATAAAATTGTGCCCAGCGTTGGGCGATTTCATTTAGTGTAGCGGAAATGGATGCAAATAACCCTCCGTCAAAACTCTTTTTTTCAAATGGCGCAGACACGTTAAAGTCTTCGGGAATCGTTACCCATGTTTCGTACCCATATGTTGGGCGATCTTCTGATGGGTCGGGATTATTAAATCCAAAACTGCGAAATCCGCTTTTTTTGTGCAATCTATTCCCCAGCACAAATGGATCAAAAATTTTTGCACAATCCATTTCCGGCGTAGCACTTACAGCGCAGTACGCCGCAACCAACATGGCCGGAAGCCTTACAATCCTCACGTTGTCTAAGCGGTCATTGAACATAGAAGCTTCCTTTTTAGAGGGTGAAATTTGAGGAACAATTTCGTGCTTTGAATCAGCGGGGGCATTTTGCATTTCAAGGTAGGAGAACACTTCATCCATACTATGCGTTTTTTCAATATGCATGATTAGCTTTTCCATGCAGGTAATCAAGGTTTGATAAATGGCTGTGTCTTGCTTTAGATTTTCAAGATGGTTATTCAAGGCTTTAATCGCCACGCTAAAATCACCCTCAATAAAAATCCGTTCAATGTCCGCAATGGGCATTTTGAGTTTGCGCAGCAAAATAATTTGATGGATACGCGCCATATTATTATTGTCGTAGTATCTGTAATCGTTTTCTGTCCTTGTGCTTTTCAGTATGCCCATATCTTCCCAATGTCTTAATGTCCGATTGGAAATACCAAACTGCTTTGCCGCTTCACCAATTCTTGTCATGATGTACACTCCTCTCCGGAAATAGAATAAACCATTCCGCCACGGAAAGGTCAATAGGTATTTTGATATCCGCAAAATAGGCGGAGCAACTTTTACTCCGCCTATTATAGCACATGTATAACCTTGCGTTGTGCAAAACTCAAATGCTTACACTGTGGGACAGCTTTGTGGTCAACGGTATCCCCCGCTCGTCATTGCGCGTTACCTATTGACATGCCACCAAATCAAGGCACTTTTTGCATGGACATTTTCCGTAACAAAACCATCTTTTGCTACGTGATCTAAATATGCTTGCACTGCGTTGAGTAGTTGGGGATCGGGCTCTTTGCGGTGGTTGAGCAACATGGTATAATCTCTGGCTGAGTGTGCGCCCAATTCATGACGATAGCATGTAAACGTGTCCATATAACGCACACTGGGAAAGTACCCCATTAAGTACAGTATACCCAAAGTGCAGATGAGCGAATCCGCATTGAACGGTGCGTTTTTTTCAGAACCGATCACGGCTTGGTGCATATCATATAATAAATCATTGTTTCGGTAAGCAAAAGTGCGATTAAAACAATACCCTTTACTCATACTGCAAATTTTTTGCAATGATTCATAAGAGGCCACCGCCGGGCAAAGCGATGAAAATACCAGATCGAATTTTTTCTCCCATCCGTATTCTTTTGGGTCTACATGTTGGAAAGGCGCACTGACAAAAGAAACATTACGACGTCCGGCGCTTTCCGCACTCGCTTTGGCATGAGAAAGCATACTGTCACTCAAGTCCAGTGCCGTTACATGCGCTGCTGTATTCGCAAATTGGGCTGAATATTTTCCCGGCCCGCAACCAATATCAATGACCTCTGCGCCGGGAAATAACATCCCTTCATCTAAAAGAAGCTTTTCTATATCTCGGATTATCTTGTTGTCGCCATCTCCTGTTGATACAGAGTCAAAATGCTTGACCCAATGATCCGCACGTTCATCCCAAAAAGACTTATCTTGCCATATATCTCCGCTGTCTTTGCTATGCCAGTGATCTACAAAGTATTGTATCTCCATATTTCTGATCCTTTCCATTTTACAATCTGGGTGAAAGACAGGCATATCTGTCCAATTCATTAATCTCTATCATCTTGAGCGGAATCCCATATATTTCAGTTAAAAGCTCCTCCTTTAAGCTATTTTCAGGTGATCCGATAACCATACTTCCATCAGGATGCATCAATGCGCAAGTGCCGCCCAACTGTATTGCGTGGTCAGGGTTATGTGTGGTCATGATGATGGCAAATCCTGAATCTGCCATTTTTTTGATCAGACTCAGTATTTTCTGTTGATTTCCAACATCCAAAAAAGAAGTCGGCTCATCAAGCAAAATGATCTTTGGTCTTTGCGCAATGGCTTTGGCAATGGTCACCTGTTGTTGTTCCCCACCTGAAAGCTGCGAAAATATACGATGAGAAAAGCAGCTCATGCCGATATCCTCTATCGCTTGTTGCGCATCAGCGTAATCTTTAGCTCTGGGTTTACCAAATGGAGCAATACGCGGCGCACAGCCCATGACCACATAGTCCATTACGGTAAAATCGAAAATCGAAGTCACTTTCTGAGCAACGAGCGTAATAATGCTTGCAAGATTACGAGGTGTGTAGCTTTCTATAGGACAACCATCCATAATAATCGTACCGGATTGCGGCAACTTCAATCGGCAAAGACAATCAAAAAGTGTCGATTTTCCTACACCATTCGGGCCTAGTACGGTCATTATTTCTCCGGCTTTCAAGTCAAAAGAAATATGCTTAAACACCGGATGATCATGGGAATAGCCAAAGGAAATGTTTTTCACTGAAAGCAACATGAGGTGCCTCCTGTCTGATCCCAAACTACTGTAATCTGGTTTTTTGCCGATAAAGAAGAAACACAAAAAATGGTGCACCGACAAACCCTGTCAACACGCCTAAAGGAATTTCAGCGGTTGTAAGCGTCCTTGCCAGTGTGTCTACAATCAAAAGAAAAATCGCACCCGCCAACGCACATACAGGGATAAGTTTTTTGTTGTCCACACCAACCAACATCCTGCTCAGGTGCGGAATCGCCAATCCCACCCATCCAATTTCTCCGGCAATGCATACACTCAATACCGTTAGCAAGGTTGAGCATACGATGCCTATTCTTCGGTATTTCTTGAAACTGATCCCTAAAAGGGTGGATTGTTCCTCGCCCAGAGACATGATGTTAATCCACCATGCGATGCGAATGACAATGATTAAGCACACCAACAAAGGCAGCGAAACGGTCATCACTTCGTCCGGTGAAACCGATGAAAGACTCCCCATTTGCCAAAACACTATGGAGGCCAGTGCTGTTTGCGGATCTGCCAAGTATCTTATCACCGACATGACCGAGCGGAACAATCCCGTAACAACAATGCCTGATAGCACCAACATGATTGTACTGTGATTGCGCAACATCTTAGGTATTGAAAGTGTAATAAATGTTGCAGCAATTCCACCAACAAATGCAAATATTTGCACCATCGAAAACGGCAGCTCCATAATTATCGCAAGGGCTGCACCGATGCTTGCTCCGCTTGTTACGCCGAGAAAGTCAGGAGATATCATTGGATTCCGGAACAATCCTTGATAGGTCGCTCCTGCCGTCGCAAGCGATGCACCAATAATCATGGCCGCGAATATCCTCGGCAATCGAATTTGAAATATAACCGTTTCGGCAATAGCTTCCCATGTGTGTGTCAGCGGAATAATCCGCGATAACAATATGCGTACAACTTCGCTAATACTCAGGTCAAACCTGCCGGAGACAATTGAAATTGTAAAGAGTAAGATCAACATGCAACTGAGTATTATAAGCACCGCAACATATGGCATCTTTTTTCTTATTTCATTTGGACGCGTCGCCTCCGGCATAGTTATTTTACCTCTATACACTTGAATTTTTGGCATTCATGCGATGCAATTTATTGTTGAAAATCCACTGTGCTTTATTTACTTTTTAACGCCATAGCGCATTTTCATGGTATCTGAAAAATGTTCTGCCTAACCGCACACCGTGAAGCAAGTAATAATACGCTTCAACTGCATCATCTAAATCTTCAGATGTTACTAACTCAGGGTGAAGCACATGGGCAGCCCAGACTGCGCCAAGTACAGCCAATGGTGTCGGCATATCCCACCATTCTGCGTCCGATGGGAACATAAATACGTTTCCGTTGCGTACCGCCGTTACATCTTCAAGTCGCGGCTCATCGAAGAAAGCCTCCGGTCGCAGAGGCCCCCACGCCGTAATCAAGATGTATTCAGGATTCCATAATAAAATTTGTTCGATACCAACATCTACATAAAATCCACCGTCTATGTCTGCTGCCAAGTTTACAGCACCGGCAATCTCTAAAATATCGGCTTGTATCATGTTATTGCCGGCAACACTTGATGTGTCCGCCCCAAAGACAAGCGCGGTAGGGGTACGAGTTGCCTGAGCCACGCTTTCGCTGACCCAAGCGAGGCGCTGCTCAAATGCACTGATTATGGTTTCAACATGTGCTTCATTGCCAATGGCATAACCCACAATACGCATTGCTGTAACTACGGTCTCAAAATTTCCGGATCAATTGCAACACCCGGGATCTCTAACATATCTAAATCAGACAGCATATCTCTGTTTCTCACGGATAAAACAAAAAGATCCGGGTTTATGCTTGCCAGCTCTTCTAAATTAAGGTTGACTTGTTGCCCGATTTGCGGGGCATCCATCACATTTGGCGCCACAGTGTCAAATATGGTTCTGCCGCTTGGTTTAGGACCGGTACCTACAATTAAGTCTCCGCCACCTAAAGCCACTACCATATTGAGCATGGGGCCATGACTCACTGCAACACTGGACACGATTTCAGGAATGACTACCTCTCGACCCAGCTGGTCTGTCACAGTCCTTGCGGCCACAGCGGTTGCTGCTTCATATGCGCCTGTGGGTGTTTCCAATTCGTCTTCGATTTGCAGCGTTGTCTCAGTGGCTGTTTCCGGTGGTAGCTGCGCTGATGTCAACGGCTGTTGCGCAGTGACGTCTCTATCCTGAGCGCATCCGACCAAGGTGAGCGTCAATAGGACAACGGCGAGGAACAATGCTAAGGTTTTTCTCATTTTCATTTCTTCTCCTTGTAAAAAATCCGCAAAAAAGCGGTATCATATAAGCTTTAGGCTTAAAGCTCATATCACCAAGATTTTTCACAACAGAAACCTCATGCTCGTCCACACGCCGCCCTGATGTGCTACATGCAACTCTATTCAAATTTTAATCCGCAAAACGCAGTAGGTCGTAGGTATATTGTTTCCGGTGGTTGCGCACTCGTCCGCACGCAACGCTTATCAACGCCGAATTATATCTCCTGTAATTGGGAAGCTGGGCGGCCAAGCTGTGCAAGGTAAACACATGGCCTGCGCCGCCTCACTTCACGGTTTTATGGGTGATCACATTCTATCACAGCACTGATGTGGATACAACCGCACCAAGTATGAAAGAATTTTGCAAGCGATATGCCTTAGAGGAATATGCATTTTCAAATTTGTTGATTGCGCTGACTGAATCGTGTACAATGTTTAACAAAATCCGGGAGGTTTCTGCACATGGAACTGAGCCAAATAAAGTACTATATCGTTGCGCACAAACGCAAAATTTCTCTAAAGCTGCACAACTTCTGAATGTCACTCAATCCGCACTGTCCAAAAGCATATCTAATCTTGAAAGTGAGCTTGGCGTTTTGCTCTTTGACCGCTTCGGCAAAAAAGTGACGCTGAACAAAAGCGGCAAAAAGTTTCTCGAACACGCAGTATATTCCATTCAGGAATTAGACGATGCTGTATCTGCCGCATTATACCAAGATGTACGTCCAACGCTTTATTTGGGGTTGTTTCATTATAGCGAAAGATTTATGCAATGCCTGAAAGACTTTTCAGTGTCCCATTCAAGCGTTACGATTCAAATAGATCATTTGGATGTTTCATCGTTTAACCAAGCCCCTAATGAATATGATATGCTTCTTTTTCCACAACATCCGTTGTATCGAAAATACAAGGCTGATGTCGTATATTCCGATCCTTATTTTCTCGCAGTGCATCAATCTCATCCATTATCGGAAAAAAAAGTTGTCCGATTAAATGATTTGGTATCGCAAAATCTTATTTTCATCAAATATGGCAATGGTTTGTTTGATTTGCCGTATCACTTATGTAATCATTCAGCAATCGGTGTAAATGGATATATTCATACAAATAGTTATGAAATGCAAAGGTGGTTTATATCCAATAATCACGGTGTCGGGTTTGTTCCGCAGGGTGGTGCATCACTCTATGTAATTGATCCAAACATTGTGCTTTTGCCTATTTTAGAGGAGCATCTCAACCATGAGGTGATGATTGGTTTTAAAAGAGAAAAACAGCTTAGCGATATTGGCAAACAGTTTGCACGTTATATTAAAGACACATTGCTTACATAACAAACTCAGTACCTGTTTCAGCGCATAGATATTGTACTGCAATTTGTCCGCTGATGAGTGCGGGTGGAAATCCGCCCGGAGGTATCATGCGGAATCCTGCAATTCCACCGCCAATAATCATTACTTTTTTCATTTGTTATGCTCCTGCTGTTTCAGTTTTTTGAACCATTCGATATTGAATTTTATGTTGTCTATGCCATATTGCAACGTTAGCTCTTGAAAATGCGCCGACAGGTTTCCCCATCGGCGGTTCGGTCATCTTGCTGATTTTTGGTCGAGGTTTTGTATGCGTCAATCATGTGACTTTTCTCAGTTCACGCATTCATATTATCACGATAACTTTGTGCGTCTTGTAAAAAAGAACCCAGTGGAATGTCTTTGTAAAGCCTTTGCCGCCATTGTGTATAGTCAAACGGCTCTCTCCGCATTAGCGCAATAAAGCGTTCTGCCTCTACCAGCCCAAGTTGCTCTGCAAGGATTCGCATTCCATCATCTTTAAGTACAGTATTAGTTCTCATCTGTTTCACTCCTTATAAAGTCAATAGGATACACTACTTCCGCAATTTCAGCGAAATATCCCGCACATCTGCCATGCCTTGAAACAGGCGCGCCGCCACTTTCGCCTTTTCTTTCACCGGGTCATCGGGCTTCGTTTGGCGTGCCAGCTCTATCATAACAGATTGAGTATCTTGTAGCTCTAGCAAATTCACCGCTACGCAGAAAAGATTCTTCCTCCGACCGTCATTGTAATGCTCAAGAAGTTCCCCCAGTATCCGGACTTTCTCATTCAGTTCTGCTGCATAGGCTTCTGCGCCGATCTGTGTTGCTTTTTCCATATCCAGAAACTGATTTTTATGCGTCACAAAAGAATCGGATGCATCTACGCCGTCATATTTCTCACATGGAAATACATCACAGTCAAAGCAATATTCCAAGCCTTTTCGCTGACAGCAAGACAGCATGCCGCAACCGCAATGTGCCGAGGTAAATCCTTCGCCGCCGCAACCGGGACATCTGGATGCGCCATCTGTATAGTATCGAGGGCATAAGCCGCAATTTAGTCCACAGGCCGAAAATAGCGGATAGCTTCTTACTTTATATTCCATTTTATTTTCTCCTTAGCATGGTGGGAGTCGAGTCTCGGTGGTTTTATAGGGTGTATTTTGTTGTATGCGCCATTTTAAGTCATTTGTCTGGCTTCCACAAAGAGGTCAATATCCTCAATGATGTAATCTACGCCGGTCGTGTGTAGGGCTTCGTAGCAGGACATAATATAGTCGGTCACACCGTAGCGCATAAACAGCTCTATGACCTGCTTGCCTGTCATATTTTTTGCTGCCTTATATGTTTCAAGGCAATAAACCAAGAATTTTCCTTCCGCACTCATGGCTACGCCTCCTCCGGATATGTGATTTTTCCTGTGTCGCGTTCTTCCTGATACATTTCAAACAGCGCGTGAGCACTCAAATGCCACAGCTTTGTTTCTTCTTCCTCAAGCCCTTTGTACAGCTCCGAGGCGTATAACATCTCTGCTGCGCTTTCATCATCAACTTTGTACGCAGTCATGATCAGTTCCAGGATTTGCGGCACGAGGAAAATGAGCGCAGTCGATAGTTTGTTCCTATTCATAACGCTACTCCTTTATGTCTAAAGTTCCGACAAACTGCAAATACGAAAGTGCGCGATTACTCAAAAACACCAGTTGATTATACAGTTTCTTTACTTTAAGACGATTTATGGTGTCTTCTTTTGTCAACTCTCCGCTTGCATAAAGATGGAACGTTAAAAAGATATCATCGTCTGCCACTGGCCCAAATATCAATTCAAACGCCTCACCTTGATATGTGCGGTTTCGATGAGCGGAAACAAAATCCAGCCACGCTTCATCCGGCAAATCAAAGCGCAGAGCGCTGCAAACAGAGAATGCTGCGTTCTCATCAAACTCATACACGCTAACAATCGGCTCCCTATCTTTTCTGCGCCGATAAACTTTTTCGGCAAAAGAGACTGCCTGCACCTTGTTTTCTGTGGTGTAAAATCCGCTGCCGAAATCCAATGCTCGATTCTGCGGGATGAGTACCGGCTTTTCAACAACCACATTGCTTCCGTGATAAAGGATCATCTTTTGCCCTCCAATACTTTTGTTACAATGTTCAACTCGGCTTGCAAACTCTTCACCATCGCTTCAATGTGGCGACGCTTTGCAATCAATCAAATAATTGCTTTTTGCTATTCTTGCAATGTAATAAAAGCATCAGTTATCCGTCATAGAAATAGATAGTGCAACAAGACAGCTTAGAACCATTGTATCGTATTTGACTAGTACAGCATTATCTATATATTCTTTGCTTCCATGTATCACTTCATTTAGTTCATCAATCATTTTTCCATAATCATCCATTGAGCGGTTTTTGAAGAGGTTTCGAATATCAGAATTTTTAGTGCCTTTTATGCTCTCCAAAACTGTCATTGCATTTGTCAGCTTAGTCGGATTGATAAATGAAACTGATTGATTTGTAGTGCCTAGCAGGTTATCTTTTATCGTTTGAGAATCCGTCAAACTATTGGTGTTAAATTTAGTTCCATTGCTACGATACCAATTGCACCAATGCCGCAATGCCATCTCTAGTAAAACTCTATATAAATACGGCGCAATTCGTCTCTGCTCAGAATCTGTATTTATTTGTAATCCAATTGCAAATCTAAGCGTTGGCCCGAAGATAGCATCGCCAATACTTATTCCACTTTTTTGCCACTGGAACAATATAGACGTTGAAGGGCGGTAGGTATTTCTTCCTAACCCACCAGCTCTTTCACTCTTTCCAGATACTTCTTTTAGCGCTACATTGGCAACCTCACCCTCAGCATTTGCAAGAGGAGTTGAGTCTTTCTTCTCGGTGACAATTGTGACATCATCTTGCATATATATGTGTTCTGGCTGATTTTCTGTCGCATTTACAGGAAACAACTTTAGTTGAAAACTGTTTATAGCCTCATCAGTTTTCAGCCGAGGTAAATAGCGCGAATAAGACACTCCGACAGGCTTTGCCGCACATATCCTCTCATAGGCTTCTTCGATAAACTCTTTATTATTAAAATCCCAGTCACCTTCCACAGAGAATATCTTTTTTACTATTTCATTGGAAAAAATTGTATTCAAATCGGTATAAGGAATTTTACTGAAATGTGATTTCTTGTTCAAACCACAAATTTTACTGACATGGTATGCATAGTGATAAAATGGCTTTTTTCCGTTCTGAACATAGGCGTAATCACGCTGAAAAGCATCCCACGGAATTTGCCCTTTGCCTCCCGATTCACCAGAATGTTCATTTTCTATAAGACGCAAGGCTTCTTTGCTATCAGTGTCATAGACCAGAAGTTCAGTTTCAGGGGTGAGCTCAATTTCATTTTTTATCTGTTTAAAGCGTACGTCTCCATCCAGCACACATTTCATTACTGCAATCCTGCGATTTCCATCGTAGACATTGTAGATTCCGTTTCCGTTCGAAACAACAACAGGTTGACGGTGAGAGTTAAGGCCATATTCAAAGATGTCCCTTGCAAGTTCTTTCATCTTGGCTAATCCGACTTCATCAATCAAAATTTGAATGGCAATGGACTCCTCTATCGCATCCTCACTTGCCACTCTAGGGTTATCTGTCCAAACTACCAAATGCTTAATTGCAACGTGCTTTAGCTGACCCAACTTCACCCCTCCTAAACAACCACTTTATTATAGAACATAAACTCACTGGCTTTCTTTTTACTCTGCAAGCTATACTTGAGTAGTAGTGTCTCCGCAATTCTATTGGAGTAAATGTTTCTTATCTCATCGCAAATGTCGTAAGTGATAATCCATGGTGTGTTTTCTAACGCTGATTCAATTATTTGTGCAAGTTCTTCATGGTCGCTGTATTCGAAATAGTTTGCATACAGTTTCTTTCCCTTATTAAAGTAAGGAGGATCAATAAAGAAAAACGAACCTTTGCATTCAAAGGTATCTATAAGATTTTTTGCATCTATGTTGCTGATGTTTATATAATCTTTTTGTTCTGCTATTTTTTTTATTAACTCAGTCAATCTGAGTTTGTTAAATCTACAATCAACAGTATAATTCCCATTTTGAGAAAAGCCTCCAATTGGTCCGGCGTTCAAAATTCCAGAACGATTTGTCCTATTTAAGAAAAAGGTTGCAAACCCTAACTCCAAAGCGGTATGCATATCTGTATTCGTATATATATCCTTTTGTCGATACCATTCGTTGATTGTTATAGGTGTTCTTTCAATCAAGTGTATAAAATCGGCAGTATCGTGGACAATGCTATGCCAGAAAGAGTATATAGCAATGTCATAATCATTTATGGTTATCTCATTTACAACACCATCTAGTAGTAGTCGTACCGCTATGCCGGCTCCACCTGCAAATGGCTCAACATAATGACATCCTCTCAAATGGTTAGTTTCTATTATGTGACGAACAGTAGCATACATTTGATTTTTTCCACCCGGATAACGCAAAGGAGAGCATGATATTCCCATAACGAATCGTCACCTCCTCGATTATAAGCCTTATATATATTAAGAAGAACAGCTCATTTTACCACAGCTTTTGCCAAATTTCTACCACTCTCGTCTCTTATCTACATTCTCTTATTCAACGCAATATTCTACTACAGCAGACGGCAAGTCCGACTTATAAATGAGATGTGCCATTTTGACCATTCTCATTATTTTTGACATGCGGAAATCGTGAAAAAATGGGTCACTACGCCCACGCAACTTTCCCCTTGACCGCAACCAGGACATCTGGATGCGCCATCTGTATAGTATCGAGGGCATAAGCCGCAATTTAGTCCACAGTCCGAAAATAGCGGATAGCTTCTCACTTTATATTCCATTTTATTTTCTCCTTATAATCGGATATATCAACGCTATACATTGTGCTGTTCCCGAATGCATTTTAAAGACTGCTTTGCGTTTCTAATGCGGCCTTCAGAAACATCAAGCTCAGATGCTCCGAGCTTATGATACACATCTTGCATGAACATGCGCTCTTCAAAAGCTTGAATGCTCATTATCACCATGTCGCCGTAGCCATTCTTTGTTATGTATATAGGTTCGTTAATATCATGGCAAAGCTGTGAAATCTCTCCGGTATTTTTCAAGTCTTTGATCGGAATAATTTGCAGCATTTCAAAAGCCCCCTTTTCTGGCTTCCACAAAGAGGTCAATATCCTCAATGATGTAATCTGCAAATACGAGAGTGCGCACTCAATATACCCCACAAGCGATCCAAAGTAAAGCGATTTGTGCGCAAAAGTAGTTTTTGACTATATGTGAATTATGCGGTAACATCATGGTATACATAGGACACCATGCCCCCTTCGCGCTCGAAGGGGGTGCCGTCCACAGACGGCGGGGGTTGTCCTTCAGGACGGAAAAGAGGTGCAGTCAAATCGTGCCAAACACACCATATAATGCCGCATTGACCAAGAGAGCAAGGGATCTCAGGAAGAATGCAACAAAGCAAGAAAATCGCCAATGGTACGAATACTTACGTGATTTCCGTCCTCGTTTTACGCGACAGCGTATTGTAGGCAGTTACATTCTTGATTTCTACTGTGGCTCGGTGAAACTCGCTGTCGAATTGGATGGCTCTCAGCATTATGAATCTGAATCAATGGAATATGACAAAACCAGAACCAGATTTCTTGAATCTTTAGGCATACAAGTCATACGTTTTGCGAATACTGATGTTGATAAAAATTTTGAGGGGGTCTGTATTGCTATTGAAAACCAAGTAAATGCGCTTCGGGGACAACCCCCGCCGTCTGCGGACGGCACCCCCTTCGAGCGCGAAGGGGGCTCAGAGTGACCATGTTTTCGAAGTTTAGAAATATGTCATCGCCTTGCATCCGAGGGGCTAAATCCGCCCTGATCGAATCGCAATCGCCTCATCTGCAATTTACGTTACACTAATTTCGTTCCATCAAGATTTTTATCGGTTCGCATTGGGTAATTCGGCTGATGGATATCATGCCCGCAATAGATGCCAGCAGAACAGATACGCCCAATATTTGCATGGCGGTCCGCGCGCTTACCGATACATGGACATTAATTGCATCGGTCTGCCCGGCCAGTATCACGTCGGATACCGGCTGTGACAGCAGACTTCCTGCGCCCATGCCCAGCACAAAGCAAACACAGGTGATTGCAAGTATTTCGATCCAAATCCCCAGTGCGACTGTTTTCTTTTTCATGCCCATGGCTCTCAGCACACCGATTTCATATTTGCGTTCACGGATAGAGATGACCGACAAAAGCGCCATGATGAACGCACCCAACACCAGCACAATGATGAGAAAGGTTCGTGTTAGATTTTGTAAGTTTTCCAAATGCCCGGCTACGTTTTCAAATGTCGAGGCTTCCGAGATCACCGCATAATTTTCAGGAAGCCCTTTTTGACGCAGCTCCATCTCAAAACTTTCTAACATATCGGGATGATTCAGATTATATCACTTCAATCCCATTCATGCTCGTGCGGCTTTCTCTGATATCTGCCTCATGTACATATTCTGATTCGGCAAAATATAGAAATTGTTCAAGCGAAGCCGTTGTTTCTCCATATCTTTACGCTGGCATGGATGATCCCTTCATTGCCCTGAAAATCATAACCCCAAATGCGTGTAAGCAGGGTCTCGTGAGTGATGATCTTCCCTGCGCTTCGCGTGAACAATTCTAAGATTTCATATTCTTTGGGCGTGAGTATTATTTTTTCGCCATCATATTCCGCACCATAGGTTTCGGGAAACAGCACGAGCTTGCCTGCCTGTATTTCTTTTTTCAATGCGCCACTGCGCCGCAGCAGGGCTTCGGCCCGCTTCACCAGTATCTGCATGGAAAAGGGTTTTGTCACATAATCATCCGCTTGGTTTTCAAACGCCCGCAGTTGGTTGTCATCATCTGAGAGTGCTGTCATCATCAAAACAGGTGTATCGCGGATTTGCCGGAGTTCTTTGAGCAGCGCTTGCCCATTTGTTCCGGGAAGCATGATATCCAATATGATGAGCTGATAGGTCTTGTCGTAAATTAAATGCAGCGCATCATCGCCATTGGCGCAAGCATCCACATGCCATCCCTCATTGCGGAGGAATTTGCAAACCATGTCTTGTATTCTCGTGTCGTCCTCAACGACTAAAATGTTGATATTCATGCACATCACCGCCTTGTACAACATTTTACTATGGTAATCTAACTTTAGTCTAAGGTGGGGCGCCTTAACAAATAGTATATCATAGGCGCAAACTTTTGCATCACAATAAGTGTAAACTTGGTGCGCCGAAATGATATATGCATTTAAATCCTATATGATGATTGCGTAGGAACCATCATATCACCAAAATATGACTGCATCATGTCATGTGAAAATCATCACTTCTTTACACTAAATCACTAAAAGAACCAAAGTAACCGCAAATATGCATTTACACTTTGTTTATAATTGATATTGACCCACATTTGCTGCAGAGGTATAATTTACTTTTATATCCAAAATAATTATAGTAAAGGTGTGAGAACAATGAAAAAGACATGTAAGGCAATCGCCCTGCTGCTGACTTTGGCTCTCGCAGCCGGATTGTTTTCCGCCTGCGCAGGAATCGATGACGCAGCCAACACAGAAAATGGCACAGCAAACGCAACAGACACATTCCAAATCGGCATCTTGCAATTGGTAGAACATCCTGCGCTTGACGCTGCTAGAGATGGATTCATTGCAGCGCTTAACGAGGCCGGACTTGTGTTTGAATATGATTTTCAAAACGCTCAAGGCGACACCCAAGTTGTTAACACGATTGCTCAGCGCTTTGTCGGCAACAATGTGGATTTAGTTTTAGCGATAGCCACGCCCAGTATTCAAGCCATGCACGCTGCAACAGAACATATCCCCATCGTCGGCACAGCCATAACCAGTTATGTCAGAGCGGGTGTGGTGTACAGCAACGAAGCTCCGGGAGGAAATGTAACCGGCGCATCTGATATGAATCCGATTGAAGCCCAGATCAACATGGTTGTTGAGTTTTTGCCCGAAATAGAAACTTTGGGTATCGTATATTCTACCAATGAAACCAATTCCGTATATCAAGCTGAAATTGCACGCGGTATTGCTGAATCTTTAGGACTCAATGTGGTAGAGGGAACCGTGACAACCACCGGAGATGTCCAGCAAAACATGCTCTTTGTCGCAAACCGGGTTGATGCAATTTTCATTCCGACAGACAATACCCACGCCGATGCCATGGGCATTGTAGGCTCTGTGAGTATTGAAACCGGAGTACCTGTCTTCCCCGGTGAGGAAAACATGGTGATGGGTGGAGGTATTGCCACACTCAGCGTCAATTATTTCGAACTGGGCAAGCAGTCTGGCCGCATGGCGGTGCAGATACTCAGGGATGGCGCAGATCCTGCGACCATGCCGATACAGCTTGCGGAGACCCTAAATTATGTAGTCAATGGATTTATGGTGGAAGAATTGGGACTCATAGTCCCCGAACGTTTTGCTGACCATATCTCATAGACTATATCAAGAAGCGGGGACGCAACAATGGAACTCATAATTCAGGGTGCAATAAGCCTAGGATTACTCTGGTCACTCATGACAATCGGCGTATTTATGACCTTTCGGATACTCAACATGCCCGATTTGTCCGTGGAAGGAACCGTTATACTTGGCGCCGCAACTGCAGCACGGCTTGTATCAAATGGTCACAACCCCTTTATGGCAACCATCATGGCGGCACTCGTGGGCAGTATTGGTGGGTTTGTGACGGGATTTTTACATACCAAGTTAAAAATCCCTCCGATACTTTCCGGAATCCTCACTATGGTCGCCTCATATTCTATCGTCATACGCATCATGGGTACATCTAATATCGCCCTGCCGCCGCATGGCCCTACTCGTGTGGTGTCTGTTTTTACATTTCTCCAAGAGATGGGGCTGACGAGACAGACTTCTATAATGGTATTTGCAGCCATTGTTGTGATACTCATGGGCGCAGCATATTACTTCTTTTGCGGCACGGAAATCGGGAGCGCTGTCCGCGCAACCGGAAATAACAGACAAATGGTTGCAGCACAAGGCGTAAACACCAATGCCATGATCATCATGTATTTGATGATATCTAATGGATTTGTGGCGCTTTCCGGTGCACTTGTTGCACAGCAACAGGGCTTTGCCTCTGTGGATATGGGGGTTGGAACCATTGTGGTGGGACTGGCATCCGTGATTATTGCCGAGGTGCTATTTAATGTCCGCAGATTTTGGGCAAGACTGCTTACACTCGTTGCAGGCTCCATTATATATAGACTCATCATCACATTGGTACTTGAGTTGGGTATGCCTGCCACCGACTTAAGACTGTTTTTGGCTATAACTGTTGTCATAGCGCTCACATTGCCGCTAATACGTGAAAAACTGGTCAAAGCTTTTGAAAAACTCAAGGCACGTGGAGGGCGTTCGAGATGACTATGTTAAACGTAGCACATGTAGATAAAACATTTAACACCGGAACCCCGCTTGAATCACACGTATTGCGCAGCGTAAACATGAGCTTGCACAAGGGGGATTATGCAACAATCATTGGCGGAAACGGCGCAGGCAAGAGCACCTTGATGAACATTGTTGCAGGTACACACTTACCGGACAGCGGAACAATTACCATTGATGGACATAATGTGACGAAATTGCCTGAATTTAAGCGTGCGGCTTATCTGGGCAGAGTGTTTCAAGATCCTATGGTCGGCACAGCCGCGAGCATGAATATTGAAGAGAACCTTGCACTGGCTTACAGACGCGGAAAGCGTCGAGGATTTCGCTGGTATATATCCAGCAAGGAGCGCGATTTATATCGTGAACGGTTGTCAGATTTGGAGCTGGGACTAGAGAGTCGTCTTACAGACAAAGTAGGGCTACTCTCCGGCGGTCAACGTCAGGCGCTTGCCCTGATTATGGCCACACTACAAGAACCGCGTGTATTGCTCTTAGATGAGCACACTGCGGCGCTTGATCCGAAAACCGCACCGAAAGTACTGGAAATTGGCAATAAAATTATAAAAAAATATAACCTGACCACCATGATGGTCACACACAATATGAAAGATGCAATCCGGCATGGTAATCGCCTGATTATGATGAAAGCAGGTCAGATCGTGCTGGATATATCCGGAGGCGAAAAAAAGAATCTGACCGTGGAACATCTCATAGCAAGATTCAATCAAGTCAGCGATGAAGATTTTGATGACGATGCCGCCCTACTAGTGTAGCGTATTCCAAATAACTAGCCTTTTCTTGCGGCATCTTTTTCCGCCTGACTTCGTCAAAATATTTTGAAAGACCAGTGGTATTCCTTCAATATTTTTCCTCGCCAGACAAAAAAATCTACCACAATTAAAGTCCAGTTATTTAAAACACGCTACACTAGGATGATTCAAGCGAAACCAAAAACTCTTGCGCGATGAGCCGAAGCTCATCGCGTAAACTTTTAGGAGACAGCACCTCGCAGAGTACCCCAAACTGAAATAACCAACCATAAAACACCGGGGAACACACAACCCGCACAGTCACAGTGAAGTGCTGCGCACCATCGGGTACTATGATGACTTCCTTGCCAAACCGATCTATAACCGCACCGGCAAGTTGATTGTTCATTCTGAGCTTTACATCAGCTTCTTTCCCCCGAAACATCCCGAATACCTTTTTAGAATAATCCGCAAGATTGAAATTTGCAGATCCGAGGCTTCGAGGTTCATTGAGCGTCTTAACGCCACTCATTCGATCCACTCGGAAATGGGTAATATCTGAACGCTCTTCCGAGTGTGCGATAAGATAATAATTTTCCTCATTCCACGTCAGCGCAATGGGACTGACGATATAAGGCGCGCCATTGCGGCGAAAAGTGCGTTCTTTGTCCACATTATATTCAAAATACTTAAAGCTTATTTTCTTTCGCTGACTGATTGCGTCATGCAGAGCATCAACGCTGTAATAGATGCTTTCATTCATACTTTTGACGCGATTTTGGATAAACACCTGACGTTGCAACTTCCCGGCATCATAAATGCTTGCAAGTCCTTCAAGCTTTTTTATGAGCGCTCCGGACTTTCTTTCCGTGATAAATTTTGATGATTGTACTGCATCGGCAAGCAATTTAAGTTCGGGCAACTCAAAATCACGTCCGGCAATATAATATCCATATGATTTTGATTTCACCATGACGATATCGAGACCGAACTGACGCAGAGCCTCAATATCGTCATAGATGGTTTTTCTCTCGGCACTGATTCCGATCATCGAAAGTTTGGCTATAAGTTCTTGGACAGTCAACACATGCTGCTCGTCAGTCTCATTGAGCAGCATCTTCATCAAATAAAGTAATTTCAGTTTTTGATTTGCTGATTTCGGCATGTTGTGTCAAGCTCCGTTTTGTTTTATACTCCACTGCGCCCGGCAGCTTTATTCTTGTGGACATCCTACTGAGATATTCCATCCAATATTAAAACGATCACATAACGAGCCAAAGCATTTGCTCCAAAAAGTCTCTCGGAGTTCCATGCCCACCTCTCCACCATCTTTTAAAACATCAAATGCAAATTTAGCAGAATCTTCATCGTCAAATTCCACCATAATAGAAATATTTTCACCAATGGTAAAAGGAAACTCGGGTGGATTGTCGCAGAGCATGACTTTCTCACCGCCTAATTCAAACTGTGCGTGCATAATCAAGTGCTCCATGCCCTCAGGACAAACATAACCATTTTCCGATGGCGCATCACTATAGCGCATCACTTCCGCTTTGACCTTAAACGCTCTTTCATATAATGTGACAGCGTCTGCGCAGTTTCCCGGAAATGTAACATATGGACATATTTTCACGATCTTAGACCTCCTTAATAAAGTACTCACATTCTATCATCAAACAGAATGTGAGTACAGATGAAATATAGCTTTTGTTTTAAACCCTACGAATTTTAGCCTCTTGTATAAGTGTAGGTCAGTGCTGAAGTAAGACGGCTGGTTAGGGTGAGTTGGTTTCCGCTGATGGAAAAGTACCATTCCGAAGGAAGAATACAGTTGGTGCCGCAGAGGTCAGGAGTGCTGCAAATGGAAAGCACATTGCCGCTTGTTGTCCAACGGATATTCATTCCGGTCATTGTTCCGGTGCCACCCGCTGCAAACACATAAAATGGTGTGCCCAGCCAGTTCCAAGTACCTATTAATGGATTTTGTGCAGGTGCTTGTGTCGTCGGTGGTGTGGTAGGTGGTGCTGGCGTTGTTGGTGGTGCAGTGAGTCCGACTGAGTTTGCGCCGTGTGCGGCTTGGTTTTGTGTAAAGCCATCATGCACCAATTGATCTATAAGTGCACTGCGAGAAAATGCCATGAGATCTAAATATCTTTGTGCATGTCTGACAGCCTGCTCATACCAGTTTACGCCAATATTATCCACAGCGTGAGTGGCATCTGCATTGGAAAAGCCCTCAAACTCAAGTTGTCTAATTAGCCCGCTGCGTGAGAAAGACATGAGATCTATGTAGTTCTGTGCGGCTCTTACTGCATTTCTTTGGCTTTCTGTCACGGAAGTTTGTGGTGGTGTTGGTGTTGCAGGGGCTGCTGGTGGGACAAATCCTGCCGGAAGTGTTGGATCCGGTTGAGCGCTGATGAGTACAGCCGATGCACCTGCATTCCAAGCAAGATAATATCCAACACTCTCAAGTACGAGACGCAATGGAAGCATGGTTCTGCCGCCTATAGTTTGAGCCGGAACATCCAGTGTATGGCTTACACCATTGGTGGTGAAAACACTGCTGCCAATAGTAATGACAACCACATCGTCTCCGGTTAATGTTACTTGATTGGTGTTAGGGTTCCAGTTGACATCAAAGCCCAATGTTTCAAAAACTCCGCGGACAGGTACGAGTGTTCTGCCGTCAATAACTGTCGGGTTCTGGTCAGCGAAAGTAACCGGCTGCCCTTCAATTAAAACCGAAATGGGCGCATTGGCGACTGCGCTGATGCCCGGAATGAGTGCGAACATCAATAACGATGCCAATACAACTGCCAAAATTTTCTTCTTCATAAATTCCTCCAAGGTAATGAGTTCTAGGCGTATGCCTGATCTTCCGCATTTTTTGCAGTGTGATATAATACCATGATTGAAATCCAACGTCAATGATTTTGTACAAAAGCATCAAAACGCGTACAAAAGATCACCTATAAACAAACCCTTATTCACTTAAGCCGATGGGCGTTTGATCCCAGTATAGCAGTTTAGTCAGCTTAATTTTCTGCCGATGCTATTACCCATCTTGACCAGTGTTTCTTTATCGTTCTTCGTGTTTTCCAAAATTTGAGTGTGCACATCAATGCTGCCTTTCGGAAAGAGCATAATTACTGTCGAACCGCCAAATCGAAACAGGCCTTTTTCTTCTGCTCGGCTTACAGATCCGGCATACTTGTAATTATTGATTTTCCCGACAAATAATGCACCCACTTCCATTTGAATGATCTTGCCCAAATGTTTCGTTTGAATGCCTACATATTCTCTTGCATTTTGAGCAAACACATTGTGTGTACAGTGTGAAATAGGACGGACGGTATGCAAAATACCATCTATCTTTTTATACATGACGATTTCACCATCATCAATGAATGCGTATCGATGATAATCTGTCGGTTCCAGCCTAAAAATAAGGCATATCCCATCCGTATATGCTTTCGCAAGCGCTGCATCTTGCAGCAGCTCACTGAGCGCATATTGCGCTTGCTTGACATAAAACACACTGTCGGGAGTAATTTTATATGCACTGAGCTTTCCGTCGCAAGGGGCAGCTACTTCGTGGTCATCTCCCTGAAATGGTCTTTCTTCCATTTTGATTTTACGCTCAAAAAACTCATTAAATGAGCGGTATTTTTTGGTTTCATATGCGCTCATGTCAATATGATTACGCTTTATAAATCCCGGAATAAGCATACAAGAAGCGATGCTGTTCATAATCATTCCCATAAACAGAGAAACAGCCCTTTGGGTCAAAAGGCTCAAAAGTACTCTCCCGAGGATTGTTCTATACAAAAACTTAATGACACCGCTATCTTCATAGTCAATGTCCACGGTCTCAAACTTCGGCATTTCTTGCATTATATGCGCACTCCAATGTTCCAGATAAGATAAATCACAATTGGCAATCCAATCAGCAAAAATATGATCAAATATCTTCCGCGGACTTTAGGAACCTTGACCTTAACCAAAAATGCCGCAGCAATGATCACGAGCATTACATTATAAACACCTGCAAGTGCGATGTCATATACCACACAAATTGCATAAATGAGTGGTATCAAAATCGCAACAAATGTGACCGGCATGCCCTCATAGTGCGTACGTCTTTCACCATTGTCATGCAGCTTTATTTCAATCACATTAAAATAAGCCAGTCTGATGAGCGCTGCCAGAATATATAGTGCAGCAACAGCCATACTGGTTATGATGCCCAGATTGGGCAAACCGGGAAATATTTGATAAATCCCTGCTGAGTATCCCAACACAACCGGAAATACACCAAAGCTGATTATATCGGCCAGCGCATCCACTTGGATTCCGTAACTTTCCTGATCTTTGGTTCTGTCTCTCATCCGTGCAACTGGGCCATCAAACATATCGCACAGACCACAGATCATCAGGCAAATAACTGCAAATCCAATGTAGCCCTGAAGCGCAAGAAACATACCCAGCACCGCCGAAACGATGCTGAGATAGGTCAATGTAACCCATGTTCCATAGTATCCAATTATTGGCTTTTTCCGAGTGCTCTTATCGTCACGCTCAGAAGAGTGCGCCAATTTTTTCATGCTCATCTCCTTGAGGGTTTGCTCCGGTGGGTGACAATGTCCCCAATTGCCGCATCCCTTAACTTTAAAGTGTCGCTGTAATGCAGACTTTAGAATAATGTTGTGGAAATATATTTGAGCCCGCAATCATTGATGACCACACCTATTTTCCCACCTATTTCTTCGCCTTTTAAAAGCTTAACTGCCGCCGCTACGTTCGCTCCGGACGAAAACCCTGCGAATATGCCTTCAACTGCGGCCAAATCTCTCGTCATTTCGATTGCTTCATCATCACTGATTATTACACATCCATCAATGGTGTCACGATCTACATTCGCTACGTGCTTAGAATAACCCCCACCTTGGATGCGGTGTGTTCCACCGGGTATCATTTCTTCTCCGTAGTATGCACAACCTTCCGGCTCCACTGCATAACATTTGATGGCTTGGTTATGCGACTTGAGCACTCTTGTATAGCCTGCAAAAGTGCCTCCGGTTCCGATAAAATCCGCAAAGGCTGTGATTGCACCGCCCGATTGCGTCCACATTTCCATAGCCGCCGTTTCTTGCGCCACAGAATTATCAATATTGTGGAATTGATTGATGCAATATGCCCCTGTTTCTTTGGCAATCTTCTCGGCTTCTTTTTCAACGAGTTCCAGATCGTCATTAGACACTTTGCCTTTGACCGCACCCGGAGCTTGCTCAACCAAAACTGTTTCACCACCAAACGCTTGTATCATCTTGACGCGTTCAATGGAGTTACCTTTGGACATACAACATATGAACCGATATCCTTTTGCCGCACATACAAGCGCAAGTCCTGTGCCTGTGTTTCCGCTGGTGACTTCGAGTACAGGTTGTCCGGGCTTGAGCAGCCCTTTTTGTTCTGCCATTTCAATCATGCCCAGTGCGATACGGTCTTTTTTGCTAAAACTGGGGTTTAGGTGTTCTAATTTAGCGTAAATTTCACCTTGGAATCCGAGCTTTTCTTTAAGCTTGTCCAGCCTAAGCAGGGGTGTGTTGCCTATTGCTTCTGTAATGCTTTTGATGTAAGTGCCCATCAATCGTCGCCTCCTATGTTTATGGGATTATAATGGGATGGTCAGCGATGCAGGGGCACAACTCCATCCGATAAAACCGATGGAGTTTGGCGCTCGCCAACCTGATAATAGTATAGCTTTTTTTGCCGTTTGTCAAATCATTCGATTTGCTCGCGTGTGACATCATGAACCCATTTCCTGCTTCTGATCCTCCTGAATATAAGCGATGTTTTAATTATTTCTTCAATGAGCAGTGCACCATACACAAAACCAATGTCCAGTCTGAAAATCAGTCCGGCTGATGCCGCTAGAGGCAGCATGACAATATACAATGTTCCGACATCTATAATCATCAGTGCCTTTACATCACCACCGCCTCTCATGGCGCCAAGCCCCATAGTAATACCCATGGCGCGCAGGGGAAGAAGGATTGCATAAATCGTCAGCATGGTCGTTGCCGCACCGGAAGCCGCAGCAGACAAGTTGTATAGCGGGAAAATTATAGGCTCTAAGATTGTAAAGCGCAGGAGCATCAACAGTGCCGCTGAACCTACTCCCAACAGTAAACCCATGGCAGTGAGCGTTTTTACATAGCTTTCAGCTTGTGCTTTGCGTCCGGCACCGATTTCCCGTCCGATGATCACTGCCGATGCGCCACCGCAAGCAAACATCGCCACACCAAAAAAGCGCTCAAGATTACTGGATATATTATATGCAGCGAGAATCGTCTGCGCTCCGATCATATGTCCAAAAATCACCGGGAGCATCATAGCACCAATACCCCATAGCGCTTCGTTGAGCAGCACCGGCAGTGAATATTTCATAAAGTCCTTAAAAATGATGATACCCGGTCTAAATATGAGTCCAAGTTTTATTCTAAACCGCTTATTGAACGCCGCATGAAAGATGCATATAATGACTTCCAATGTTCTTGCTGAAAGCGTCGAAATCGCCGCACCTTGAATTCCAAGCTCAGGAAATCCGAGATTTCCGAAAATAAGCACCCAGTTCCAGAAAATACTAAAGCATGCTGAAATCGAAAGTACAATCACGCCCAAGCGCGGGTTCTCCGTGCTGCGATGCACCGCAAAATAGAGCATGCTTATTGCACTGAGCACCATAGAAAATGCCACAATACGCGCGTATGGCGCTGCAATATCCACCAAGTGTGTTTCACTTGTTACAAGCCCCAATATGTTGTGCGGAAAAAAGTACATGACCAGAGCGCAAGCAAGTGTCACTGTGATTACGATATATAAGCCCACACCCATGACTCTGCTGATTACCGGAACATTACCTTTTCCCCAATACTGTGCAACCAGTATGCTTGTCCCGCTCTGTACGCCAAAGGAAAAAATCAAAACGATAAATAACGGAACCATCGCTATGGGCATGGCCGCCAAATAGCGCTCTCCTATCATTCCTACCATGAGTGTGTCTGTGAGTCCCACCGTATGTGTAATTATATTTTGCAGTACCATCGGTATCATAAGCGCAGCGACGTTACGGTAAAACTTCTTTGGCTGTTTAAAAATTGTAGTCATTTCACTTATCGACTTTCTTATTGTCTGATCGGCGCATTGTTATATTATATAGTAATGTGCGCAGAGTGTAAAGGTGAGCTATTTGACTTTGGGCGCATTGTTTGATATATTTCAAAGGTGATATACTGTAAATTTCAATTATTCGGAGGAAAAATAATGAAAAAATACGTTTCCCTTGTGCTTTGCTTGTTACTATGCTTTGTCGTTGTAGCCGGTTGCGGCAACGATGGCGATGCACCCCCTGCTGTTCCGGGTACTGTAGCGCCTGATGCAACTGACACATCTGAACAAGAGCAAGAATCTGTTCCCGAAACGCCTGCTTTGACAGATCCACTTCCCGAAGCGATTCCCGGAACCATCACTATGGAAAACGGTGATGTGATCAAGTTCGAGCTCTACCCGCATGTTGCACCACAGTCTGTATATAATTTCATCTACCTCGCCCGCGATGGGTTTTATGATGGTTTGGCTTTCCATCGAATCATCAGCGGATTTATGGCTCAAGGCGGATGTCCTGATGGTACCGGCGGCGGTAGCCCGGGGTGGACGATCTTTGGCGAATTTGCAGACAATGGCTTTGAAAACACCCTGCCGCACACACGCGGTGTCTTATCGATGGCCAGACGTGGTGATGATTATAATTCTGCCGGGTCTCAGTTTTTTATCATTCACGTAGATGGGCGCTCGGCAAGCTCTCTTGATGGCGGTTACGCTACTTTTGGTATAGTCACCGAAGGTATGGATGTAGTCGATAGAATTCTGGAAACACCAAATGATGGTCCAAATGGTTCGGTGGCTCGAGCAAATATGCCTGTAATCCAGTCTATTACGATCGACAGTGATGTGGTCGTGCCATTACCGGATAAGATTAGATAACAACTCCTTGGTAAGTTAAAAACGCTGCCGGGTGGCAGCGTTTTTTTGTTTGTTCCTATACCAGTTCGATGATGGCGATCTCAGCAGCGTCCCCTCTGCGAGGGCCTACTCTGATGATCCGAGTGTATCCGCCGTTGCGCTCTGAGTATCCGGGAGCGATCTCGTCGAATACTTTTTTTACTACGTCTTCGCGTGTCATAAAGGCAAGCGCTTGACGACGTGAGGCAAGGGTGTTTTTCTTACCCAGCGTAATCATCTTTTGTGCAAGCGGCGCAATCTCTTTGCAACGCGTTACCGTTGTTTCCATCTTGCCATTATCCAGAAAGTCGGTGACCTGTTGTCTCAGCATTGCCATACGCTGATCTGTTGGTTTTCCGAGTTTGCGTGTCCCAGGCATATCCTTTTTCCTCCTTAGCTTTCCTCGCTCTGAAGGGCTAATCCCATCATTGCCAGTTTGTGTATTACTTCCTCAAGTGACTTACGTCCAAGATTTCTGACTTTAATCATTTCGTCCTCAGACTTCGAAATAAGGTCTTCGACCGTATTGATGTTGGCCCTCTTGAGGCAGTTGAAGCTGCGTACCGACAAATCAAGTTCTTCGATGGTCATCTCAAGAACCTTGTCGCGCTGTGTCTCGGACTTTTCTACAACGGTTGACTTGCTGCCAATCGTATCTGACAAGTCCGTAAACAATGTGAAATGATCACAAAGAATTTTTGCGCCCAGAGAAACTGCGTCTCTGGCAGTGATGGTCTTATCTGTCCAGACTTCTATGGTCAGCTTGTCAAAGTCTGTGACATTACCGACACGAGTGTTTTCAACCGTATAATTGACTTTGTGAACAGGGGTGTATATTGAGTCGATCGGAATAACTCCGATGATTGGCTGCTGGAGCTTGTTTCTTTCAGCAGACATATAACCGCGCCCATGGTCTATAGTAAGTTCCATGCTGAGTGAAGCATCTGCACTGAGCGTCGCGATGTGAAGTTCCGGATTGAGTATCTCTACTTCACCATCAGCCTTGATGTCGCCTGCGGTCACAACACCCTCACCCGAAGCTTCAATGTAAACTGTCTTTGTTCTTTGGGTGTGCAGTCTGGCTACAATGCCCTTTATATTAAGGATGATCTCCGTTACATCTTCCTTTACACCGGGAATTGTAGAAAATTCGTGCTGAATTCCGGCAATTTTAACGGTGGTTACTGCGGTACCCGGAAGTGATGATAACAGAATTCTACGCAGAGAGTTGCCTAATGTTGTACCGTAGCCACGCTCAAGCGGTTCGACAACATACTTACCATAAGATTCATCTTCAGGCTGTTCACTACAATCAATACGAGGCCGTTCAATTTCTACCATTTAGTACCCTCCCTTATAATCGGTGCGCTAAAGCGCTTAGTTTCTGGGTCACAGGCTCTTTGAGGGTTATAACCTTTATTAAAGGTCATTATTATTTGGAGTAGAACTCAACAATGAGTTGCTCCTCGATAGGCATATCGATATCGTCCCTCGCCGGTGCCGCTGCAACCTTTGCTACCAAGGCATTTGAATCATAGTCCAGCCATTTTGGCGGCTGTCTAAATGAATTGGCCTCTATAACCGATTTAATTTTGTCAAGGTTACGGCTCTTTTCGTTGATAGAAATGATCATTCCGGGTTTTACAAGGAAAGATGGAATATTGACTTTCCTGCCGTTTACCAAGAAGTGTCCATGCAAAACCAATTGTCTTGCCTCCGCGCGGCTCATAGCAAATCCGAGTCTATAAATTGTGTTATCCAGACGAGTCTCAAGGATTGCGAGCATATTCTCGCCAGTCTTGCCTTTTCTCCTGAGTGCCATGTCAAAATATCCGCGGAATTGGCTTTCTAAAATACCGTAGTATCTCTTGGCCTTTTGCTTTTCACGTAATTGAGTACCATACTCAGATGTCTTTGCACGTCCTTGTCCATGTTGTCCGGGTGGGTACGGACGACGGTCAGAAGCGCATTTGTCTGTATAGCATCTGTCGCCTTTTAAGAAAAGTTTTTGACCTTCTCTGCGGCAAAGGCGGCATACTGCATCTTTATATCTTGCCATATGTTTCGACCTCCCTAAACTCTACGCCTTTTAGGCGGACGGCATCCGTTGTGCGGAATCGGAGTTACATCTTTGATCATTGTAACTTCAAGTCCTGCCGATTGAAGCGCACGAATTGCGGCCTCACGCCCCGAACCCGGTCCTTTTACAAAGACTTCAACAGTCTTAAGTCCGTGTTCCATGGCTGCTTTTGCTGCGGTTTCTGCTGCGGTTTGTGCGGCAAAGGGAGTCGATTTTCTGCTTCCGCGAAAGCCCATTCCGCCGGACGATGCCCATGAGATTGCATTGCCGTGCACATCGGTCACTGTGACCATGGTATTGTTGAAAGACGATCTGATGTGAACGGCACCTTTTTCAATATTTTTCCGTTCGCGCCTTCTGGTTCTGGTCTTTTTACCCTTGGGTGCTGCCATTTAAATACTCCCTCCCTTACTTCTTCTTATTAGCGATGGTGCGCTTTGGTCCCTTACGGGTACGCGCATTTGTTTTACTGCGCTGCCCGCGCACAGGCAGACCGCGTCTGTGGCGCAGTCCTCGATAGCTACCGATTTCAGTCAATCTCTTGATGTCCAGCGCTACCGTACGGCGCAGGTCACCTTCTACCATGTAGTTTTTGTCGATACATTCACGAAGGGCAGACTCTTCTGCTTCCGTTAGGTTTTTGGTCCTTGTCGCAGGGTCTATACCCGTTGCTTCAAGGATCTTTTTTGCGCTGGTTCTTCCTATACCGAAGACATAGGTCAGCGCTATTTCTATTCGCTTGTCTTTAGGCAAATCTACGCCGGCTATACGTGCCATATTCTATAATCCTCCTAGCCTTGTCTTTGTTTGTGTTTCGGGTTGATGCAAATCACCATTACCCTGCCTTTGCGCTTGATGACTTTGCATTTTTCGCACATTGGCTTAACAGATGGTCTTACTTTCATAATAATGATAAACCTCCTATTTACTACGCCAGGTAATCCTGCCGCGGGTCAAGTCATACGGCGACATTTGTACCGTAACCTTATCTCCCGGTAGTATCCTGATAAAATTCATCCGGAGTTTCCCGGAGATATGCGCCAAAATCGTGTGTCCATTGCCTATGTCCACATGGAACATTGTGTTAGGCAGCGAATCGACTACTATTCCTTCAAGCTCAATCATGTCGTCTTTCGCCATTTCCTACATACCTCCTTTTGCTCCGCTTTCTGCGGGTGTCGATAATACCCGTCTGATTTCACTGTTTGTGACTCTTTCGCCTACAATCAATTTTTCTGCTATCGGGCCGCTCAATTTGCCTTCCACCTTTACGTGTTTGTTTTTTTTGCGTTTAGGCTTTTCGACTCTTCGGCCTTTGCCATCGACCAAAAATGAATATTCATTCTCTGTCTCTATGACAATGAAGCGCTTGCCTGCATCTCTTCCATTGATCGGTACTGCTATTTGCGCTTTTTCGATACTCATAATATCTCTCCTTCGAAAGTGAGTATCTCAGGCTCGCCTCTGGTAATCAAGATGGTATTTTCGTAATGAGCGGAATTTTTGCCGTCCGCTGTGACTACTGTCCATCCGTCATCGAGCACTTTGATTTCTGCACTACCGGCATTTACCATCGGCTCTATCGCAAGTGTCATTCCCGGCATCAGCCTCGGATCGGCTTTTTTCCGGGGTTTTTCAATAAAATTCGGAACTTCCGGCGGTTCGTGAAGCGCAGCGCCAACGCCGTGTCCCACATATTCTCTGATGACTGAAAATCCATTTTCCTCAGCACATCTTTGAATCGCCCTTGATATATCCGATACTCTATTTCCGACCTTTGCAAATTTAAATCCCTCATAGAAGCACTTTTTGGTGACTTCAACGAGTCTTTCCGAATCGAAATCCCCTTCATCTACGATAAATGTTGCGGCACAATCTCCAATATATCCGTCTTTAGTTGCGCCTATGTCAATGCTGACGAGGTCTCCTCGGACAAGTGTTCTAAGCGATGGTATCCCATGTATGATTTCTTCATTTACCGAGATGCAAATACTTGCAGGATAGTCATTATAGCCTAGAAACGATGGCACGGCTCCGTGAGAGATGATGAAGTCGTGCACTTTTTGGTTGATCCCTTGGGTTGTCGCGCCTGCCATTACCAATTTCCCTGCATAATGCCGGGCTGCCGCGGCAATTTTTCCGGCTCGGCGCATTAAATCGATTTCTCGAGAGGTTTTTATCTTAATCATTATCTTACTCTATACCCAACATTTTGAGTATTTCGGCTGTAGTCTCATTTATGCTACAGCTCCCATCTATGAGGACGAGTTTGCTTTGATTCAAATAGTATTCTTTAAGCGGCTCTGTGAGTGCGTGATATGTATCCAACCTGTGTTGTGTTGTGACCAGGTCATCATCTTCTCTTCTGACCAGTGCATGTCCACAAGCGTCACATTTGCCTTCTTCTTTGGGTGGGTGTGATATCGAATGATAGGTTAGCGGGCAGTTTGAACAAAGAAATCGGTTTGTTACTCTGCTCAAAATTACCTCGTCAGGCACTTCAAATGATAGAACATAGTTAATCTCTATTCCCATCTGATCCAGTGTCTGTGCCTGAAATAGTGTCCTCGGCACACCATCAAGTATAAATCCGCTTGCGCAGTCAGCCTGCGTAAGGCGCTTCGATATGATTTCCATGATTACTTCGTCGGGAACCAAATCTCCGGCATCAATCAGTGCCTTGACCATACTCCCTTGCTGGGTGTTGTGCTTGGCTGCACTGCGAAGCATTTCTCCGGTAGATATCTGCGGGATGCCTAGTTTTTCGACAAGTATTTCCGCTTGGGTGCCCTTTCCAGCACCCGGTGGACCAAGCATTACAATGTTCATGTTTTCCTCCGTATTAATCGCTGAAAACGGGGGTGGCGGTGGGGATCGGCGCTTTTTTATATTCCAGCAGCCGCTCACCACCGCTAAATTTTACTCAAGAAATCCTTTGTAGTGTCTCATCAGAAGTTGTGATTCAAGCTGCTTGATTGTCTCAAGTGCAACACTGACCACAATGATGATCGACGTTCCGCCCATGGCGATTCCGGACATACGCGCAGTTTCCGAGAAGAAGCTTACAAGTATAGGCGTTATCGCTATGATTGCCAGATACAGAGCACCAAACAATGTGATTTTTGTCAGAACTTTCTGAATAAACTCACTGGTCGGCTTACCGGCTCTAAATCCGGGTATAAATCCACCGTTTTTCTTGAGGTTGTTGGCGATTTCGATTGGATTAAACTGAACGGTCGAGTAGAAGTATGAGAAGAATATGATGAGCAGGAAGTATATCACCATGTACGCTATGCTCGATGGGTCAAGCGCCCTCATCAGCCATGAATCAGACCATCTCGGCATGAACACTACGATTGTCGCAGGTATCGATGCAATGGACTGGGCAAAGATGATTGGCAGCACGCCGGACATGTTGACCTTCATGGGAAGATGTGTCGATTGTCCGCCATACATTTTTCTGCCGACTACCCTTTTTGAATATTGAACCGGTATTCGCCGCTCGGCATTGTTTACAATGACAATGAGCACGATGATTGCCAGAGCACCAAGCAGCATCAGTGTATAAATCCACCATGTTGATGGGGCTGCAATCACACCGCTGATCATTGACCATAACTCAACCGGGAAGCGTGCTACGATGCTGACAAACAGAATGACAGATATACCATTGCCGATTCCGAACTCAGTGATCTGCTCACCCATCCACATTAGTATCGCAGAGCCTGTCATGAATGTGGCTACAATAACGATCGGAGGCCAGATTCCTGTGGCTGTTGGGTCAAGAAACCCTTCTCTGTTTATGAGCAAGTAGTAAGCATAACCTTGAAGGGCTGCAATACCGATCGTCGAATAGCGTGTGATTTTTTCGATCTTCTTCTTGCCCTCTTCGCCGCCCTCTTTACGCATACGCTCAAATGCGGGTATTGCAATGGTCAGCAGTTGCATAATGATGGAGGCATTGATGTACGGTTGTATTGAAAGCGCAAATATTGACGCACGCTCAAGTGCACTACCGGACATAGTGTTTATCAGTGCAAGGATCGTATTACCCATTTCCTGCCGGAAAAATCCGGTCAGCAGTTCTGTATTAACAAATGGGACTGTAACTGAATTACCCAGTCTGAAGATAAGAACCATAAACAGCATGAACAGCAGTTTCTTACGTATATCGTCTACTCTCCACGCATTGCGCAGTGTCGCTATCACGTTACACCACCTCGGCCTTTCCGCCGGCAGCTTCGATTTTCTGTTTTGCCGACTCGGAAAACGCCGCAGCATTTACGGTGAGCTTCCTTGTCACATTACCATTTCCAAGCACCTTCAGGCCGTATTCGCATTTGCTGAGCACACCGGTATCCAAAAGCGCTTCAACATCAACTGTCGCCCCATCAGGAAATCTGTTGAGTGCTGCGACATTGATCGCTGTGAGTGGTTTTGCAAATATATTGTTAAATCCTCTTTTCGGAACACGTCTGGCCAAAGGCATTTGACCGCCTTCAAAACCAATCCTTGTTCCGCCGCCGCTACGGGATTTTTGGCCTTTATGACCACGACCGGCAGTTTTACCATTTCCTGTCGCGCGTCCGCGACCCTTGCGTTTACCCACATGGGTAGCTCCTTTTGCGGGAGTGAGATCGTGCAAATTCATTTATTCACGTCCTCCTTACTCTTCCGTTACCGTAACCAGATACTTCACTTGCGCGATCTTGCCTCTGGTTTGCGGATTGTCGGGCTGTATTGTTTCGTTTCCGATCTTTTTGAGCCCAAGTGATTTTGCTGTCGCAATATGTTTATCACGTCTGCCGGACAGGCTCTTTACGAGCTTAATTTTTAAATTTGCCATAATTAGCCTCCTACGATCTCTTCGACCGTCTTACCTCTTGTCTTTGCTACCGCAGCGGCATCACGCAGGGATTTGAGTCCCATCATGGTTGCTGCGACTACATTTTGGGGGTTGTTCGATCGTAGGCATTTTGTTCTTATATCAGATATTCCTGCCGCTTCAACTACTGCACGGACTGCGCCGCCGGCGATAACTCCTGTACCGGGAGGTGCGGGCTTTAGCAAAACTCTGCCTGCGCCATATGCGCCAATGACCTCATGCGGTATTGTTGAACCGGAAACTGTTACACTTGTGACGTTTTTCTTTGCGTCTTCTATACCCTTACGGATCGCCTCAGAAACTTCGCCTGCTTTGCCAAGTCCAAACCCGACACGACCGGCTCCATCACCTACAACACAAAGCGCAGCGAACTTGAAAATACGTCCACCCTTAACAGTCTTTGAAACACGGTTCAGGGAAACGACTTTTTCCGTAAACTCTGACTGCACTTCTTCCTTGCGATTGTCTCTTCTGTTGTCCCTTCTGTTGTTGTTGGGACCTGTGTTACTCATAGCCATGTTGTTTCCTCCTCCCCGTTAGAATTTTAGTCCGCTCTCGCGGGCAGCTTCTGCTAGTTCTTTTACACGTCCATGATAGATGTATCCGCCGCGGTCAAATACTATGGTTTCTATGCCTTTTGCTGCGGCTCTTTCGGCAACAGCTTTTCCGACTTTCTTGGCGGCTTCTTTATTAGAGCCCAGTCCATCAAAACCTTTTTCGACTGAGGACGCTGAGCACAGCGTAACTCCGTTTACATCATCAATCACTTGTGCGTAGATATGTTTTTCACTGCGGAAGACATTGAGCCTTGGGCGCTCCGGCGTGCCGGAAATCTTTCCCCTTACTCTCTTATGGCGCTTTTTACGTTGCGCATTCGTATCAGGTCTGTTTATCATTTAGGCACACCTCCTTTTATTTTGCTCCGGTCTTGCCTTCTTTGCGGCGAATGACCTCGTCTATGTATTTTATGCCTTTACCTTTGTAGGGTTCCGGCGGTCTCTTTTTGCGGATGTCGGCAGCAAACTGACCGACTGCTTGCTTGTCTATACCACTGACGATGATTTTGTTCGGCGCAGGAACATCCACTGTGATACCGTCAGTTTCTTCAATAATCACTTGATGTGAATATCCGAGGTTCATGACGAGCTTCGTTCCTTCTTTTGCTGCTCTGTAACCAACACCGTTGATTTCAAGCTCTTTTTTAAACTCTTCGTTGACACCCAAAACCATGTTGTTGACAAGTGTCCGTGAAAGACCGTGAAGACTGCGGTGCTTGGGTGAATCCGAAGGTCTGGTCATACTGATCGTATTGTCTTGCAACTGAACGGTTATCTCAGGGCTTATCACACTTTTCAGTTCGCCTTTCGGACCTTTTACAGTCACGAGATTACCTTCTAAAAGTTCTACTGTGACACCTGCCGGGATCGTTATTGGAGCTCTTCCTATTCTTGACATATCCTACGCCCCCCTACCAGACAAATGCAAGGACTTCACCGCCGACATGAGCAGATCTTGCTTTTTTGTCGGTCATGACTCCTTGAGATGTTGAGATAATAGCGATGCCCAGTCCTCTGAGTACATACGGCAGCTCTTCCGCTCCCGCATAAACACGCAAACCGGGTTTTGAAACTCTGCGAAGACCTGCGATGGCCTTTTCAGTTCCATTGTATTTTAATGTCACTTTTATCATGCCTTGAACTCCATCGTTAACCAATTGGAAGTTCTTGATATAACCCTCTTGCAGCAGTATTTCAGCAATCGCTTTTTTCATGTTAGAAGCGGGAATATCGACTGTCGAATGCTTTGCTGCACTCGCATTTCTGATACGCGTCAGCATATCGGCAATGGGGTCTGTTATTTGCATATTGCTTTCCTCCTTTGTCGTTGCGCATTGCGCCGAGTCTGCGATATGGCGCTTTTCACTTTCTCGCCGAGGTTCTTCGTTTAGAGCGAAGCCTTTCGGCGTAGACTTATTTATATACTACGAGATCTCCTCGTAAGGGAATTTTTTCGTTAGGCTAAATCAAGTGGACGCTGCTGTATCAGTATACCGCACGTCTGCAAGATGACGCTTAACAGAAAAATTTACCAAGAGGCTCCCTCGTGAGGGAATTTTTTGTTAGGCTAAATCGAGTGGACGCCGCTGTATCGGTATACTGCAAGTCCGCGAGATGACGCATAACAGAAAATTTACCACGAGGCTTTGCGGACGCCGGGGATCTGACCTTTATATGCCAAATTCCGGAAACAAATACGGCAAACACCGTAGTCACGCAGATACGCATGGGGGCGACCGCAAATCTTGCAGCGATTATAGCGGCGGCATGAGAATTTTGGCTCTCTTTGCTGTTTTAAAATCATAGCTTTCTTTGCCATTATTGTATCCCTCCCCTATTCTTGCGTGATGAACGGAGTACCCATGAGTGTAAGCAGCTCACGTGCCTCTTCGTCCGTCTTTGCAGTCGTACAAATTACTATATCCATGCCACGGATCTTTTCGATCTTATCATAGTCGATTTCCGGGAAAACGAGTTGTTCTTTAAGACCGAGCGCATAGTTACCGCGACCATCAAAAGCATTTGCGCTGATTCCTCTAAAGTCACGAACACGCGGAAGCGCTACATTGAGCAGTCTGTCGAGAAATTCCCACATTTTGCTCTGGCGAAGAGTTACCTTTACACCGACAGGCATTCCGGCACGAAGCTTAAAGTTCGCAACCGATTTTTTCGCCTTGGTAACGACAGCTTTTTGGCCGGTAATCGCTGAGATATCTTTTACAACGGCCTCAATTGCCTTCATGTTGTCACGCGCATCTCCGCAACCCACATTGACGATGACTTTTTCAATCTTGGGTACTTCCATTACGCTCTTGTATTCGAACTTCTTCATCAGGGCAGGAACAGCTTCTTCCTGATACTTTTTCTTCATTCTTGTCATTATTATGCTGCTCCTTTCCTAGATTTCTGCCGAGCATTTTTTGCAGACGCGTACTTTTGTACCGTCGGCTTTAATGCTGTGTGCAGGTCTTGTTGGTTTGTCACATTTAGGGCATACACGCATCACCTTATTGGCATAAATCGGAGTTTCCTTTGTGATTATGCCGCCGGGTTCACCTTGCTTGCGGGGTTTTTTATGTCTTTTTGCGACATTGACACCCTCTACAAGCACTTTACCGGCCTTGGGATCTGCGCTCATTACCTTACCCTGTTTGCCCTTGTCTCTGCCGGACAGGACAACGATCGTATCATTTGTTTTAATGTGCATACTGAGCCCTCCCTATATTACTTCGGGCGCCAGTGAAAGGATCTTCATGTAATCCTTATCACGGAGCTCACGAGCCACCGGGCCAAATATACGCGTACCTCTGGGGTTTTTGTCCTCTTTTATGAGCACTGCGGCATTCTCGTCAAATCTCACGTATGTGCCGTCGGCGCGGTGAACACCTTTTGCGGTACGTACAATAACTGCTCTGACGACTTCGCCCTTCCTGACCGTGCTGCCGGGGGCTGCTTTACGTACTGATGCGACAATAACATCGCCTACAGAACCGTATTTTCTGCCCGAACCGCCCAACACGCGGATGCATTTTATTTCCTTGGCGCCGGTATTGTCGGCAACCTTCAGAAACGTTTCTTGTTGAATCATGTTGTTGCCTCCCTACTTCGCTTTTTCTATGACCTCGACGAGTCTCCAGCGCTTGTCCTTCGAAAGCGGACGCGTTTCCATCACGCGAACTCTATCTCCGATTGTGCACTCATTATTCTCGTCGTGCGCCTTTAGTTTGTATGTCCTCTTGATTATCTTTTTGTATAGCGGGTGCGGTACGCGATCTTCGACAGCTACGACAATGGTCTTATCCATTTTGTCTGAAAGCACTCTGCCGACTCTCGTTTTTCTTCTTGACTCTCTATTTTCACTCATCTGTCTTAACCTCCTGCCCGCTCAAGTTGCTTGCGGCGAATAACTGTCTTGACTCGGGCAATATCTTTTCTCACTTGCGCTATTTGAATTGGGTTGTCAAGTTGGTTTGTCGCATGTTGCATTCTCAAAAAGAAGAGGTCTTTCTTAAGGCCCAACAGCTTCTCTTCAAGCTCATCGGGACTGAGCATTACTACCTCGCTTGCCTTCATCTTACTCACCACCTGTCTCGATTTCATCCTCGCGCTTTACAAACTTCACCTTGCAAGGCAGCTTGTGCGCTGCACGACGCAACGCTTCGCGAGCTACTTCCTCTGTTACCCCGGCAATTTCAAACATCACTCTACCGGGTTTAACTACAGCCACCCAATATTCTGGGGAGCCCTTACCGGAACCCATTCTGGTCTCTGCCGGTTTTGATGTCACCGGTTTGTCCGGAAAAATCTTTATCCAAACTTTACCGCCACGCTTTGAGTAGCGGGTCATCGCAATACGTGCGGCCTCTATTTGGTTTGATGTAATCCATGATGGTTCCATGGCTTGAAGTCCAAATTCACCGTAAGTGATCGTATTGCCTCTGGTCGCTCTGCCTTTCATGCGGCCTCTATGCACCTTACGGCGCTTAACTCTTTTTGGTGTTAGCATTATTTAAGCCCCTCCTTCTGCCGGAGCACTGGGCGCTTGCGGAGGTCTTGAATCTTGCCCCTGTGGCGCTCTGTTGTATCCACCGCCGCCTTGGCCACCGCCGGATCCGCGATTGTAACCGCCGCCGCCCTGACCAGGTCCGCGATTATATCCACCGCCGCCTTGACCACCGCCGAATCCACGGTTGTAACCGCCGCCGCCTTGGCCACGGTTGTAACCGCCGCCGCCTTGTCCACCACCGGGTCCGCGATTATAACCGCCGCCCTGACCGCCGCGCCTGTCTCCTCTGTCACGCCTGTCTCTCGGCGGTCTTGAGGTATCCATGGTTCTTGGCGTGGTGCGCAATGTCTGGCTGAGGATCTCTCCATTATATACCCATACTTTAACGCCGATGCGTCCGTATGTGGTGGCCGCTTCCGCAAAGCCGTATTCGATGTCGGCTCTGATGGTTTGAAGCGGAATCGTACCTTCGTGATAAGCTTCGCTTCTTGCAATTTCTGCGCCGCCCAGTCTGCCTGAAACCATGACCTTGATGCCGCGAACGCCGAGGCGCATCGCTCTGCTCATGGCATTTTTCATCGCACGACGGAAACCGATACGTTTTTCGAGTTTCGCTGCAATGCCTTCTGCGATGAGTTGTGCGTTGGTGTCAGGGTTTTTGACTTCTACGATCGAAAGTGCAACCGGCTTGCCGATTCTCTTTTCCATGTCCATGCGCAGTCTTTCAATCTCTGCACCACCCTTGCCAATGACTACACCGGGGCGTGAGCAGTGGATAAAAATCCTGACTTTTGCATTGTCCCGTTCAATTTCGATCTTCGGAACGCCTGCTGAGAATAGTAGCTCTTTGAGATACTTACGAATATTATAGTCTTCTACTATGAGGTCTCCCACTTTATCTTCGCGAGCATACCAGCGAGAATCCCAGTCTTTTATGACGCCAACTCTAAATCCGTGCGGATTAACTTTTTGTCCCATGGTGATTCCCCCCTATTCCTTCTCTGCTACGATGATGGTAATATGCGACGTTCTCTTATTGATCCTGTATGCTCTGCCGCGTGAAACCGGTCTGATTCTCTTGAGTATCGGGCCGGGATTTGCAAAAGTTGCAGAAACAAAGAGATTGTCGGGATCCATCTCGTGATTGTTTTCAGCATTGGCTACTGCGCTGTTGAGTAGCTTTAGCATGAGTTCCGAAGCTGCTTTGGGAGTTTGCATAAGGATCGCTCTTGCTGTCTTTGTATCCTTACCTCTAATAAGGTCGCAGACTATTTTTACTTTACGCGGTGAGATACGCGCGTATTTCAGATGTGCTTTTGCTTCCATTAAATCGTCCGCCTCCTTATCTTGATGTCTTGCTGCCAGCGTGCCCTCTGTAGGTGCGCGTTGGAGCGAATTCGCCTAGCTTATGACCGACCATATCTTCGGTTATGTAAACAGGCACGTGCCTTCTGCCGTCATGAACGGCAATCGTATGTCCGACAAACGATGGAAAAATTGTGCTGGCACGTGACCATGTCTTGAGCACTTTCTTTTCTCCTGATTCGTTCATTACATCGACCCTTTTGACAAGCTCAGGTGCGGCAAAGGGGCCTTTCTTAACACTTCTGCTCATATATTTCAGCCCTCCTTATTTCTTACCGCGACGTTTGACGATGTACTTGTCATTCGGGTTCTTTGCTTTGCGGGTCTTGTAGCCGAGTGTCGGCTTACCCCATGGGGTTACAGGTCCGGGGCGTCCTATTGGACTCTTGCCCTCACCACCGCCGTGCGGGTGATCTACCGGGTTCATGACCGAGCCGCGAACGGTTGGGCGGATACCCATATGACGCTTACGTCCGGCTTTACCGATGTGGATGTTCGAGTGGTCGGTGTTTCCAACTTGCCCGATGGTTGCAAGGCAGTTGCTGCGCACCAATCTGTACTCACCGGACGGCATTCTGATTTGTGCCATCTTGCCTTCTCTTGCCATGAGTTGGGCTTGCGTTCCGGCGCTACGTACAAGCTGCCCGCCCTTGCCGGGGTACATTTCGATGTTGTGAATGACTGTACCGACCGGAATGGATGTGATTGGCAATGTGTTGCCGGGCTTGATATCCGCATCTTTTGATGAAATGACTGTGTCTCCATTTTTGAGTCCGACCGGAGCGAGAATGTATCTGCGTTCTTTGTCGGGATACTCAACGAGTGCTATATTCGCCGAGCGATTCGGATCATATTCAAGGCGTAATACTGTACCCGGTACATCAAACTTGTTGCGCTTAAAGTCTATGATTCTATATTTTCTGCGGTTGCCGCCACCTCTGTGACGGACTGTGATTCTACCGTAGCTGTTGCGGCCTGAATGCTTTTTGAGCACTTCGGTCAGACTACGCTCCGGTCTGGCTCTTTTATCTATCCCGTCGAATCCGGAAACGGACATGTGCCGCCTCGACGGAGTAGTAGGTTTGTACGTTTTTACAGACACTTAATTATCCCCCCTACACTAACCCTTCGAAGAATTCGATGGTCTTTGAGCTATCGGCCAGCTTGACAACAGCTTTTTTCCAGCTTTTTCTGCTGCCTTCGGGATGACGGCCCATGCGTTTTTTCTTGCCTTTCATATTCAGTGTCGTCACCTTGATGACTTCGACATCGAATATTTCCTCGATCGCTTTTTTGATTTCAATTTTGTTGGCTTCCGGCAGAACCTCGAAAACATATTTCTTTAAATCTACATGTTCTGTGGATTGTTCTGAGATTATCGGCCGTAGGATTACATCATATGCAGTTTTCATTAAGCATATACCTCCTCGATGAGCCCAAGCGCCGCTTTATCGACAACGAATGTGCGTGCATTCATGATGTCGTATGTGTTGAGCAGCGTTGCAAAGGTTGTCTTTACGCCCGGAAGATTTCTTGCACTCAAAATGACATTGTCATTTTTCTCCGGTGTGACGATAATCGTCTTACCCGCTACGCCGACAGCTTCAAGAAATACTTTAAAGTCCTTGGTCTTGATGGCGTCCATCTTGAGGTCGTCGATGACAATGATCTTATCATCAGCAGCTCTGAGCGAAAGCGCAGATTTAAGAGCAAGCCTCTTGAGTTTCTTGTTGAGCGCATAGCGATAGTCGCGGGGCTTCGGTGCAAATGCGACACCACCATGGGTGTAATGAGGAACACTCTTTGAGCCTTGACGTGCGCGTCCTGTTCCTTTTTGACGATAGGGTTTCGCTCCGCCGCCGCTGACTTCTGCGCGGGTGAGTGCCGATTGTGTGCCTTGTCGTCTGTTGGCAAGGTGGTTTTTGACCGCTGCGTGAATCGCTGTGATGTTTGGATTTAGACCAAATATTTCATCGGAGAGCGTCACTTCGCCGACAACGCTGCCTTGCATGTTGTATAGTTTGCTTACTGGCATTTAAACTCTCTCCTTCCCTTAGCCGTTTTTTACTGTATTTTTGAGATAAACTACTCCGCCTCTTGGGCCGGGAATCGCACCTCTTACAGCGATCATGTTCAGGTTCGGGTCAACTTTTATGACATCTAAATTCTGAACGGTGACTTGCTCGTTGCCCATTTGACCTGCCATTTGTTTGCCTTTAAATATCCTACCGGGGCTTGTTCCGGCCCCCATCGAGCCTGCGTGTCTGTGTACCGGACCGCCGCCGTGGGTCATACGGTTTCTGCCTTGGTTGTGGCGTTTGATAACACCTTGGAAGCCTTTAACTCTTGATATGCCGGTTACGTCTACTTTGTCTCCTTCGGCAAAAACGTCTGCTTTGAGTTCGTCTCCTACATTGAGTGAGCCGGTGTCTTCAAGGCGGAACTCTTTGAGGTGCTTCTTTGCTTCGACTCCTGCTTTTTTCAGGTGTCCGAGTTCGGGCTTCGAGAGCTTGCGCTCTTTGATTTCCATGAAGCCAAGTTGTACGGCATCGTAGCCGTCGGTTTCGTCGGTTTTCTTCTGAACTACGGTACAAGGTCCGGCTTCTATTACTGTGACCGGGATGACCTTGCCGTTATCATCGAATATCTGCGTCATGCCGACTTTTTTTCCGATGATCGCTTTGACCATTGTGGTTTCCTCCTAATATTGGTTATTGGTTGATTCTTTGGTTATGGAATCAACATGACCGTAGGGGGCTTCGTGCCTGTGGAATACAGCCCCTTGTAGGGGATGCTGTACTTATGCATCCCGCGGATCGATGCGGACATCGTTCCCTACGAATCTGACTTATAGTTTAATTTCGATCTCTACGCCTGCGGGTAGTTCCAGTGACATAAGTGACTCTACCGTCTTTTGGGTCGGGCTTAAGATGTCTATGAGTCTCTTGTGTGTCAAGCGTTCAAACTGCTCGCGGCTGTCTTTGTACTTGTGTACCGCACGCAAGATGGTTACGATTTCCTTTTTTGTCGGAAGCGGTATCGGGCCTGAGACTCGTGCTTCTGTTCTTTTCGCCGTTTCGACGATTTGGGAAGCTGCTTGATCGATGAGCTGATGATCGTATGCTTTGAGCCTGATTCTAATCATTTTTTTACTGACTGCCATTTTTTCCTCCTTATTATATGTATATCACATAGAGTTTTCCGAGAGAATTCTGCACACGATACCGTGCGTGTCATTTGTGCCGATAAATGAAACCGGAAATTTTGTTTTCCGGCTGGCTCATACACGCTAGAGCTCTCGTTGCAGCGTTTCTCAGCCGTCCGATTACACGCTGCCCATGCAGCGCCGGACTTGCTCCCCGAAAGTGACCAGGCAGGTCAGTCTCGCCATCCGCAACGCTCTGCGGCGCTATGCCTGCAATCTCCCGGTTCATCGCAATGCGTGGCTTTAATATAAATAAAGCCGCTTAGGTAGAATATCAAATATGCAAACCCTTGTCAACACAAAGTTTTGTTGTTTTTGAAAAATATTTTTGTATTGTCATACTGCTTACCCCGCCCAGAGCGGAATGATCTTAAGCCCATCTCTCAATGGAAGTATGTCATGAGCGAGACAAATGATACCACCCTCTCCAATATTGACATGCTTCAAATTAAATTTATGAAGTCATAACATTCAATGTTAATATATCATAATGCCTGATGGAGTCAATATACTTAGTCAAAATATGAGCATATACCCTACCCACAAAGTAGGTTTGATGATATAATTATTATAAAATACGTTTAATTTATCATAGGAGGTTTAACCGTCATGCCAATAATCTCATCATTCTATGGCATCATAATAAGAATGTACTTCAAAGACACAGAACAACACCACACACCTCATTTCCACGCTTCTTACGGCGATGCCAAAGCCGTATTTGATTTTGATGGAAATGTTCTCGCTGGTGCATTTCCGCCAAAGCAAACTAAGTATGTCATTGCATGGGCTGATATCCACTACGATGAACTTATCGCCCTTTGGAACATCATGCAGACGGATGAAGAATATTTTAAGATAAAGGGGTTGGAGTAAATGAAAATATACCCTAAATTAAAAGATGCAATTGCACTCGATGATTATCGCCTCTTACTCACATTCGAAGATGGTGCGCAACGAATATATAACTTTAAACCGAATTTAAACCACAAATTTTATAAAATATTGTCTGACATACGATTGTTTAAAACCGCTAGTGTCAACAATGGAGAAATTGAGTGGGTAACCGGTCAAGATTTTTGCCCGCACACCTTATATGAACAGAGCGACCCGGTCAAATTTAAGCAATCAATCCAAGCTGCACTAGACGAACCTTATATCTAAACTGCGATGCTTATCCCAGAAACGGTACGATGAGGACATCGCACCCTACAATGTTGCCTGCAGCTAAGTGTCTAGCTTGATGATATTCTGCACCACAGCAAACGCAAACTCCCCCGGATAATCCGAGGGAGTTCGTTTGTTTTTACACAGTGATCATATGATCATTATGATTGGGTTTAAACGACCTTATTGGAGTGGGTTATTTATTACAACAAACAGTGCATCGCCTGCGCGATCAAATACGATGCTGATCATAACTGGTCCTGCAGTATCAATACGATTTCTCAAGGATATCGCATCATTTATGGCAGGAGTAACCCCGCTTTGATCAATGAATGTAGTTGCATTGGTTATAACTGCGGAGTACTCGTTGCCAGCATCAACAAATGTAACTACGTTGTTAAGTCCGTTTGGTGTCGCATACACGCGTGAAAACACACCTAAGTTCTCATATACATCATTGATGGTAGCTTCCAGTTCAAATCTGTTATCACTGTCTACTGTGAAGTTATAGAATCTGTTTTCTATAGCACCTTCAGGGTTTGTGTTATCTCTGATCGGAATCCAACCTGTGGGAATGGCTTCCGGACCCGGCCATGTCCAATCAAAAGTATTACCATCGATATCCCATGCTTGAGCCATTCTATAGGTTACGCCATCAATGTTTACAGTGTGATGGAAGATGTTACCTGTTCCACGCACGAAAATGGTTGTAGATGGACTTACGCTCTGCTGAGCAGTAGTACCGATCCAAAGTGCAGTGATTACAGGTGCTTGACCGCTTTGTCTGTACTCAACAACTGCAACGATGTTATTAGCAGTTAACCCAGGAAGACCGCTCATTGGTCCTTGAACTCTGATGTTCCTGTCTCTGACTGTGAACTCAAAGTTTGGTTGACCTGCTCTTTGTCCCCAGAAGAAGTACATTGCATCATCTGCAAAGCGAAGTACACGACCGCCAACATTCAGTGTTGCTTGATTAGGAGCAATCGAAGTATTTGCTGCAATTGGCGCGGTCATCGAGGATACAGATGCTGTTCCGACAGCAGGAGCCGTTGCTAGGTTAAGATTGTTGACTACTGTAGCACTTGTTGAACCAACAAAATATTGTCTGGTTGCTACAACATTGTTGCCGCTACCTGATACGCGAACGATCTCACCAGGTTCAATTGTTCCGCCCACTACGCCGCCTGTGAGAGCAACAGATGCTACTGTACCGTCAGGGTACCAACCTCTGAGCAGCGGCACAAGTAGACCACCCTGTAGGGTTTGCTGATTTGCATCTCTAACGAAAACGATGTTGCGTGTGGAGATACCGCGAGTTTCGGTATCAACAATAAATCCAAACTCGTCAAGGAGTACTGTAACTTCTTGATTAGGACCTGTCATCGTAGCTCTACGTGCACCTTCAGTCAGGACTCTGGCTCTTGTGTATGATGTACCAGCGACAGTCAGGGCACCTGCACTATTTGTGAAGTTTACCATATGGGATGATGTAGTCAAAGTGCCGCTAACTACTTCAGGCATTGCGATTTGACCGACTTGCCATTCACCGTTTCTCCATACAGGAGTTACGAGGACTCTGTCGTCAACACGCAAATCTGTAGCATCATCAAATAGACTATGAAGCGGGCCTATTCTCATGGATGCGCCGCCATAGTTCGCTTCACCGAATACTGCTGAGCGGATATCATCCTGCTCATCGGCTGTAATCAGAGCAAAATGAGTCTCTCTGGCACCTGCGTCAACACGTCTTACTTGAGCGATGTCAGTTCTAATAACTACGACATCGGTGATATTGTTTGTAGAAGCACTGACATAAACCTCAACAACAACACCGTTACCGGTTAGACGTGAAATTTGCTCGCCGGTGTTTGCATTAGCAGGGATACCGTTTAACGTTGCGTGACCAAAGTTAACATAACCATCGGATAAAATTTCCCATCCATTACCGCTGCCACGAGTAAAGCCGTTACCATTTACAAATCTTTGAATAAACGCATCTGTGTTGAAGTTACGAATTTCTTCGTTAACTGCTGCGGTGCTTGTAAATCTGTTGAATGTAACTGCTGCCTCTCTTGCATATGTGCCTATTTCGATTCCTCTGAGTGTGAATCTGTCAGAAGGACGACCCCACATATCAGCAACAGAAAGTCTTCTGGCGTTGATGGGTGCGGGCTCAAAGATTCTGCTCCAAATGGTTTGGAGGTTCTCTGCGTCGCCTGTTACATCGATACCTTGGAGAAGGATCGGTACATAAGCTTGTCTGTCAGCACTCCAGTTTACAAAACGAAGGCCAACAGCACTTCTGGTTGTGTTTAGTGCATTAAATGCATAACGGAATACTTCTTCACGTGTTGCAGCTGCTGTGAAGTCAGCGTTGCCCGAAAGCACACGCCATTGCATACCATCAACGACTGCGTTGGTTTGCCATCTTGGGCCTGTGTATTCGCCATTAACGCCGAAACCTACTGCACGCAAGAACATAGTTGCCAGCTCAGCACCGGTAACAGGAGCTTGCGGATCAAAGAGGTCGTCGCCTACGCCGATGACGATGCCACGCTCATGCAAGTAAGCAATTGCGCCGGATGCAAAAGCAAGACCAGATACGCCGTCAACATCACGGAAGCCTGTTCTACCCGGAGGTAGTTGGTCAGCCGAATTCGGGCCTAGCAGTATGCGTGCAACGATTGTTGCCGCTTCTGCACGGGTGATTGTGCGTTGTGGGAAGATGTTGCCATCCTCACCGCGTAGGACGTTGACTGCTGCAAGCACGTCAAGCGCCATCAGATGTTGCGGTGATACGTCGGCTGCGTCATTGAAGCTGGCCACAGTTGTGAGGCCAGTTGCGCCAGCGAACGGAACCATTGTGAGCGCCATGACGAGTACAAGTAACACTGCAAAGGATTTCTTGAGTTTTCTCATGTAACTCTCCTTTCAAATTTTGCCCATTTTGGGACTTTTAATTGGGAAACATAATGCTTCCTCTACGAGCGCAATAATAGCATAGCGGGTAGACTGCGTCAATAATATTTTCCGAGTTGTAATATTAATGAAATATAAGCTTTTTATAAATATGCGGAGCAAAGCTCTGAGAGGGGTTTATTAGGATAATAATTGAGATTTGTTGGTATTTAATGTTATTACTTTCTGTGTACAATTTCAAGGGAAAATCCACAAAACTTTTTTAGTGACCCGCCCCCCAATCCTTGTACCATAAACTAACAAAAAAGGAATGGTGACCTGAAATGGGAAGAAAGAATTACACGCCAGAGCAGATAATCGCAAAACTAAGAGAAGTGGAGTTGTTTTGCGGTCAAGGTAAAACAATAAGTGAAGCAGCTCGTCAAGCCGAAATAACAGAACAGACATATTATCGTTGGCGTAAGCAGTACGGAGGGATGATGCGAAACAATGGTCGGCAGATAAATCCCAAACGCGTAGAGCGTATATGGCGAGAGGAGGGTTTGAAATTACCTAAAAAGCAGACAAAAAAGCGGCGTCTTTGGCTGAATGATGGAAGTTGTGTCAGACTACGCCCAACCCACCGCAATCACGTGTGGAGTTATGATTTCATGGAAGATAAGACGATGGATGGCAGAAAGATACGTATTTTTAATGTTATTGACGAACATCGACGCGAATGTCTTGCCTCAATTCCCCGCCGCAGATGGCGGAACAATGATGTAATCGAAGTATTGGCAGAGTTAATGCTACTCAAAGGCACACCTGAATATCTACGAAGTGACAATGGCCCTGAATTCACCTCAAAGAAAGTGCGTAAATGGTTAGAAAATGCAGGTGTGATTACGACCTACATTGAACCCGGCAGCCCATGGGAAAATGGCTATTGTGAAAGTTTCAATGCGAGAATGCGTGATGAATTCTTAAATGGTGAGTTATTTGGAAATATGTACGAGGCAGAAGTGTTGACCAAACGTTGGGTTGAGTATTATAATACCGTAAGACCTCATTGTGCATTGGGAGGTAAACCACCTGCTCCACAAAGCATTGTTCCGCTGTCGGCATAACCTGTTATGACGCATTGCATACACAAGGGAAAGATTATATAGTCGATGAGCTTATTGAGCTGATGAAAAAGGAAGGCGTGTCCATATGATTCTATATCATGGTTCTTATGCGGCGATCGAAAAGCCGAATATTTCTTTTTCCAGACTGCGCACAGATTATAGGGGCAGAGGTATTACAATGACAGCAAATCGAACATTGGTCGGACACAAATGCGCCGGTGTCATTAAAACATATGCCGAGATGTACAACATTCCTCGAAGAGAGTCTTTTGACATATTCTATATATCGGAGCTTTACTATTACATCGTTAACGGCATTTCTGATATGCATGCCGAAGCGATGGCTATCTGGCCGAAGAGCTTCAAATGGAAATAGATAGAAGATGAAGATAAGATGCAATACATTGTTTTTTGTTGTGGGTTATTGTCAATAGTGGTACAATATCGTCATGTAATCGTATAAGAATTAAAAATATGGAATTGGTGTTATTATAATGAAACGTAAAATTATTTCAGCGGTATTGAGCCTGTGCCTCGCAATGGCGCTTTGCGTTCCTGCAATGGGGGCGATGAGTCTTGCAAATTTTGTACGTGTTCGTACTTATCAAGAAGCGTTTTCTGATGTACCGGAGACCGCTTGGTTTTCCGAAAGTGTCATAAGCGTGTTTGAGCGTGGAATCATGGATGGTAGAGGCCAAGGTATGTTTGATCCACATGGTCAACTTACTATTGCAGAGACGATAAAAATCGCTGCCTCCATTCATCGGAATTTTCACTCCGGGTCAATGGAGTTTCCCCAAGGCGCACCTTGGTATATGCCTTATGTGGATTACGCACATAGACATGGACTCCATATAGGTGCTTTCAGAAGTTTCAATGTTCCGATTACCAGAGCCGATTTCGCTGCAATTATGGCTACTGCGCTCCCTGATGAGGCGCTGACTCCTATAAATCACATTGACAATGGCGGGATTCCGGATGTCTTTGAAAGTTTTAGTTATGGTCAGGCTGTCTATATGCTTTATAGAGCCGGTGTACTTACCGGATCTGACAGTTATGGAACTTTTTTCCCCGGCAGAACACTTTCACGTGCCGAGGCTGCAACCATTGTCAATCGAATGATTGATGCTGATGCACGTGTACTCCAAATGCGCAAAGTCCCGCTCACTTCGGAACAGGTCTATGCGGGCGCTTCACCGGCGGTGTTTTTGATTCATGTCTACGATAGGAATGATGAGTTGGTCAAGCATGGCAGCGGCTTCTTTATCTCTGATGATGGCCTGGCAATTACAAATTATCACGTGGTTGTCGGCGGTGGATCAATTTTTATCACTATGTATGACGGTGAGGAATTTGAAGTTGCGGGGCTTTATGACTTTGATCGCTTAAATGATACCGCACTGATTCGGGTTCATGGCGAAGATTTTCCTTATTTGAATGTCTCAGATACGCCTCTGCAAACCGGAGCAACGGTATATGCCCTCGGCAGTCCGCTTGGATTGCAGGCCTCTTTTTCCCGCGGAATAGTCTCGCAAGCCCGGCGCGAGCTTTATGGAATGACTTTTATCCAGCTTGATGCCGCTATTTCAACAGGCAGTAGCGGCGGAGCGCTTCTGGATGCTTTTGGCCGTGTGGTCGGTGTTACGACTGCAACTATGGTCGGTGCACAAAATATAAACCTCGCTGTGCCTATTGATTATTTCACCATACTTGAGCGCACAGCATATACGCCGTTTTCCGAGCATTTAATTCCCACTGTTTATTTTGATGGATTTTATCCCGCTCCGGATTTTGGCGCACACTTTGGTGTGAGAGCGTGGGATACAAGGTTTGCTTTGGGTGGTACGTCTTTTTCATATCGTGTCAGCGACATTCCCGGCGATGTGATGGATGTTATTGAGCTGTATGCGCATATTATCGAGCAGAATTTGTTTGAGCATATGGGTGATATGGTTATCAGTGGGAATGTGCTCACGAGATTCTATAATGCACAGCATGATGTCATTGTGTCTTTTGGACTTGAGGTGATTCGGTCTGTAGAGGTCTTTACCGTTAATGTAGCGTAAGATGCAGTATAATTTGTTACAGATGGGAGCTTGTAAGTCGATATGCTGGGTGTAGCGGTTAATTTTGTTGCTATTTTGATTGGCGGAGTCATTGGACTGCTTGTAAAAAAGGGCATACCTGAGCGGTTTTCGTCTGCGATCATGGCGGGTATCGGATTGTGTATCTTGTTTATAGGTATCTCCGGTGCGCTTTCCGGCGGGAGTATCATCAATCTGATTATTACCATTGTGCTCGGCGCCGCTGCCGGCACTGCGCTAAGAATTGATGATCGCTTAAATCAACTGGGGCAAAAAATTGAGCAGCGATTTTCATCTTCCGATAGCAACGGCGGCAAAAATCGACCGTCTATATCCCAAGGGTTCGTGACATCTTCCTTGCTCTTTTGCATCGGCGCAATGGCAATTGTGGGCTCAATCAATTCCGGCCTTGTGGGGGATCATTCGATTCTCTTTACGAAGTCTACTATAGATATGATTTCGGCTTTGATCTTGACTGTTACGCTGGGTGTCGGGGTTTTATTTTCGGCTGGAGCTGTTCTGATTTATCAGGGGCTTATTGTGCTTCTGGCACAAGCGCTCCGTCCGCTTCTGGAGAGTTATTCACTTATTGCTGAAATCAATGGCGCAGGGTCTATTCTTATTGTCGCGCTGGGGTTAAACATGTTGGGTGTTGCTAAGATTAGGGTTGCGGATTTCCTGCCTGCGATCTTTCTTGCGCCGGTGGTTTATTACGTGTCGGGGCTGTTCTAGCAAAATACGTCCCTCAAACAGCTTCAGCGCCCTCGAAAGGGCGCTTTCATATTTTTGTGATATCGTATACAGTTACTTCTTTCGCCCATATACGAGATAGATGATCAGCACGATAATGGATATGATGCCTATCGGGCTAAACACAAATCTCCAGATCATGCCGGTAATTAGGCCAATCAGGCTCATTACGAATCCAATCACGGACAGTCCAATAATCACCGCCAGTATGATTAGAATAGGAAATGGTATTCTGTTCATTCGTCTTCTCCTTTTGTTGATGGTAGGTTACAGGTGTTCTTCATTGCAGGCAATCTGCCTATCTCTTTCTCAGATATATTTTACTTTATATTTTGCGTTTTAACAATAGGGCACAAGATTAAACGTACATTAAGAATTTGCACAAAAGTGATAAAAAGTGTCGCTTAATCCATCTTTTTTTGATATACTGTTTATATGATTAGTTTTATTCGAAAAAACATATTTGCAGGAGCAAAGAAAAATGCATTTGCTCCGCATGTTTTCCTGACGCTCTGTGTTTACGCGATTACAGTATCCGCTTACACCGGGCTGTTTTTTGATATGCACACAACCATCGTCCGCACCATTGTCAGCATCCTTGTGGTTGTTGCATATGTTTTGTTTGAGCGAAGCCCTCTTGAGAGTGCTGTCATCGCTTTTGCATCGCCGACCATAATTATTCTTCTGCTCACGGGCGCTGCTATTTACTTTGAGGGTGACTTTTTGCTGTTTGCTTATGCCAATGGCGCTGCGCTTATTTCACTGACTTATATAAAACCCAAAGGGGTCAGAGCATATATCATCCTCACCGGTGTCATCCATGCGGTGATCATATTTGCCTTTGGTATTAATTTACTCGGCTATGCCTTTACAATGATCTACAACTATCTTTATTTTATGGTTGCCATTGCACTTAACTTTCTTGCATATACCTTTTGCAAGATATACGCTCAGAATCTTGACGATCTGACCAAGGCCAGAAATGATGCTTTTCAAGCTTCGCTTGCGAAAGGTACATTTTTATCGAATATGAGCCATGAGCTTCGCACACCCATGAATGCTATCATCGGCATGGCTACCGTGGGCAAAATGTCAGATGATATCCGGCAAGCGCATTATGCACTGGACAAAATCGAAAATGCTTCGACTCACCTGTTGGGCATTATTAATGATGTGCTTGATATTTCAAAAATCGAATCCGGAAAATTCGAGCTTTCGCCTGTTGAGTTTCGCTTCGAAAAGCTGATTTCCAGAGTAATTGATGTTATTTCTTTTCGCGTGGATGAGAAAAAACAGCATTTTAGCGTTGAGATTGATGAGCATATTCCCCCGGTGCTTATCGGCGATGATCAGCGTATTGCTCAGATTATAACCAATCTGCTGGGTAACGCGGTCAAATTTACTCCTGATGAGGGTTCTATCACGCTTCGTGCAAAGCTTTTAGACGAGGTTGATGATATTTATACGCTCTTGATCGTGGTCACTGATTCCGGAATCGGTATCTCTCCGGAACAACAGTCACATCTCTTTCAATCTTTTCAGCAAGCAGACAACAAAATAGCCCGTACCTATGGCGGCACAGGCCTTGGTCTTTCAATTTCTAAAAGGCTTGTTGAGATGATGGATGGCGAGATATGGGTGGATTCAGAGCTTGGCAGCGGTTCTACATTCTCCTTCACTGTCAAAGTGAAAAGCTGTGCGCTTGAAGATCCGGGCGATGACACACCCGGCGATGTTCCGGTTGATTATCATGGCAAGTGTATATTGCTTGCTGAGGATGTCGATATCAATCGCGAAATTGTCATTTCACTATTAGCACCTACGGGTATACGGGTCGTTTCTGCGGAAAACGGTGCAATTGCTGTGGAGATGTTTACCAAGTCACCGGGCATGTATAATATGATCTTTATGGATGTGCAGATGCCTGAGATGGATGGTTATGAGGCCACTCGGCTGATTAGGGCTTTAGATATACCCTATGCTAAAATCATCCCGATTATCGCCATGACTGCCAATGTGTTCCGTGACGATATTGAGCGTTGCTTAGCGTCCGGAATGAATGGTCATCTCGGTAAGCCGATTAATTTTGAGCACTTAATGGATGTCGTGCGAAAATATTTGGGATAATTTGTTGCTCGTATAGCGTATATGAAATCACTAGGCCTACTAGCCAAATATGGATTCTATATCTCCGCAGCCTTCGATGGCATTGTATTTGTCGGCTGCGGCTTGTGCTTGCGCTGCGCTGTCCCAAAAATAGTGATTGTATATGCCATCGCTTTCGTCTAATGACTTAAAGCTTTCGTTCCACTGAGCTATTGTATAACGCTCCCCTGCTTTAATGACTATATAGTTTTTTTCCATAGTGGCCTTCTTTCCTCATCTTTCGTTTTGCGGACTTGTTTTGTGCAATGGTGATGGTCTTACTGCATTTCAGACAAATTTGGGGTATGCCTTGTACTCGGCACTCTGCGTTTCATTTTAAACCCCTCCGATTATGTGTATTGGTCATATTTTACAACACTTATGACACAAAAGGGGCGCAAAGCCCCTTAAGATTTACCAATCTATATATGATTTTTCAGGTCATACATTTTGCATTTAATGCACCATGTTTCCAATCTGCTCAGGTATAATCAGCGTTGCTCCGGTCTTTTCTTGTATTTCCTCTACAGTCACTCCGGGTGCAAGTTCTCTGAGCACAATCCCCTCAGGAGTCACATCCATAACGCCAAGCTCCGTTACGATGTGTTTGACCACACCAAGTGCCGTAAGCGGCAGCACACATTCCTTGAGAATCTTCGGCTCACCCTTTTTGGTCGTATGTTCCATAGCAATGATGACCTTTTTTGCACCAACGACCAAGTCCATAGCGCCACCCATGCCCGGAACCATCACCCCGGGTATCATCCAGTTTGCCAAATCACCCTTTTCACTGACTTCAAGTGCACCCAGCACCGTTATATCCACATGCCCGCCACGCGCAAGCAAAAAGCTAAAACCACTATCAAAACAAGCCCCGCCGGGCACAAGTTCCACCGGATGCCCTCCGGCATTGACCATATCTTTATCTTCTGCACCGGCTTCCGGCGTAGGGCCGATACCGATAAATCCATTTTCAGAGTGCAGCAAAACGTTCTTCTCCGGGGGCAGGTAATTGGCAACCAACGTCGGCAGTCCAATACCCAGATTTCCGAGATCCCCTTCTTTAAAATACTCCGAAATACGCTTGGCAATCATTTCACGTTTGTCCATATCTAAGTGACCATCCCTTTCGTATATCTCAAAGCACAAAACGACCACGAAATACGATTGGTCATTTCATGCATCACCCGCAATTGCTCTATTAATAGCAGGCGACACTTCATCTTACGCCTGTACCACCATGTCAACCATAATGCCGGGTGTAAATACCAACTCCGGATCTATTGCTCCGAACTCAACGATTTCCTCTGCCGCTACAATAACAAAATCTGCTGCGGTTGCCATAAGGGGGTTAAAGTTCCTCGCTGCACGTCTGTATGTGCAGTTGCCATACTTATCTGCCTTATATGCCTTGATCAGAGCAACTTCGGCTCTGAGCGGCAACTCAAGCAAATAGTCCTTGCCATTTATATTGAGCTTCTGCTTGCCTTCCTCTACGATCGTCCCAACCCCTGTAGGAGTCAAGAAACCGCCCAGCCCCGCACCTGCAACTCTGATTCTTTCTGCAATCGTTCCTTGAGGTATCAGCTCAACGTCAAGCTCACCGGCAGTCATCTGCCGCCCGGCTTCCTTGTTTAGTCCGATATGGGATGTTTGAATCTTCTTAACCAACTTGTTGACCACCAGTTTTCCTATGCCAAATTCCGCAGTACCTGTGTCATTGGTTATGAGGTGCAGATCTTTGACACCCTTTTCAATGATTCCGTCAATCAAAATCTCAGGAGTACCTGCAAATGTAAATCCACTGATCATAATCGTCTGGCCGTCATGGATCATCTCCATGGCTTCGGCCAATGTTCTTACTTTACTGTTCATAAAACCCTTCTTCCTATCTCTACCGGATTATTTAGCATTCCGTCTTTAAAAACTAGTTAACACCCATTGATCCTGAAATGACCATCTTTTGAACCTCATTGGTGCCTTCGTATATCTCCGTGATCTTAGCATCTCTCATGTAGCGCTCGAATGGATACTCACGGCTATAACCGTAACCGCCCACAAGTTGCAGACACCGGCGTGTTACATCACTGGCAGTTTCTGCTGCAAATAACTTGGCTTGAGCCGCAAAATGCGTATATGGCTCTTTGTCTTGCTTGGCTTGCGCTGCCCTATATACGAGTAAGCGTGCCGCTTCAACCTTTGTTTGCATATCGGCGAGTTCAAACTGCGTGTTTTGGAATTTGCTGATCGGACGTCCAAATTGTATACGCTGCTTGACATATTTCACACACTCATTAATCGCACTTTCAGCGATCCCAAGTGCTTGCGCCGCAATGCCAATCCGGCCACCGTCGAGTGTTGCCATCGCAACTTTGAATCCTTTGTTCAGCTCTCCAAGCATATTCTCCTTGGGCACTTTCATATCTTCAAAAATAAGCTCTGCCGTAGAAGACGCACGAATGCCGAATTTCTTTTCATGAGAGCCCAGACTAAATCCCGGAAAGCTTTTTTCGACAATAAACGCTGTAATTCCTCTGTTGCCCTGTTCCCTATCCGTCATAGCAAAAATCACAAAAGTGTCCGCATGACCGGCATTGGTTATGAATATTTTAGAGCCATTGATGAGCCAGTGGTCACCCTTGTCAACGGCGATGGTCTTTTGCATCGCCGCATCAGTTCCGGCGCTGGGTTCGGTCAGACCAAAGGCACCAAGTTTTTCACCTGTTGTTAGCGGAATCAAATATCTTTCCTTTTGCTCTTGTGTACCGAATTCATTGATCGGCCAGCAGCACAATGAGCAGTGCGCTGAAAGTATTACACTGGTGCTTGCGCAATGGCGTGCAAGTTCCTCACATGCACCAATATACGTGACATAACTCAGCCCTGCGCCTCCGAACTCTTCAGGAAACGGAAGTCCCATCATGCCCATTTCCGCAAGCTGATGAACCGTCTCTTGCGGAAATCTTTCATTTTCATCGATCTCAGCAGCGATAGGCGCTACTTCTTTTAAACAAAATTCGTGAAGCATTTCCACAACTTCTTGCTCTTCCGGCGTAAATTTAAAATTCATTTTTTTCACCCTCGCAAATTATCTTCTGATAGCAAGAAAATTTTGAGCAACATAAGGTGCGTTCGTCCCCCATGACACTCATTTTTCATTATACCAGAGTCAGTATAATGAGATGTATATAGATTTGTCAACAAGATAATATGTATACATGTATTTAATTCTGTTATAAACACATGGAATCCACCGCAAGTAGCGTCTATTTCTCATTTATTTTGTGAAATTTTTGTAATATTTTGCTCATTTTTATAATGATTCAACTATTAATCTTGTTGTATATTTCACACCTTCTTGAATGAAATTTCATGCTTTCTTGCAAAATATATGCTCCTCAACAGCTCAAGTCTCCATCGAATCCAATTGTTTTGACTGATGGGTTTCCTTTTCTTTCAAAAACTTGCGTTTATACTGTGATGCACGACTTATTTTGCTCTGTTTGTCCCGGTTGCAAAATGCACTTTTAGTCGTTATGATACTGACTTAAAATAAAATACATACCATATAATTTAGGGGGGCACAATGGCACTGACAACGAATAAAATGGTCTTGGATTTCGTAGAAGAAATGAAAACTTTGGCAAACCCTGACCATGTCGTCTGGATCGACGGCAGCAAAGAGCAGTTGGATACGCTGAAAGAAGAAGCTTGTGCAACAGGTGAGCTGATTAAGCTCGACCAAGAAAAACTCCCCGGATGCTATTATCATCGCTCAGCGATTGATGATGTTGCGCGTGTCGAAGACAGAACATATATCTGCTGCAATCAGGAGGTTGATGCAGGTCCTAACAATAACTGGATGGCTCCTGAAGACGCTTACGCTATGGCTAAGGATATCTTCAAAAACTCCATGGTAGGGCGCACGATGTATGTCATCCCATTTTCTATGGGGCCCATCGGCTCTCCATTTGCCAAAGCAGGCGTAGAACTTACAGACTCTATCTATGTCGTTTTGAACATGGACATCATGACGCGCATCGGCGCACGTGTATTTGAAATGCTCGGCGATTCCAATGATTTCGTGCGCGGGATGCATAGCAAATGTGAATTGGACGCACGCAGACGCTATATTCTGCATTTTCCGGAAGATAATGCCATCTGGAGCATGAACTCCGGATATGGCGGCAATGTCCTGCTTGGCAAGAAATGCTTTGCACTTCGTATGGCTTCTTATCAGGGCAAAAATGAAGGATGGCTTGCCGAACACATGCTGATTCTCGGCATAGAAAACCCACAAGGTGAGGTATCGTATATCGCCGGTGCATTCCCTTCCGCTTGCGGCAAAACAAATCTGGCCATGCTCATACCTCCGGAGCTCTACAAAAAGAAGGGTTACAAAGTCTGGACTGTCGGTGATGATATTGCATGGCTTCGTGTTGGTGAAGACGGCAGGCTTTGGGCCATAAATCCTGAAAACGGCTTCTTTGGTGTTGCCCCCGGAACAAATATGAAGTCCAATCCTAATGCCGTTGCAAGCACCATGAAAGACACAATTTTCACAAATGTGGTACTCACAAAGGATAATACGGTGTGGTGGGAAGGTCTTGATAATAACCCGCCGCATGGTGCACTCGACTGGAAAGGCAACCCATGGGATCCGGCATCAGGGGAATCCGGTGCGCATCCGAACTCTCGCTTTACATCACCTGCGAAAAATTGTCCATGCATTGCTTCAAATTGGGAAGATCCCAAGGGTGTACCCATCTCTGCAATTATTTTTGGCGGACGCAGAGCAAAGGTTGCTCCACTGGTCTACCAATCACGCGACTGGCAGCACGGCGTGTTTGTCGGGTCAATAATGGCCTCAGAAACAACCGCTGCGGCAACCGGTGCCACCGGCGTACTTAGACATGATCCATTTGCGATGCTGCCATTTTGCGGATACAACATGGCTGACTACTGGCAACACTGGCTCGATATCGGCAAAAGACTCACAAATCCACCGCTCATATTCAATGTCAACTGGTTTCGTCTTGATGATAGCGGAAACTTTATCTGGCCGGGATACGGCGAAAACTTCCGCGTGCTTGAATGGATCATCAGGCGGTGTAAAGGTGAGGTCGATGCCAGAGAGACTGCGGTAGGTTACACACCCAGATCCAGAGATATCGACATTGATGAAATCGACTATTATATCCATCCGGGCTTGAGATTTAATGTCGAAGCACTGCGCGCAATACTCTCAGTCGGCAGTGTTTATTGGAAAGAAATACTGGCACCTGTAAAAGCGTTTTATGCTCAGTTCGGCGACCATCTTCCGCAAGAGCTGGCTGATGAACTCACCGCGCTCGAATCCCGCCTTTGGTTGGTATAACACCAAAGCGTTTATAACATAATATAACGTGCAAAGAGGGGCTAACCGTTGAAAGTTGCGCCCCTCTTTTTGTGTATGACCCTTTAAAATTTTACTCATCGTCTGATTCAAAAGGTTTTTGTTTTCAAATGCCCAAATTCTGTCACACGAAACCAATAGCTGGTATTTGCAGTTTTGAGCTTAAACGCACTATCAGCAAATGTTATCATCTGAAGTGACTATCCTCTATCTCTTTCCTATTTTTGTCCATAGTATGCATCTTCCCCATGTTTGCGCAGATAGTGCTTGTCAAGAAGTTTGGGCTGTATCGGATTTATATTCGGTGTTAGTAAAGTGCCATGCCACTTCATTTCAACCATTGCAATATTATGCCATGCCATAAATGCCACCTCTTCTAAAACGACCGCATTATGAACCGCTTCATTTGCATCCTTCCCCCAAGTAAAAGGCCCGTGACCGGGAACCAAAACTGCGGGAATTGTATCAGAATCCTTGCCTTTGAATGTTTCTACAATCACTTTTCCGGTGTTCACTTCGTACTCATTGTCTATCTCTTGGAAGGTCATCTTTCGTGTGCAAGGTATTTCACCATAGAAGTAATCTGCATGTGTCGTGCCCAGCGGTGGAATACCCATGTTGGATTGGGCAAAAATTGTCGCCCAACGACTGTGTGTATGAACAATACCGCCAATATTCGGAAAAGCTTTGTACAGCTCTATATGTGTTGGCGTATCTGAGGATGGCGAAAGATCCCCTTCTATGACTTTTCCGGTCTCAAGCGCTACAACGACCATTTGCTCTGCCGTCATGTCATCATATTCTACGCCGGATGGTTTAATGACTACGAGTCCTTTTGTTCGGTCAATCCCGGATACATTTCCCCATGTAAATGTGATTAAACCATGTTTTGGCAGTAGTAAATTGGCTTCCAACACTTTTTGTTTTAATGATTCTAACATACTGATGACCATTCCTTTTATTCTACATTTTTAAGCACTTCAACTGCTGTGCGCTCTACTAAAAGCGCTGATTTATAACGTTCAAAATATGATTTAAACCCTTCAACATCTGTGCGCTTAGGCTCTATAATTGTCACTGATGCGTTTGCAAAAATTTTGTTCCCCAAAAACATTTCAAGGTTTTCGCCGTTATCCTTACATTCAGTATACGCTGCAAGCAATGCAATCCCCCACGCACCGCCTTCTCCGGCTGATTCCATAACAGCCACCGGTATATTGAGTACGCCTGCCATCAATTGCTGTCCGACCACAGCTGTCTTAAACAGTCCGCCGTGCCCAAGCAGCTTGGTAAGTATCACGCCTTCATTCTCCGTCAAAATGTCCATTCCGATTTTCAATGTTGCCATTGCAGAAAAGAGTAAGGTGCGCATAAAATTGTCCAGTGTAAAATTGCTGTCAGGCGTTCTGGCAAAAAGCGGACGTCCCTCATGAAATCCTGTCGTGTGCTCTCCGGAAAGATAGTTCACAGAAACAAGACCGCCACCGTCCGGCAAACCCGAAAGCGCCGCATCGTAGAGCGTCTTGTATAATGTCGTTTTGTCGGGCGGCATCCCCATCCGGGTCATTGCATCGGCAAAAAGTTCCACCCATGCATCAATATCCGATGTGCAGTTATTGCAATGCGCCATTGCAACAGGATGACCGGCAGGCGTTGTGACCATATCTATTTCAGTATATAGCTTTGACAATGGGCGTTCAAGTACCAACATGGCAAAAACAGATGTTCCCGCAGAAACATTGCCGGTATGTGGCGAAACTGCATTTGTGGCGACCATACCTGTGCCAGCGTCACCTTCAGGCGGGCAAAATGGTATTCCCGCTTTCAAAATGCCTCTTGTATCCAATAGCCTTGCACCTTCCTCGGTCAGGCTTCCCGCATTTTCACCTGCACACAGGACTTTCGGCAAGATATCTGACAGATTCCAAGACAAATCAGTTTTCAATATATGCTCATCAAATTGTTTTATCATGCCTTGATTGAAGTCATTTATTGCGCTGTCAATCGGAAACATTCCGGATGCATCTCCGATTCCAAGCACTTTTTCTCCGGTCAGTTTATAATGGACATAACCGGCAAGCGTCGTCAGAAATGCAATCTCGCCTACATGTGCTTCTTTCGTACTCATCGCTTGAAACAGATGGGCGATACTCCATCTCTGCGGGATGTTGAATTCAAAAATTTCGGTAAGACGGTTGGCCGCTTCTTCAGTTATGGTATTGCGCCATGTTCTAAACTGCGCCAATTGATTGTCCTTTTCATCAAAGGCCAGATATCCATGCATCATCGCCGATATCCCTATTGCGGATAGCGATCGCAGTGCGGTACCGTGCTTTTTCTCATAGTCTACACACACGGCGCTAAAACTTTTCCTAAGTCCGTGCCACACATCATCAAGCCTATACGTCCATATTCCATTTTCGAGCCGGTTTTCCCAATCATATCCACCGGTCGCCAATGGTCTGCCGCACGCATTAATAACGACAGCTTTGATGCGTGTTGAACCTAACTCTATGCCTAAAAACATCTTCATATCGTTCCTCCTATGGATCATAAGCTTCTGCTCCATTATAACATAAATATTTCGTAAAGTACTAATCTCTGATTGAAATGGCGATGAAAATATAACGACCATTTCCTTCCATCCAACATCTCGCTTTAACACAGCAAAACACGATAGCTAAGTTGCCCACAAAGCTATCGTGTTCTTTCTTTTAATATACGCTTAAATTAAAATAATATTTCTATAAGTTTGCTCGATTATCGCTTTAAAATCTTTGCCCGATTACAGTCCATATTCTTCCGGAATAAACTTATCTTCGTCGATTTCTTCTTTCATCTCGGCAATAAATTCTTCTTCATCTTCCGGAATTTCGTCTAACTGGTCACGCATAATATCAATCCACTTATGCTCTTTTGCATCCAATTTTAGCTCTTTTGCCTTGACTGCATTGCTTAAAATTTCAAGCGCAAGTCTGGCCGTGTTCACTGTCCTTGAAAATGCATCGGGAGTTTTAACAATCTCCTCCGCAATTTTAAATGCGACATCCGGACGCATGATATATGCTTGCGGATCTAAGTAACAGTCGGACTCTACCATCAAGTCTCGCAGCAGAAGATTTGACCCTTTTTCAGTAGCTTTATTCATTAGACGGCAGTCATAAGCCAACATTTCCATAGATACCTCAGGTGCAAAACCGGAAAGCAGCTTTATCTGCTGAACAGACTCATTGCTCCACAGATCAGTCACCGCACCGGCGATATTGCCAATCGGCGAGAAGTGCGCGCATGCAGCGGTCTTACCTTCCATTGAAATAGGGGTGCCGGTGATTGCTTTGAGATAGAGATTCTCATATGCGCAATCTTTGCTCGGCCCGACAGCGCCATATTCGAGCGCCACAAGCGCTCTCGGTGTTACCAATGCACGCATCACTGCTGCATATATTTTGGGGATATAGTTTCTTTCCGCCAATACCATTGCTGTATTTGCAAACCCGCATGCGGAGTCTCCACCTGAAATTACACCATTTGCACGCGCTATATTTGAAATATGCTGCCAAAGAAACGCCATGTCTCTGGCACCAAGCACACCCAATGCAAAAATCGATGTTTTCAAATCAACATTGATGATCGCTTCATCATTTATTTCCTTGCCGCCGGTCGATTCTATCGCCAAAATATCAGCGCCATCTTTGGCTGTTGTATCAAATACTTCCAGCATATTGTTAAAGTACCGACCGCTTCTCATGATTGGCGGGCGATTAAACTCTCGGACATCATTGGGCGTCATGCGTAATGCGCTCTTGAGTCCATGCTTAATCTCGAATTCTTTCATCGTATCGCGTAAGATTCTATGTACCTGTACACCCCACGCAGGGTTGTACGTAAATTCCGGAAGTGTTTCATATTCAACAACCAAACCGGGAACATGCAATTCATGGGCTTTTTGCAGTACACCCGAAATGATTTCATAATATGTATCAAGGACATCCATCAACGTCTCATTCGTTACTTGCATGTTTGGAAGTGTAAAGTTGATCTCAGGATATACAGTTCCACCACCAATAACCATCCCATTTTTACATGTGACAGGATTCGGACAATGCCCATACACAAACTCATCTAAAGAGTTGTATGCAAGTGCTGTAAATTGTTTAGGCTTCATAATTTTGACCTCCAAGTTTATCCATTGCGGTAATATTCATTACTCAATTTATGTACTTTGCATACTATATACTCATACTTGATTAGTCAAGGTAAAATGCGCTTAATTTTTGTGACTTATGACTGATACTATATTCGCATTTTGTGTAATATGACTAAAGTATGAACTCCTCTATAACCTCTGCCAATCCATCTTCATCATTTGAACACGCAACATGTTTACACACCGCTTTTACATCATCGGGCGCATTGCCCATGGCAATGCCCACCCCCGCATATTCAAGCATCGCAATGTCATTATATCCATCTCCAACTGCAATCATTTCACACTTATCAATACCATATAGTCTCCCGATCGCTTCCAGCGCTGACCCTTTCGTAACTTCCGGGCTTACAAATTCCAGATATTCCGGCTGAGATGTAAAGCAGTTGAGCTTTCCATCAAAATATTTGTTCATTTCAACCTGTCGTCTCGCATTTTCGGTCGGCGATCCCATCCAAAATATCTTGTATATGTTGACTCCGCGGATCATATCTAAGTGCTCAATGATTCTTAATTCATGGCCATAGCTTTCGTTGTACTTTATGGTTTTTGGGGTTGCATTACACATCCATATCCCTTGGTCTGTCCACACCACAATGGGTGCGCTCCGACTACGCCCAATCTCAAACGCCTCTGAGGCCGCTTCAAAGTCCAAATACTTGTCAAATAGCACTGCTCCGGACTTGCCCATTACAGCTGATGCTCCATTAAATATGATAAATGGCAAATCGACTTCAAACAAGTCATTAATAAACTGCACACCTTTAAGTGCGCGTCCTGTCGCTGTTACATATAGCACCCCCGCTTTCGCTGTCTTTATTATTGCACATTTCGTGCGTTCGGTGAGTTGATGCTGGCTGTTAAGCGTTGTTCCATCAATATCCACAGCAATTAATTTATATTTCACTTTTTTCTCCATTTGCGATCTTGTGCCGTCGTGCTGCGATTCATTAAGTTTCATTGATCTTTCACGACCCTTTCTATGTTTTGCGCCGATTGATCTAATTCTAACATCGCTGACTCAAAAAAGCTACGTTCTAATTTCCGAACACTTTCCGAAAATTGCAGTCTAAAACAATATTTCATTTGCCAAGGCAAACGCTTCTCTAAATGAGTATAAAACACGCAGCGAAAGACTTGGTGTTTCTGCTGCCACACCGACTGCCTCAAAACCTGCATTTCTTGCGATCATCCTTGCTCTAAACAGGTGAAATTCATTCGAAACAACTGCCACTTTCGCATTATCGACATCAATGCCGTTTTCTTCCATAATCGTCCGTGAAAACATAAGATTTTCGTAGGTGTTTGTTGACAGGCCTTCTTTCCATATCAGGCTTTCGTCGATCCCTCTCGCACGAAGATAATGAAACATAGCTTCTGCCTCGGTAATCGCTACGCCCTGTCCTAATCCACCCGATACAATCACCGGAACACCTGCTCTGTGCTCCATATACATGATCGCAGCATCAAGCCTTCCTCTCAGAATCAAACTGGGTTCATTGTTTCGCAACCCCGCACCTAAAACAATCAACACATCCACATCGGCTTCTTCGGTGTGTGCGCTTGATATGATCAATATTTGCAATATAATAAATGCGCCAATTCCAAGCGCAATAAATATCAGGTAACAGCGGCGGAGCATTTTTGCAAGGCTCAAAAATTTATTTGATGCACTGAGCGTCCAAATTACCAGTGCGATGAGCATAACCACGGATATGCCGGCCACTAAAAGAAAAATGAGATGCATGTCCGGAACTCTGCGTTGCATAAGATGATATGAGTATCCGGTAGCAGCAACAGCAATGGCTACAAATACCACTGTGATCATTGTCCGAATTTTCATTGAGTTAAACTTTATACCATCTTTTTTCATGCGTTGCTTTCTATCACAAACTTCCAAAATCATCCCTCTTTCACGATTTGCTACTATGATTGATGCTAATTATATCTATGGGTTGTGTCAAAGATGTATCTATAGGCTGCCTGAATATAGCAACGACTACCATTGTCCGCAATTGCCTACAATAACTTCAGCTTGAAAACAAGTTGCTCTTCGACTATTATATGATTATACTTTTTCGGCATTAGATAAAGTATAATAAATCACCAAAAGAGGCCTTATCGTTGGAACATTACAAAATACCGCTTCGTGCAGCAGAAGCTGAGTTTGTTGAAAAAAAGAGCAGATTTATCTGCTATGTCTCTCCCGCCTCAACCGAAGGGGAAGCGCTTGCTTTCCTCGATTCTATCCGAAAAAAGCACCGCGATGCCAACCACAATGTCTTCGCTTACCGCATAAAATCCGGCAACATTTGTAGATTCAGCGATGATGGCGAACCCTCCGGCACAGCAGGCATGCCATTGCTCGAAGCTTTCCAAAGACAGGGCATATTTGATTTTTGTGCAGTTGCTACACGTTACTTCGGCGGCATCGCACTCGGCGGCGGCGGTCTCGTTCGAGCATACGCCCGGTGCGGCACTATGGGACTGGAAGCTTCAAGCATCGGTCTGATGCGAAAGCTTGCACTTTGCAAGGCTATCATATCCTATCCGCTATATGAAACGATAAAGCGGTTGCTGCACTCCAAAGGCATTGAAATTACAAATGAAGATTTCGGCGCACAAATCGTCGTCAATTTCATACTTCCGGCGGAAGATTTTTCCTGCCTGCAAAAAGATGTTTTCGAAAAAACAGCAGGCTCTGTAGCAATCGCTACTGTACACACAAAAATGGGTATATATCGGAGCAATGAATGTAAGGATAATGCCTAACGAAAATTCAGGAGGATTATGATGTCTAAATCACTGGTATTGGCAGAAAAACCGTCAGTTGCAAAGGATATCGCAAGGGTGTTGGGTTGCCGCCAAAACGGCGAAGGCTGCATGATCGGCAGCCGTCATATCGTCACTTGGGCACTCGGACACCTGGTTACGCTTGCCGACCCCGAAGTATATAGCAAGGAATATAAAACTTGGAGTCTTGAATCTCTACCTATGCTACCTGCAAAAATGCAACTGGTCGTGATGAAAGAAACTTCGAGGCAGTTTAATATAGTGCAGGGATTGCTGCGGCGTTCCGATATTTCTGAAGTTATTATTGCGACAGACGCAGGACGTGAGGGCGAATTGGTCGCGCGTTGGATTTTAATAAAGGCAGGTTGCAACAAGCCCGCAAAAAGGCTTTGGATTTCTTCCCAAACCGACAAAGCTGTCAGAGATGGCTTTAATAACCTGAAACCCGCCGGAGACTATTACAACCTATTCCTTTCTGCCGAGGCACGCTCAGAAGCAGACTGGCTTGTCGGGCTCAATGTTACCCGAGCGCTGACTTGCAAGCATAATGCCAGTCTTTCTGCCGGACGAGTGCAGACACCAACACTTGCGATGATTGTAGCAAGAGAGCAGGAAATAAAGCGCTTTGTGCCTAAAGATTTTTATAATATTCGGGCACAGTTTCATGGGTTTTCTGCGATTTGGACAGGAAAAAATGGACAAACCCGCTTAATGGACAAAGCTGATGGCGAGACTATTTTACAAAACCTTTCCGGAAAATCGGGTATTGTAACTGAGCTACAAAAGCAATATAAACACAAAGCACCGCCCGCTGCTTACGATCTTACCGAATTACAGCGTGATGCAAATCGACGATTCGCCTACTCTGCTAAAGAAACACTCTCTATAATGCAGTCGCTTTATGAGCACCATAAACTGCTCACCTATCCTCGAACTGATTCAAGGTATATCACAGATGATATTGTTTCTACCTTACCTGAAAGACTACGAAGCATTGCCGTTGGGCCATATAAAGACCTCGCAATGAGACTATTCAAGGCACGTCCCTTATCTACCCGATACATTGTTGATAACAATAAAGTAAGCGATCACCACGCTATAATTCCAACAGAAGAATCTGTTGATCTTATGTTTTTGCGCCCCGAGGAGCGCAATATTTATGACCTTGTTGTCCGTAGATTCCTTGCGGTGCTCATGCCTGCTTTTGAATATGAAGAAACCAAACTTACCGTGACTATTGGCAAAGAACGCTTTTCCGCCAAAGGTAAGATGGTTCGTGCCCTTGGTTGGAAAGAAGCATATGGAGATTTGACGCAATCGGAAGATGATGAGGACGATGATTCCGACATAAGAGAACAGACCTTGCCGCAATTGCAGCAGGGCAGCAAACTTGATGTTAAGTCTTGCACACTTTTAACCGGCAAAACCAAACCTCCTGCCAGGTACAATGAAGCAACACTCTTAACTGCCATGGAAAATCCCGGTGGAAAAGAAATGAGTGCCGAAATGCGCACCATTTTGAAAACGACCAGCGGACTTGGTACACCTGCAACCCGCGCCGATATTATCGAAAAACTCTTTTCAAACTTTAGTATTGAACGCCGAGGTAAGGAAATCATACCAACATCGAAAGGAATCCAACTGATAAGCCTTGTTCCGGAAGACCTGCGTTCGGCAGAGCTTACTGCAAAATGGGAACAAGAACTTTCCTTGATCAGCAAAGGAAAGGCTCAAAAGAAAGTTTTCATTGACGAAATGCGCACATATGCAACACAGCTCGTGTCCGATGTCGCTGCAAGCGACATAAAATATACTCACGACAACATGACCAAGGACAAATGTCCTGACTGCGGAAAATATCTACTTGATGTCAATGGTAAAAAGGGAAAGCTTTTGGTCTGCCCTGACCGTGAATGCGGGTACCGCAAAAATCTTTCCATGGTCACTAACGCACGATGCCCTAACTGCCATAAGAAACTTGAGATGAGGGGGGAGGGTGAAAAGCGCATGTTCGTATGCAAGTGCGGTCATAGAGAAAGACTTTCCGACTTTGAAAAACGCAAAACAGAGTCCGGAGCATCAAAGCGTGATACAGAAAACTTTTTGCGCAATCAAAATAAACAAAATGAAGACAAAGGCAGCTCGGCACTTGCACAGCAGCTTTCTAAATGGATGGATCAGAATTAACGCACCATTTCAAAAATAATTGTATTGGTTGCCATTGCCCTTATGGTGTGTTACTATAGAGCTACAAATATTTTGTAGGAGGCTACGACATGGGTAAGCAAAGATTTTTTAAATGTTCGCACTGTGGAAATTTAGCTGGACTTATTCAAGATCATAGGGTGCCAATGGTTTGCTGCGGTGAGCCTATGGCAGAGCTTGTGCCAAACACTGTTGAGGCAAGTGTGGAAAAGCACCTTCCGGAAGTCGTTGTATCTGGCGACAAACTCAGTGTTCAGGTCGGCAGTGTTTTACATCCTATGCAAGAGGATCATAACATTCCGTTTGTTTATGTTGAGACCGAACAGGGTGGACAACGAAAGTGTCTCAAGGTCGGTGCCGAGCCTAAGGCAGAGTTTTGCTTGGTAGGTGACAAGGCTATCGCCGTGTACGCTTACTGCAACTTGCATGGGCTTTGGAAAACTGAACTTTAACTTTAATATTAGCGCATAAACGACATTTGGCCGGTTGCCTTTTTGAGGTGACCGGCTCTTGTTTATAGTAGAAATGGCAAAATTTTGCCGGAACGCTACCATACGCATTCTATATCATAATTGCGCATATTTTCATCTGCAGAACAATCCTAGTTCGATTGCCTTTTAGCGTGTCATCTTATTCATATCCATCTTCCATATCAACATCCTCTGAATAACGTTCCACGTCCTGCAATATAGCATCAAGACTGTCACGATAATTTGCATTTTCCGGCTCTAGCTTTATTATTTTTCCCATTTCAACAAGAGCTTCCGGATAGCTCTTCTTAGCGCATAGGGCAGCAACAAGAAGGTAAGCAGAGCCGCCAAAAGACTACATAATGGAACAAATTGAGGCATGGCTAAACTCATTAAAAAAAGCGCCCGACAAAAAGGCGGTACACCTTCTCATCGAGCGCATTGACGTAATGACCAAGACAGACTTTAGCATCATGTCAACGCTAACGTCTGTCTTAGGTGAAACTGGTTGCGGGGGGCGGATTTGAACCACCGACCTTTGGGTTATGAGCCCAACGAGCTACCGGACTGCTCCACCCCGCGATATAGTATCCTTTGCCAGTGTAGTCACCAGCAAAGGATAGTGTACCATAGCGAGACATGTTAGTCAATATTTTATTTTGCCATGGTTACCTACTCTGCCGAAATTATGAAGTGGTACACCGGTTGCCCACCATTTATTACAGCGACTTCTGCACCGTTTGAAATTTCATCAATTTTTTTGAGCAGTGACTGGGTCTCCGCTTCACCGGCGTCTTCCCCGGTAAATACTGTAATAAATTCCGGAAGCATTTCACCCAACGCCGCTGCTACCACATCAAATACTTCGCTCTCGTCATCTCCGTGCGCAGCCAATGAGTCTTCTATGAGCGCCAGATATTCTTCGTTTTTTATCTCCATATCATCAAAAACTGAATCCCGGGCAGCCTTTGTAACCAGTGCGGTTTTTACACGCGTTGCCGCTTCGGTCATGCTTTCGGTCATCTCTTCAACATCGCCTGACCCATCGAGCGTCAGCAATGCCGCTACACCTTGCGGAATGCTCTTGGTCGGGATGACTATAACTCTTTTGTCAGATAGTTTTTCACACTGTTGAGCGGCCATGATAATGTTCTTGTTATTGGGCAAAACAAACACTACCTCAGATGGCGCACTGCTGATTTTCTCAAGAATATCCTCAGTCGATGGATTCATGGTCTGACCGCCGGTGATGATCTTGTCAGCACCCAGATCATTAAACACCTCGGAGATGCCGCTACCTGCACAAACAGCTACTATGGCATATTCTTTCATCTCTACCGGCTCTTGTGCAGCATCGACGGCTTGAGCATGTTGCTCACGCATGTTTTCGATCTTTATTGTTATGAGCGAACCATACTTGAGTCCTTCCGTGAGCACATCACCGGGCTGATCCGTATGGATATGAACTTTTATGATTGAATCATCATCGACGACAACAACACTATCACCGCGCTTATCCAGAAACTCACGCAAGTGATTTGGATTCTTTTTGGTAGTGTAGTCAATCATAAACTCCGTACAATATGTAAATGTGATATCCTCAGCATGGAATTGCGCAAAGTCTGCCTTGTCCGAATCAGCCGCACCTGCTGCCGCTTTTTCCATGATCTCACCGCGGATGGCTCTAAGCATACCGTCAAGCATGTATAGGTAGCCCTTGCCTCCAGCATCAACCACACCGGCCTTTTTCAAGACAGGGTTCTGATTGATCGTGTCAGCAAGTGCCGCATAACCTGTCGCCAAGGCTCTTTCAAGCACGATCTCAATGTCATCTTCGGATTCAGCCACACTGACGGCAGTTCCCGCTGCCAGTCTTGAAACAGTAAGCATCGTTCCTTCTGCCGGTTTCATAACCGCTTTGTATGCCGCATCTACACCATTTGCCAGCGCATGAGCGAAGGCTTGCGCATCCGCAGTTTCCAAATCTTTAAGCCGCTTTGAAAATCCCCTAAACAAGAGGGATAATATAACACCGGAGTTGCCTCTTGCGCCGCGCAGCATGGCACTGGCCATCACTTCAACGGCCTCTCCGATGGTCTTGGGCGATGTGGGTAGCATTGCCCTTTCCGCTGCGCTCATGGTAAGACTTAAATTCGTCCCGGTGTCTCCATCAGGTACGGGAAAAACATTGAGTTCATTGATTTCGTTTTTATGGTTTTCTATAGCGGCGGCGGCATTTACAATCATTTTTTTTAGCAGCTCGCCTGTGATATGTTGTGTCAAGCGCCTATCCTCCTTAGCCGATGATCATTTTGTCTACAAAAACATCAATGCGCTTGATTTCAACGCCTGTTTTGCTTGTGACTTTGTATCTGACCTCATCTTTTATGCTCTCACAAACCACAGGGATATTAACACCTTGATCCACTGCGATGTGAAGCATAATCGTGATCGTATTGTCCGGATTGATGTTTACATGCACACCTTTGCCCATAAACTCCGGCTTTAACATATGCACCAATCCGTCCGAAACTGACCGGACAGTCATTCCCTTTACCCCAAAGCAGTTTGTGGCTGCATCTCCGGTAAGAGTTGTGAACACTGCTTTTTTTATATTTACAGCACCCTGTTCATTTTTCAGTTTAACCATATGCTCAACTCCTATCTACACACTTATGTTTCATTTATATTTTACTACAATATATGTATTTCGTCAAAGATGTTGATTAGACCAGTCCCGCACCGAATGGTCTGCCGCCCAGAAGATGGAAATGCAGGTGAAATACTGTTTGTCCGGCATCTTTTCCCGAGTTCGTTATCACCCTAAATCCATCATTCAGATTTTCACTTTCAGCAATTTTTGTGATCGCTTCAAAACATTTTGAAACGAGATATGCATTGTCGGAATTTATGTTTGTCGCTGATTCGATGTGCACTTTGGGTACGATAAGTATATGCACCGGGGCTTGCGGAGATATATCTCGAAATGCATACACATATTCGTCTTCATAAACTTTCTGCGATGGAATCTTTCCGGCAATGATGCTGCAAAATATACAATCTGTCATAATCGTTCACTCCATTTCGAAATCACAAAATTATAAATATCCGATGGCTCATTTTGATATCTCATTTTCGAAATATCGAAACCCCATGTTCATTCAGGTGTAATGCAGCCGTTCAGAAATAGGCTACGCAAGCTTGTCTTTCACGATGGGTTCTACCGCATCGAGCGCCATGCGCAGCTTAGACGCATCTTTTCCGCCGCCCATGGCGAAGTCTGCTTTTCCGCCGCCGGAACCGTCACAAAGTTTGGCCACTTCGCGAACCAGATCTCCGGCCTTAATGCCTCTTTCTATTGCGGTTTTCCCGCAAGTTGCGGCTATAGTTATCTTTCCATCATTTATTGCAGCAAGCACAGATACCACGGCAGGTTTCCAGTCGCGCAAGGTATCTTGCATCTGTCTGAGCTTTTCAACATCAACATTTTCTTTTATTTCTGCAATAACTTTCAATCCGCCTATATCTTTCGCTTCGTTGAGCATTTGCTTTGCTTCAGTGTTTGCATCTTTAGATACCGCCGCATCCAGCTTGGTGCGCAGTTCCTTGAGCTGTTGCATGTTTTGTTCGATTTTTCCGGGCAGCTCTTCCGGCGTTCCGGCTTTCATCATTCCGGCAAGGGTTGTAAGGTTCTCACGAGCAGCGGTCAATGCGCTTAGCGTTTCTTTGCCGGTGATTGCTTCTATACGGCGCACGCCTGATGCTACAGAAAATTCTGAGGTTATCGCAAATGCGCCGGTCTTTGCTGTATTGTCCAGATGCGTTCCGCCGCAGAGTTCAATAGAGTCTCCCATTTTGACCACACGTACGGCTTCGCTATATTTTTCACCAAAAAGAGCCATAGCGCCCAACGCTTTCGCATCGTCGATATGCATTTCATTATTGGTGATGTGGTGTCCTTCAAGTATTTCATCATTTACTTGTTGCTCAATCGCCGCAAGTTCTTCCTTAGTTAATGCCGAAAAGTGCGTAAAGTCAAACCTCAATTTATCAGGCTCAACCAAAGATCCTGCTTGCGTGACATGATCACCTAGGGTTTTGCGCAAAATTTCATGTAATAAATGCGTGGCCGAGTGAGCGCGCATAATGGCAAGGCGGCGATCATGATCAATCTTTGCTACGATCTTATCGTCAACAGCGATCGATCCGGATATCATCTTTCCATAGTGCAAATATTTTTCACCCTTGCTGACCTGCACAGCGCTTACTTCAAATATGGCTTTACCTTGTTCAATCAGTCCGAAATCAGCTGCTTGTCCGCCTTTTTCCGCATAAAACGGAGTCTTGTCCAGAACCAGAATGCCTTCATCTCCCTCACGCAGAGCAGAACATAACTCTCCTTGCGCCACAAGCGCCAGCACAGTACCGTCATCACATACTTTGTCATATCCTGTGAATGTGGTTGGTGTATTATCCAGCCCAAGCTCTATACCTGCCCACGCAAGATCACCCATTGCTTCACGTGCTTTACGGGCACGATTGCGCTGCGCTTCCATATGTTCATCAAATGACGCTGCATCCATATCCATTTCATTTTCTTCGAGGATCTCAACTGTCAGGTCTGACGGAAATCCATAGGTGTCATAGAGTTTAAATGCATCGGCACCTGTAAGGGTCTGCGCTCCTCTTGCTTTATATTCCGAGATAAGACCTATTAGTTTCGCCATTCCGCTATCGATGGTTTTGCCGAAATTTTCTTCTTCGGTACGAATGATGCGGGTGATAAAGCTGTGTTTTTCGACAAGATCCGGATAGGCTGATTTGTTTTCTTCTATGACTGTTTCGCACAGCTTGTGCAGAAAGATACCATCTATACCCAGCAGTCTGCCATGTCTGGCCGCACGGCGCAGCAAACGGCGCAAAACATATCCCCGCCCTTCATTAGACAGCATTACGCCATCACAAATCATCATCGTCGCCGAACGAATATGGTCGGTGATGACTCTGACCGAAACATCCGACCCGGAGTTCTTCCCATATGTGACTGCGCTCATGTGAGAGACTTCTTTTATGATGTTTTTGATCGTATCGACTTCAAACATATTATCGACACCTTGACAGACGCAGGCTAATCTTTCTAATCCTAATCCTGTATCAATATTTTTCTGGGCAAGTTCGGTATAGTTTCCCTCACCATCGTTGCTAAATTGTGTAAAAACATTGTTCCATATCTCAACAAAACGATCACAGGAGCAACCGGGTGCACAGTCGGCACTTCCGCAACTATATTTTTTACCGCGGTCGAAATAGACTTCCGAACATGGACCGCATGGCCCTGAACCATGATCCCAGAAGTTGTCTTCCTTGCCCAGCTTATATATACGCTCAGGTGCAATTCCAATTACATCTTTCCATATGTCAAATGCTTGCTCATCTTCGATATATACAGACGGGTAGAGCTGGTTTGCGTCCAGTCCGAGTCTGTGTGTCAGAAATTCCCAGCACCACTCAATGGCTTCAAGCTTAAAGTAATCTCCAAAAGAAAAATTTCCAAGCATTTCAAAATACGTACCGTGGCGTGAGGTTTTTCCCACATTTTCTATATCGCCTGTACGTATGCACTTCTGACATGTGCACACACGCTTTCTTGGCGGCTCTTGCTCTCCGGTAAACCATGTCTTCATGGGCGCCATTCCGGAGTTGATCAGGAGCAGTGATGGATCGCTTTGAGGAATCAGCGAATAGCTCGGAAGCCTCAAATGACCTTTTTCTTCAAAGAATGAAAGAAACATTTCTCTTAATTCATTTAGTCCATAATTTTTCAATTTTCCGACCTCCAAAAAACATAGGTGCCGCTGCCCTGAGTATCCTCCGGCATGGCCTTCTGCGTACCTATGCATGAAACGCTGGCTTAGCGCTTAGCAGGCCGCAGAGGACTGCGACCCCTACGCTTGTTTTTTACGATTGATTTGTTCGATGCTTCTGTAAGTCTTTACTCTAACCGACATCTTGTGTCAGTAAGATCATGTTCTGTTCACTGTGTGCTCTATCGGAATTTAAATCGTTCCTATTCAAGAAGTGATTCAATGAAATTAGCAATCTCTCCAACAGTCTTATGCTCGTAAACAGACTCATCGGTCACACTCACACCATATTCGTCCTCAAGCGTCATGATCAGCTCAACAAGATCCAGCGAATCCGCACCTAAATCATTCATTACATCTGTTTCAGGGGTAATCGTCTCCGGGTCAATCTCAAACTGGGTCGCAAGTGCTTCCCTTATTTTTTCAAATATCATGAAACTTCATCCTCTCTTTGTCTTTGCTCAATTTGCCAAAATTATGCGGCATTTAAATTGCTGTGCCGATTTAGGCGCTTGCCTCAAGAATTGGCCTAGCTCCACTCGCGGTATCCGGGTTGTTGATCGTAGCCGCTTTCTTGGCTGTCATTATTTTTGCGTCCATATGAAACGACAATACGCCGGTTCGGCTCACTACCTACAGAGTATGTAGAGATATTTTCATAACTCTGTAACGCAGAATGAATGATATGCCGTTCATATGCATTCATGGGTTCAAGTGTCATATTGCGGCGATACTTCATCACTTTTCCGGCGGTTCTGGATGCAAGGTTCTCTAAAGTTTCGTTGCGGCGATGCCTGTAGTTTTCCGCATCAATATTAATCCTGACTCTTCCGGAGGCGCCTTTGTTGATCGCATAGTTCGTCAGATGCTGTATTGCATCCAGCGTTTCGCCTCGTCTGCCAATCAACGCTCCGGGGTCTTTTCCTACAAGAACAACATTGATGGAGTCTTCGTTGTCTGTCACCTCAGCACGCGCATCAACATCCATCCGCTCTAAAATCCCCATGAGAAAATGCTCGACTTTCTCCGCGCGATTTTCCTTGACTTCGTACATCACTTTTACAATTGCCGGAGAGCTTTTCAGGCCTAAAAAGCCTGTTTTTGCTTGTTCAATAATTTCAACAGAAACATCGTCTCTATGTAATCCAAGTTGTCCCAGAGCCGATTCAATGGCTTCTTCTTCTGTTTTTCCTGATACTTCAATAGATCGTAACATATTATCACTCCAATTTCGTGGACATTAGTTTTTATTTATCGTCTTCGAATCGTGTGGTTTCAAATCTAGTGGTCGATGCAGCATCTTGCTGCTCATCATCTTTATCTTCGATATCTTCTTTTGCGTCTTGGACTTCCGAAGCACTGTCTTCATCGGACACATCAGCGTCAGTCTCATCGCTGTCATCTGTCAGCGTGACATCATCCGGCTCATCCATCACATCATCGTCAGAGGCCGCAGTTGTTTCGCACTCAGCACTGTCTACGTCCGACTCTAATTCGGGAATTCTTTCGTCTTCCGAATCATCTTCATCGCCGCTTACTTCCCCATATCGCTCAGGATCGTATGCACGCCCGCGAGCATATCTTCTTTTTCCAACCTTGCTTGGCTCGTAAGCTTCTTCTTTATCGGACGGCGGGGCATTTTTCTTTTCCCATTCGGCCGTTTTTTCACGTTTTTCCTGCTTTTCCTCTTTTTGCTTGTTGCGCTTTGATTTGTTCTTGTTGTCTTCTGCCGTAATGCCTTCGGCTTTTTTGCGTTCGGATTCGATCCTCTTCGCCTCAATTTCAGCTTCTTTTGCCTTACGCAGCTTATTGCGCTCTTCGTCTTCGGCATCAAGAATCTTTGTATATTTTTTGTTGAGCCATAGGTCTTGGAATATTTGCAGTATCGTACCCACTGTCCAGTATAAGCTCAGCGCAGCAGGGAGTATAAATCCAAAATAAACCGACATCAGCGGCATGAGCATCATCATGGTCTGCATAGACTTGCCTGCGCCTTCTTGCTGCGGCATTTGGGGACTCGTCTTACGGATAATCGCCGAATTGATAAACTGCATTCCACCGGAAAGTATCGGTAATAAAAACAGCAAGAGACCCGGCAGCCATCCGCCGATATAGCTCCAGTTCGTACTTTCATGCCAAAAGAAATCCCAGAGCGGCTGTTGGCCTAAGTTGATCGGCCCTAACTCAAATGATATCTGCTGTAATCCATATTCAACAAACTGCCGGAAATATTCAAAATGCGAGGAGATAAACTGCGCTTGTTCCAGTTCAATATAAAACGCCTGCATATTAGGAACAAAGTTCAGTCTTTCGAGTTGATTGTATATGGCGCCGCCCGCCTCAATCAATTCGTCCGGAACATTCATCATCATCGTAATCGGACGACGTATGGCTTGGAAAAGGGCAAACATAATCGGCAATGGCAAAAATCCCCAGAGGCAGCCCGATGCAGGGTTTACACCTTCGTCCTTGTAGAGCTTTGCCATTTCTTCATTGATTTTTTGTTTGTTTGTACCATGCTTTTTCTGAAGCTCTTGCATTTTAGGCTGGAGTCTGGATTGCTTCATTGTACCCTTCTTTGCTTTCATTTGGAACGGTAATAAAACAATTTTGACCGCCACGGCAAATAGCACCAAAGCTAATCCATAGCTGCCGGCAAAATCGTAAAACAACATCAATAGTTGGCCTAATGGCCTCGCTATAAAGTCAAACATTATTTCTCCTTGTGGCGGAAGCTGCATGACGCGCACCGTAATTCCTGCGGCACCGGATCGTAACCGCCTTTGTGGAAGGGATGACACTTGAGTATCCTGCGCAGGGCAAGCCAGCCACCTTTGACGGCACCAAACTTTTCCAGAGCCTCAAGTGCATATGCCGAACATGAGGGCATAAATCTGCATTTAGGGGGAGATAGCGGGGATATGTTTTTCCTATAAAAACGTACCACCCTAACAAGAGCCCGCGTCAGCTTGTCTTTTTTCACACTTTGCCTCCGGCGCTGTTGTCTTTAGTTATCTTAAGTTTACGAAAAAGCGAAAGCGCACTGCTTTCAAGTTCTTGATAAGTTGAAAACTTCGCTTTCATTCTGGCTACCACAACGATATCGTAGCCGGTAGCCAATTTTTCTTCGTTTAACCTGTATATTTCCTTAAGCCTTCGCCTAATGCGATTTCTCTGCACTGCTTTTCCGAGTTTGGTACTTACGGTTATTCCCAGTCTGTTTTCTGCGCTTCCATTTTTCCTGCAATATACGACGGCACACTGTGACGCTGCACTTTTGCCTTTGTTATATAGCCTCTTGAATTCATGGTTTTTCTTCAATGCGTTCGTGAACTTCAAGCGTAACACCTCGATAAAGCATTGTGGATTTTTCTGCATGAAATTTAAGCTATCAGTTCGCTAAAATGACTTTGATAAGTTGTGCTAAGCATAATAATTGCAATTACAATTATTATGCTGTTAGCTTTGCTCTGCCTCTTGCGCGGCGACGTGCGAGCACTTTGCGTCCATTTCTGGTGCTCATTCTCTTGCGGAATCCGTGCTCTTTCGCACGATGTCTCTTCTTCGGCTGATAAGTTCTTTTCATTGTTACACCTCCTAGATTTTAGTAATAGAAAATCTATTTTCCATGGTTTTGGTGCGTTTACTCATTATTTCCAAAACCGTCGGATATAAGTTTGCTGCGAATTTTCGCAGAAGTGGATTATATAACAAATAATCCTTGCGTGTCAACATTGGTGTGTAAACTTTTTGGGCGTATCTATAAGTAACTGTGCAGAGTGCGTCCCATACCACTATACATATCGCCTGAGTAACCTCAGTAAAAACGCTTCAAATTCCGCTTCTGTGTCCAGCCGCATTAGGTAGTCTTCGACCGTTGCTTTTTGCTCAGGGCTCAGGCGCGGCATATGGTCAAGTGTCCTCACCATCCCCATACGGCGTGCCAGTTGATATCTGCGCTGATTTTCAGGATTCAGATTTTCAAATCGTGCGAAAATAGAAAGCATTTCTTCTTTGTCTGTACCGATATTCCCGGTCACATCTTCAAAAAGATTGATAATATGGTCGCTGATTAAATAGCCATTCGCTCCGTCAATATGTTCTATCATCTTTTGGAGTTCGAGTGCTTTTTCCTTGTCCGTACATTCTTTGATCAGTCCGGCCTTAATTTCGTCATATATTTCTGTACCTCTTTGAGATACAAATGTACGAATCCTGACAAAGTCAGGGTTTACTTTGTTTATGACATCTGCGGTTTCTATGGCATTACTGTCCGAAAGCGCTTTGCCGCCGACACCGTTCATAAAATATATCGACAGTTCTATGCCCGATGCTTTGATCTTCTGTCCGGCTTCAATCTCCATCGCTTTTGTATAGCCTTTACTGATGAGCTTAAGCACTTCATCTGACCCGCTTTCGTAGCCTGAATGAATTCTATCCAGCCCTGCTTCTTTCAGTCTTCGGAGTTCCTCTACTGTGAATTTGTTGAGCGAATCAGCTCTGCCATAGGTCGTCACTCTCTTGATATGTGGAAGCGCCTTTCTAAGGTGCGTGAGTATTTCATGCAGTTTGTCATATGTTAATACAACTGTGTTCGCATCTTGCAAAAATACAGATTCCTCCCCTGCACGTATCCAATGCATGATGTGGAAGTATCTTTGCGCTGTTTCCTCAGGAAGTTCATACAAGTTTTCCGGTATACCATCTAATATATTTTGCCGATACTCCGCTACTTGATCTATATCTGCTTTAATATCTTCGACAGATCGGACAGTAAACTGATGCTTTCTGTAGAGTGTGCAAAATTTACATTTATTCCAGGGGCAATTCCTCGTAATCCTCAGAAGCAGGCTGTCTGCTTCGCTCGGTGGTCTGATCGGACCGATTTCAAATTCCTTATGTGTTTCCATAAATACTCATTCCTCTAGTGTAGCGTATTTCTCTAAGGAGACTTAGTTACTCATCTTTTTCTAATTCAAGCAAAAATTGCTTTCTTTCCAACCCACCGGCGTACCCTGTCAATTTGCCATTAGAGCCCACTACACGATGACAGGGAACGATTATAGAAATAGGATTATGCCCAACTGCCCCGCCGACCGCTCGGCTGAGTTTTCGCGCCTTTAACTCATCATCAGTAAGACAACGCGCAACATGACCATATGTGACCACCGCACCGTATGGAATATCGCACAGAATCTGCCACACTGCCTTCCGAAATGGCGTACCAATCGGGGCAATCGGCAATTCGGAAATCTGCGGCTTTTTACCGGCAAAATACCGATCCAACCACTCTTTTGTGCGGTCAAAAACTGTCAAGTCTCCTTGCTCTATCAATGCTCCGGGTACTGACTGTCCATGATATTTCTGCCCATCTAACCATAATCCGATCAGGTGCTCACCATCACTTGCTAAAGTGAGCAACCCCACCGGCGATTTGTAAGTTGTTTTATAAAAATCCATGATGCCTCCCCTCCTAAACATTAAACCTAAAGTTTATAATATCTCCGTCAATGACGATGTATTCTTTCCCTTCTAGTCTGAAAAGGCCTTTTTCTTTAACTTTAGCCATGGATCCTAATTCTTTGATGCTATCATATTTTACCACTTCGGCACGAATAAATCCCCGCTCAATATCCGAATGAATCTTTCCGGCGGCATGTTTTGCAATCGTCCCATTTTCGATAGTCCATGCTCTGCACTCATCTTCACCGGCGGTCAAAAACGAAATCAGCCCCAGATGCTCATACGCCGTCCTTGCCAGAATTGCAATTCCAGGCTGCTTAATATCCATATCTTCCATAAATACCAGCTTGTCTTCTTCCGGCAGCTTACTTATCTCCAGCTCCGCTTCAACGCAAAGCGCTATGAGCGGTATATTGAGCTGCTTACAAAGCGCCTCAAGCTCATCTTGGTTCGCCCAAGTCTTTGCCTCCCATTGGTTTTCGTCAAGGTTAACGACAGCGATCCGGGGTTTTTCGGTCAAAAATGTAAAGCTCTTTATCGCCAACCGCTCTGCTTGCGTCATCTCCATATCAAGAATTGAGCCGCCGCCATCTAACCATGTAAAGCAGCGCTCAAGTAGCGCCATTTCCACTTCATTTTCTTTTGTAATTTTCTTCCCTGTTTTGATTCGTCCGATTCTCTTTTCTATCATTTCCAAATCGGCAATCAGCATTTCAGTTTCGACCGCTTCAAGGTCTCTGGCAGGATTTATATCTCCCATGTCGTGGGAAACTGAACTTGATTCAAACGCTCTGAGCACATGCACAAGCGCATCGCAGGAACGAACATCATTGAGAAATACCGACGAACCAGAGCTTTGCCCTTCGCTTGATACGGCAAACCCCGCTACATCAATGATATCCAACTTGGCATATGTTGTCTTTTTAGAATTGTATATTTCGGAGAGAAAATCTACCCGTTCATCGGGAACAAAGCCTGTCCCCATGTTGGCGGCGCCCTTTCCACCTTGAGCAGCGATATCCATTTTCCCTGTCAATAAGTTAAAAAGCGTGGTTTTGCCTGTTTGATTGAGACCTATTAGTCCAATTTTCATTATTTATTCTCCTTGTAAAATCTATACACATTATCGTCTGTATCTATTTTGCGCATGAGTCTGCCGCGAAGGCTAAGGTAGTTGAGATGGGCAAGGCATTCTCCGACAGCGAAGATCTTCTGTGAGGCTGGAAAATCATGCCAATCGATTGCGCGAATTTTCCAGCGCATCTTCCCGGCGATTTCGTATGCGGTCAGCCCCGGGTTATCTTTGACGATGGTTTCAGCTTCTATTAATCTATTTTCGTGGTGTGCAAGCAGGACATCAATCCTTGCGTGAAAATCACCGGATTTTCGATGACCGGGCAGCGCCGTTTTTACCGGAAGCGTCTTGACCGCACGCAGTGAGTCCAGATAGTCTCCCAGGGAATCTTCAACATCAGGCCACGCCGTAATATTGGGTGTTATGTCAAACAAAACGTGATCACCTGTAAAAAGCAGTCCGCAAGACTCATCCCAGAGACACATATGTCCGGGCGAGTGGCCGGGGGTAAGCACACATTGCAGATTGTACCCGCCCACACTCAAGATATCTCCGTCACGCATATGCGTGTATTTTGCACCGCCGAGCGGTGCATACTTTAGTGCAGGGTTGAGCTTTTCTATGTTGTCTATGATGGTGTCGGGCATACCCAACATTTGCTCTCTTGATTTATTCCAAACCCATTTATCCTCGCCCCAGCTTGCCCCGGGTGCTGGCAGGGCTTCGAGTAGTTTTCCATCGACTGCGCTGACAAATATGCGGAAGTCTCCGCCGCCGATTTCCGATGACAGGCCTGTGTGGTCTGCATGCATATGCGTTAAAAAAATATCCACCTCATCTAACTGTGCACCAAGCTCTCGAAGACCTTCCGCCAATGCTTGTCTGCATTCGGGGTGCCGAAATCCGGTGTCAATGAGCAGACTCCGCTTTGGATCTCGGATGTAGTAACTGTTGAGTTCCTTCAGCGGGTTGTCCGGCAGTGGAATGGGTATTCGGTAAATGTTCTTTAATATCTCTTCCATAAATGTGCACTTCCTGACTCGTGTACTTGGACATTGATTTGCATTTTATCACGGAATCTGTTTATATACAATGCGCATGATTTTAATATTCTGATTTGCGCATGTTTTTGGCGCATTAAAAGCTTTTAAAATGCGACTTTCGCTGATATACTATTTCCGTAGTTTTCAACAGATTATAGGAGGAGCTCAGTTTGACTCACATGGTTACCATAACTGCCTACGGTTCGGGTGGAGAGGGTGTCGGAAGACTGGACAATGGTAAGGTAGTGTTTGTTCGCGGAGCCGCTCGTGGCGATGTTTTGGAAGTACAGCTCACAAAGGAACTTCCTCGGAGCGCTTGGGCAGCAATTGTCCGAATCATCACACCATCTGCGCATCGCATAACGCCTGACTGTCCATATTATCCTCAGTGCGGCGGGTGCGATTTTCGGCATCTGACCTACAAAGAAGAACTGGACGCAAAGCTCAAGCGCGTCAACGATGCTTTAATGCGGATAGGCGGTGCGGCTGTGCTTGCAGATGAAATCCTATCCACAGGCCACATTGATGGATACCGAAATAAAGCCGTCTTTCACGCTGATGGAAAGTCTTGGGGATTCTATACCGCAGGCAGCCATGATGTCATTTCTATTAAAAAGTGCGCTTTGCTAAAAGGGGATATCAATTTCGCATTGGGCAGCTTCGCCTCCGCTGAGCTTGGCAGCGAAATCACACTGCGTTCCGGCAGAAATGGGCTGAGTCCTCCTTTAGAAGAGGAGCTTGACGGATTGGTGTTTCGCATATCGGGTTTCTTTCAGGTAAACACGAGCGCTGCGCTGCTACTCTATCAAAAAGTGCGTGAATATGCCTCAATGTCATCAAATGAGACACTTTTAGACTTATATTGCGGTGTGGGTTCACTGGCTATTTTTGTAGGCAGGGATGCCGGGCGTGTGTGTGGTGTGGAATTAAATGCTGCATCCATAAAAGCCGCACGAGATAACGCGCGGCGCAATGGATTTGCACATATGGAGTTCGTTGCAGCCGATGCGGCAAAGTGGGATGCGCATGGCATCGCTCCTGATTGCATCATCGTTGATCCTCCGCGCAGTGGGCTGTCAAGAGGCGCAGTGCAAAAGATACTCGAACTATCTCCCGCACGAATTGTCTACGTATCTTGTGACCCAGCTACACTCGCACGTGATATCCGCGTATTGCTTGAGGCGTATTCGCCCACCAAAGTCTGCGCTGTAGATATGTTTCCCAGAACAGCCAATGTTGAGGCGGTGGCGCTTCTCCAGCGAAACGATTTGTAGGGCGGTCGCTCCATTATTTCAAGTTTTAAGCTTGTAGGAAACGCCGCGCCTTAACTTAGGGTGCGGCTACTTCTTTCTTTGGGCGACCTACCGGGGCATGTCCTCATATGCGTCACCTACAATATTTCGATACCAAAGATACGTTGTCCTCGTGTACCGACAACAATAAAATTGCCGAATACCACAGGAGATGCTTCGACATTCCCGCCCAATCTCAGCCTATAAATAACCTCGCCTGTAGCTCCTCGAATCAGGCGCATATCACCTATGGAGTCGCTCACAATCAAATAACTCCGCCCATCTTCCGTATAGATCGCTACAGGTGAACTCCATCCGAAATTAGGCAAAATAGTTTCCCAGACAATTTCACCACTTTGCCTATCAAACGCAATCAAAGCGCCGCCCCCGCCGCGATCAATGACCATCGCCACCCAGAAGATTACCAAGTCCGATATATCATACTGCCCCACAACCGGAGTCGCCGTCACGCCTCCGTTAACGCGTGCATTAAAATGACAAGGGATCGAATGCTCCCACAGCACTTCGCCATTGGTTGCATTGAGCTTGCGGATAAATGCCCTTCCCCCGTGACCTTGAAGGTCTACCTGCGTGCCGGTATACAAGACCAGTCTTTCATATGCTTCTTCCCAGTCCAAGACCAGGCTGGCATCCGTATCGTCACCGGCATCAAATACCCAGACCGGTTCCATGGTTTTCAAGTCCAGGCATATGATGATCCCACTATTATCAGCAAAAAATAGATAGTGCGAAAAAGCTGCCGGAGAGTTTTCCGTCCCCAAACGTCTGCTCCCGGTGCTGCGAAAGCGTGACAATACCGGGTCTATCGATATAGTACCCGCCTCTTTATCAAATTCCGTGTTTAACTCAATACTATAGACTACGCCGTTTTCCCCGGCGACAATCAATCTGTCGTTGGCTGAGTCCACTAATGGGTTTCCATCAAAGGCGCCCCACCAACGCATGGAAAATGGATCACGGCCATTTAGGTAAAATAGTTCTGAGCCATCAATCAGTGAGTATATATAAAATCCAAATCGCTCGCCGCGCATCTGGTCGCCCTGCCCTATAAACATGAGCGGATATCCCCGCGGATCAATGCTTACCCCCGCTTTGATTGTCTCTCCAAAAAATAGCCGTGGGCGTGTTGGCTGTCCGGTTTGGAGTTCAAAGAAATAAATATACCCATCCAAGCCGCTTTGAATGACTTCTACAAGCCCCTCTCGCTCACGCATATTCGGATGTATATTCATCAGTTGTTGTACTTCAAAATCCCAAGTGATGATGGCAGGTTGTCCGGGCCAGCCCACTCCTTGCCATACAATGTTGATCTGATGCACTTCCGCACATCCCACTACAGCACACCCTGCTGCCGCACAAGTTATGGTATCTCTCCGTGACATACTGCCCACATTTTGCTGATATCTGATTGCCAATCTACTTGGTGAGCGCTCCAAAGTTCCCCATGTTGCATTGTTCCGAAAATTATTCCCTCTAAAGGTCGTTATACCCAGTGTTGAATATGACTCAGGCATACCAAAATGAACCGGGTACGTTGATCCCCCTATCGCATTGGCAAATGCTAAATTCCTAAAGCTCTCCGGGGCTGTTTCCGGCAGGCTGTATGGCCGAAAGCGTTCATAAGGCGCCGGTATTGGCTCAGGTTCGAGCTCATGCTCAATTTTCACTTCGTTTTCTAAATCCAAGTCAAGCTCATTGTCCGGCACGAATTCTGATGTCGGCGGGGTTATGATCAGCTCAAGTTCTGTATCGTTGAGTAACTCTTGATCACGATAGAAATCATGCGCCTGTACACCCTCCATTGTTACATTTGCCGCTTCCGTGGCAAATTGTTCCGCAACAAATTGTCCCACGTCTGTCGCTTTGCCGGAGGCCAACAGCACAATAATTCCCACGGTTGCGATGAACATCGTAGTCTTAGCGGCAATGAATCTTCTTTTTGTTCTTTTTATTCTCTTTCCTTTGTTCTTTCTCATATTCAATCCAATTTTTTACTTGAAATTATGACCCTTTAAGACAGTATATCATCTAAAAATGGTTAACGCCAGTTATTTCATTTACGTTAGGATAATGACGCCATCACCCATTACCACCCCGATTTGCCGAAGGCAAACCGGGGTGGTGTTGCGTTGCTTATTTGTGCTTAGTACAAATCATTGGTAAGCAGTATCTCCAAGACCTGATTGCCTAGTGATACCGTCAGATCCATGGTCTGCCAGTTGGCATCACGCTTGGTCACATCGATGAGATTGACGTAATCCAAATTGTTCCATATACGGTTTATACGTACATATTGAGATACATCATTTTCATCTTGATCATACGCTGATACGATTAGGTCTGCATATGGCACAAGGGTATTCACACCGTTTATTTGTGTCCAGATACGGATTACTCCCAGATTTGCAAGCGAGACATTGTTGGAGTTTCCGTTGTTAAAATACTGCACACTGAACACATCGGTGGATGCCGGTGGATACAGATTGTTTACAAGCAGTATCTCTACAGTTTGCCCGAATGCAATCACTGTAAATGTGATGTACTGCCATGGGGCATTTTTATCTACATCAAAGTTGACATAGTAATCCTGCCAGCCTTCACCGTCAATCCATTGACGATTTTTCGTTACAAACTGCATTGCATCATTATCATCTTGATCGACCGCAGTGATCACTGCACTCATCGGAATGGGGGCATTTGCGTCATCTAAGAATGGCCATATGCGTATCCGTCCGGCAAGATCCGGCACTTGTTCACATGTGCCATTATTAAATGCCGTGAGCGTAAATTCTCTTGGAACGAAACGGTTGTTGATCAGAATTATTTCTACCGTCTGACCGAATGCAGTCACTGTAAATGTGATGTACTGCCATTGAGCATTCTTGTCTGCATCGAAGTTGACATAGTAGTCTTGCCAGCCTGTGTCATCACACCATTGCTGATTTTTTCTGATAAACTGCATGGCCTCATTTTCATCTTGGTCAACCGCATTGATTACCGCATTCATCGGAACCAATGCACCTACACCGCCAACCTGAGGCCACATACGAATCAGCCCCGCTTCAGCCAAAGATGCATTGTCCTCGTTTCCATTATTGAAAACTTCGAATGTAAAACGGTTTCTCCAGGCTCTGTCTACACGCTGACCGGTATGATCCCAAACTTCTCCGTTAGGCCCATAGAACAATTCACCCGCCGGACCATTATTCGGATTGCCATAGTAAAGCAATATGCCCGGACCTTCTTGTCCCAATATCTGCGGATAACGGTTCGAGTTCATCACCGTGAATCTTCCGGGTGGAGTGATCGGTTCGGCAACAGCCCATCCGCCGCGTCCGCCCATACGCTCGACACGCTCTGCTTCCGTTCTCATCGGGTATCTCGTAGCAAATCTTGAAGGACGTATATTGTGCTGACCACTGGTGGTCGTGTAAAACACTGCATTATCCACATCATTGCGTGCGCGTACGATAAATTCGTACTGAATGCCCGGAAGCAAGTTGGTCACGGTCACACTTCTTGCACCTGAACCCCCGGGGACATCAAGCCATCTGAATGCCAGATCATCTACCCCATTGAGGAAGTATACTTGGTAGCGTGTAATCGGTCTGCCGCCATCCATCGCCGGAGCATCCCAAGTCACGGTGACTTGATAAGTCTCTGTATCCGGTGTGCGCGTTGGTGCTGTCACTGTGAGATTTTGCGGTGCCGACGGTGCAGTTGTGCCTACAGTTGATGGGGCACTGGTTGCCGCTACTCCTGCGCCGCCTGTTATTTTTTGATTTACAAACGAACCGCTCAAGTGCAGCATTCCGGCGTTAAAGTTGTGTGCGCCGCCCGGATCTTCGCCGACAATCATCGGATATCTGATCGACAGAAGGTTTCCGGTGACTTGCCACGGATCATTCGGATCGTGCTCAGGATGTGCCGGATTATTCTGAATGACTTCTTGAGCATGCGCCCGAGAGGCGATCAAAGCATCTTTGGAACCGTGCTGCGCCTGCAGCATCCTTGCTTGTGCAGGAGAGTAGGTCACAATCGAAACATCTCCGAATCCGCCTGCCGCTGCCGGTCCGGGGCCGATCGCAGGACCGGTCGGAAGCAGATTCGTCAAGCCTGTCTCTGTCCAGTTTGCATTCCATGCATGCGCACCGGGAGATGTCAGCATGGCTGCTCCGACACTACCGACACCTACAATGGATACACTGCTTGAACCGACACCAAATCCGAGTGTCTCACTATGCGTCGCCCAGCCAATTTCCCGCGTGGCGGTGTAGTTTTCGGCAACTACAATCGCTACCGGATCAAGTATGCGGTGGGTATGTGTTGAGATGTCTATATTGGGCTGTGTATTGTGTGCGATGTTTCTAAACAGCATTCTGAGCGTGCGCCCCAGAGCATTGTTGACTTCATTGCCGGCACCCGATTGTCCAATACCGGTTGACAGTCCAATTTCTTCAACAATCGGCCCACTGACAACCATGACCAGTTCGTGTGTGTTACCAGTCATCGTGTGCCACCACTGATGATTATCTTCCCAGCCGTGGCCAAGCGCCTCACCCATGGCAACTACCACAGGGAATGCTTCCGGTCTCACTCCGGACATTACTGCATTAATGGCCAAATTTTCAATAGTGATTGCGCCGCCTCTTTGGAACATACGGCCTACAACGTCATGCCGGTCACGGGTTGTGGCGGCAAGCATTTCGTTGACCAGCTCCGGAGTCGGCGGAATAAGCGCCATTCCATCGCCAAATCTGTTGTCTCTGGCAAAATCCATGAATTTCCAAATCGCTTCTTCGCGGGTCGGCGCGGTAATCGTAATCTGTCTCGCAGGGCCAATACCTAGGAAATTGTCACCCGCTTCAACGTTAATATCACCTAATGCCGTCCTGTGTATCGGCGTCGGGTTGATGTCCGCCGGTGTCAGCGGGCCTATCGCCGTCCATATCGCCTGTTCAATCGGCGTTTTTGCGGCCATGCGCCAATGGTCATCGTCTATTTGCATTCTGTCACGGCAAGCGTATTTTCTTGCTTCTTCCTGATTTGCGTGCGCTCTTTGCAATAGTGTGTTACTGATCGGAGGCAGTCTGAAATTTTCGACCATCGCTGCAACACGTCCGCCTTCTGCACGGCTTTGAATCATTGCTGCCTCGGTGAAATACTGCTCATTATGCTGTACTATCGCCGACCCTTCCGGAGCCGGAGCATTCCACGCAGCATTAAAGTTGCCGGGCGGAGGGCCTCCCGGTGCGTTCATATACGCCGGTCTGCGGATTTCGCAAACGACTATGCGGCGTTGTCTGTCATTTCCAAAAGTTTGCGCGCTTAAAAATGCGTTGATTTCATAGTTTTCGGTTGAAAGGCTGCCCACGGGAACTCCGAGGGATTCTAAGACCATGACATGGTAGGAACTCCACCACGTGCAAATGTGTCAATTCTGTTCTCCCGTCAAAACGAAATCAGCCAAGTCTGCCCATGCTTGATATCTGGCAAAAGGCTCTTCGAAGAGCGGCATCCCATCAATATGTCCGGCTCCGGACTTGGGTCCCCACGGACTTCCGAGTCTCGGTACTCTTCCGGCGGTATACCAGTCCCACGCAGGGGGTAACACGCCAAACTCCATAGGTCCGCCTGTCGGATCGAGGGGTATGAGTTCTACCGTAGTACCGGGGAAGTTTTCTTCAAAATAATCTCTCATCAAAAGCGCAAGCGCCCATAATTGCATCTGGTCTAAGTTCTTATCATAGTGAAGCAAAAGAATGCGCACCGGCCCTTGTTCGCCACCGGCATTGAGCTTATCCAGCAGCGGTTGGCGATCTGCGAGCGGCATATTGTTCCTTGGCGTTATTTGCCCCATAGGATTAAGGAACGTCAAAGTGTAGCTACTTGCTTGCACTTGCACCGTTGGAAATGGTGCAATAATACCGGCCAGCATAACAAACACAAGCACTATTCCCAATAATTTCTTGCATTTCTTCACAGGTTATCCTCCTTAAAGCTAAAATAATTACGTAAAAATGAAATATACTTACAGTCAATCATCGCATGGATTTTATGGTGCAACCACAGCCGCAACATGCCACGCCCAAGCACCGCGTCCACTGGAAGCCCAATCTACTTGAGCTGCAGCGCCCAGAATCCCCGGCTCTCTGATGTCCGCAGAGTTCTGAACATTATTTCTTGCACGGACTGCAAAGAAGTATTGTCCTGCTTCCAGATTTGTGAATGTATGCGTTGTTCCGCTTGCCGGAATCCATGTGCGGCCTCCATCATGTGAAACCTCATAGGTAACACTTGTTCCACGCGCAGGAGCTGCCCAAGATAACACAGCTTGTCCGGCAGTCGCAACATCAACAGCAAATGCAGTGGGTGCAGAAGGTGCCATTTGCGCCTCCGTGCTGCCTATACGTTGCGTATGGAATCCGCGTGAGTCATTATAGTCGGGAGAACCGCCATGGTAAACACGCCCCTGAACACTATGTCCAAATGCCGCAACTATAGGCCATACCAAAGCTTCTCTGTTTTCGTTACGCGCAATTGCAACCGGTGAAGGCCCATCTATTACCGGGTCTCCTCCTGTACCGGCGATCCACTGCTGTAACATATTCTTGCTGCTTATGCCGCGAGCAGTCTGAGCCAGTCCGCCTTGAATGACAGATCTTGTATCTGTACTGGAAATTTGATGTGCATCACGCCAATGAACAAGGAATATGCCCGGTGCGTTATTGAGATTACCCGCAGACGCTTGAACCCTGTGCGCAGCAAATCCGTCAAATGCACCAGCTGTACCGCCTGCCGCAGTGCCGCCGACACCACCGACGAATCGTGCATGATTCACAGAGAGCAATGTCACCGTGTTTGAACCGCCGCCAAAGCCCATTTGTTCACTCAATGTTTCCCATCCGGCAGGTAAAAATTCGTTCGCCTCGGCAACGACCCACAGTTCATGTGGATTAAATCGGCTCAATCCCATGACTGATGAATTTTCAAATGCGATATGTCCGATATTACGTATGCTCAGCATTACAGCTCGTCCGATTACTGCGCTGCAATTCTTACCGAGATCAAGTGTTCTGCCTCGTGCCAAATCGATTTGTCCCGGGCCGTCTCCAACAATCGGTCCGCTGACGACCATCACCAGTGAGCGCAAGTCATTGGACATGATTGAGCGGTAGAATAGTTTGTTGTCTTCCCAACCATTGATATATGCTTCCATCGCAGCAAGAATAATGGGGAAATGTTCCGGTCTTGCCCCGGCCATTACCGCATTTGCCGCAACATTTTCAACGGTCATGATGCCTCCGCGCAACATGACTCTGCCCAGCACTTCATCCGCAGCGCGTGCGTTTGTTCCCTGACCGGCAACCATGGCACTTACGGCAGCCTCTGTGGGCAGCACGAGCGGCAATCCATCACCAAATCCGAGTTCCATAGACAGCGCGTGAAACGCCGGCATGGCTCGAATTGCGTCATTTCCGGGAATCGAAAGCAAGCGCCTTCCATCGGCATAGGGCAAGCCCATAGCCGCTAAAGTCAGCGGTGCTGCGCTTTGTTCTGCCGGTGTCAGTGCGCCTGTCAGCGCTGTTATGACTGCTGCGCCTATATTTACCGTTCCGCCCACAATACTATTGTCAACATATGTGCGGCGAGCCGTAACCGCTTCAAATCCTTGCGCATCAGCCCATGGTGCGTTCGGAATGGTTACAATGCGCATTGCCGCAAATCCATTATCCTGAGCGCCTGCTCTTACCGCAGAATAAAACCACTCAGTTGTCAAAACCAAGACCGGCACTGCGCGTGATTCTATCTGTCTTGCATGATAGCTGACCCACCATGCATCTACGTTATCCTCGATAACTCCGATTATGATTGCATCCGCGCCTGCTGCCAAATCATCATACTGTGCAGGAGTTCTTGCGTTAAAAGTTGCGCCTCCGAAAGCGGCAGGTGCCAACGCAGTCGCTCCGGCAGCATTGAGTGCCGCTTGAAGTGAACCCATAGTGTGTATGCTTGCGCTGTTTGCGCCTCCGTGCGTCAGTAGTCGAATTGTGCTTCCATTTAAGTCAGGTAGCCGTTCTTGAAGTGGTTGGTTCTGCGCAGGCTCAACGCTCCCTAATGGATTGATGAACGTTATCTCCGCAGGATTTGCGCTTACTGTCATCACCAAAATTCCCACGAGCAACGAAATTGCGAGTAAACATCCGATTACTTTTGAAAGTTTTCTCCTCTGCATGAGGTACCTCCTTTTAAAGATTTTTCACAAATTTCTTAAATTCGATTCAGTTGCGTATCTATCTTTAGCCTCTTTTATTTTGGAGTTGTGGTTCTCCATCTCCATCCGCATTTTTGGAGGAATGCGATTAATTTGTGCGATAGTTTATCCATCATTTAAGCTGACTTATACACCTCCCTCACTAGGCAGTGTGGACACGGGTTGAAACACTACCTAGAGCATAGTGCATTTTTTCCAAATGCTCGACTGGAAATTTGCTTCGTTTTGGTCATTTCGCAAGTATTCTACTGCATCATGTATACCCACGTCAAGCACTATTCATAACTTTTGTATAAATATGCTTTTTGCTTTTGTGCAATCATACAACCTCCGCCTTCCGAGTGCTGGATTTGTGCTGACTTAAACCTTTGCAGCTGCTATGCATAACCAACATTCGGTTTTTTATGCGCAGATTGTTGTATTTTTGGCAATTTTGACAAAAAAATATCGGCGCTTATGTTGCTGCACACAAACGCCGAAAAATTTTATATATTAAAGCGCTTAGAATCCTATCAGACCCAAAAGTACCCGTTCTAAGCTATAAAGCACTTCCCGCCTCCACTGATCAATGTTAATAAATTCTATATTTCTGATTTGGGCTTCCGCTTCGGTCGCAATCGTCACTTCAACCGATCTGATCAACCGCCGTTGTGATGGTCGGTCTATCGTCAATGTAAATGTATCTTCATCGACAAGAAACGTGCCATTTATCTTCGCAAAATCCCATTCCTCCGGGAATTCTAAAATCAGCGCTCCGCTTTCCGGATTCCATCGAGACAATAAACTCAATGTGTGCTTATGCGCATCGTAAATGGTAAATATATTCGTCATTTCATCCGAATATTCCTCAAGCGTCCATAAGATGGTGATATGCTCTGCTGCGTCTCCTATAATTTTAGTCCCTGTAAACTGCCAACGGTCTTGAGCTGACTTGCCAAAGTCATATGCTCCGCTAATCAAGACACTCTTTCCGTCAACATTTGCATCGATGCTTATTTCCATGCTGAGCAACCTATCCCCTGCACCAATGTAAAACACTACGGCAATCTCTCCCGAAAGTCCGTTTTCAAACACATGTGCTAGATCGCCTAACTTCTGTACTATCTCACTGTAATCAAATGCAAACATATATTCAAGCGCATCAAAAAGTACAGGGTTCTTTGCAAGTGATTCCAGTTGCCCGCTCATATTTTCGTCTTCGGAAATCAAATCTGCGATATCGTAGAGTAGCGCAGCAATTTTGTCCTCCGTTACGATATATTCTATCCTCGTGACGCTGACGCTTTCGCTTTCTGATTCAACCCTGATTCTCTCAGCACTTGGCCTAAGGCCTCTTACAAAATCCTCAAGCAGTGCCACATATGGCTTAAGCGCTGCATCCTCAGCTCCGGGCATATTCATCACCCACTCAAGCATCTCTACAGCATCCGCAAGTGCACCCATAGTCTGCGCATCAAGCCCTATCATGCTGCCAAAGTCTTGAATGTCAGCCCTGAATGTGCTCAATGTGATTCCGTAATATGCTTCATCCATTATACTCGAAGTCATTGCCAAGCGCTCTTTATTTAAAAACATTTCCGCTTCAAAATCCAGTCTGTTAAAAAATGTCACTTCAGCTTTTAACGCAAAATCCCTCTGCGCACGATTCGAGGATAATGTAAAGTCGCCCCTGTTGCTTCCAAGCCAGCGCAGGACATAATCGACACTGACCGTAACTACTCCGTCTTCAAGGGTATCTATGAGCATTCCGAGTGCCTTTAAGGGTGTTGTGTCTATACGCTCGCTCAGTTCATCACTAAAGTTCGAGAGCGCTCTGCCGGTGACCAGCAGTGGGTTTGTTCTTGTGAAAATTAAGACAACCACAATCGTAGCAATCAAGCCTACCGCTATGATAGGCACTCCGATTTTCAGGAATTTATGTGTCTTATTCTTGAGCGGCGGCTTTCCGCAGCCATCCGAACAATTGTTTGATATACTAAAGGTCATGACATGCTCCTTTAGGTAGTGTGATTGAGAGACTTGTAAAAATAAATCCCAAGAACCATATACGTTCTTGGGATTTACTTTGGTGACCCGTACGAGACTCGAACTCGTGTTGCCGGCGTGAAAGGCCGGAGTCTTAACCGCTTGACCAACGGGCCTCATCTTCAGGGGCGGGCTGTCGTCCGCCCCTTTATACTGGTAGCGGCAACTGGATTTGAACCAGCGACTCCCCGGGTATGAACCGAGTGCTCTAGCCAACTGAGCTATGCCGCCATCCGAAAAGTGATGAGCCTTAGTATTATAATATCCAAAATGTTTATTGTCAACATATTTTTTTGCAGATTTTTCACGGATATTTTAAGTGCTTTTCTACCCATTGAACTTATTGCCAAATTGTTGTATAGTGTGCAATATTTCGTTTCATGGGAGGTGCTCTATGAAGTATTTGACACCACAGATCATTGCAGACATCACAGGCGGAACATATGTCGGAGACGACAGTAGCCGCAACATACGTATCCAAGGAGCAGAACGTGATCATCGCAACATTCAGCCTCAGAATCTCTTTATCTGTATTAAAGGCGCCAGAGTAGATGGGCATAGTTTTGCCAATAGTGCCTTTGAATCCGGTGCGGCATGTTGTCTCACCCAAGAGGAGATCCCTGATGCTAAAGGGCCTTATGTCATTGTTGATTCTACGCTTCTGTCTATAAGAGAGATCGGCGCATACTATCGCAGCCTTTTTGATATTCCTTTTATCGGACTTACCGGAAGTGTCGGCAAAACCACTGCCAAAGAGCTTGTCGCGGCTGCTTTGAGCGCAAAATTCCATGTGTTAAAGACACGTGAAAATTTAAACAACGATCTCGGTGTTCCACTGACACTGCTTTCACTTGATGAAACACATGAAGCAGCGGTCATCGAGATGGGCATAAGCGATTTTGGTGATATGAGCATTCTTGCTCAGATGGTTCGTCCGGATATATTTATCATGACCAAAATTGGTTATGCGCACCTTGAAGAACTAGGGGATCTCAACGGTGTACTCAAGGCGAAGACTGAGGCTTTTGCATATATGAAACCTGATGGTATTGCGGTGATGAATGGCGATGATGAGTTGCTCAGAAGTTATGATACCAAGAGAAAAACGATAACATTCGGTTTGGAGGAACATAATGACTTTCGCGCTGCTGATATCCATGCGCAAGGCACTGATGCTGTGACGTTTGATATTTTAAGCGATACCGGCAAATTCCATGTGTTCATCCCCTCTTATGGCAGCCATTTACCTGCACTTGCACCCGCCGCCGCTGTAATTGGCAGACTGCTCGGTATGACCGATGAAGAAATCAGCCACGGACTTAAGTCATACGCTCCGGTTGGCGGCAGGTCAAACGCTTCTTTTACCGGAACAATCACTTTGATCGATGACTGCTATAATGCCAATCCCAATTCTGTCAAGGCTGCGCTGTCATCACTTTCCAGCCTCACAGGCAGACGCATTGCCATCCTTGGAGATATGTTGAATTTAGGTACAGACTCCGATCAGTTGCATTATGACGTGGGTGTTTTTGCTGCGCAGTGCGGCGTTGATTATTTGATTTGCGGCGGAGACAAGGCTTCGCTTATTTATGATGGATTTAAATCGATCAGCACACATAACGCCTGTTATTATCCGGATAAAAAAAGTTTGCTCGAAGTCTTGCCTGATTTAATAAAAAAAGATGACACTGTTTTAGTCAAGGCATCCAATGGTATGCAGTTTAGTGAATTGTTGCCCATTTTGCGGCAGATTTAAGCCCCCATACCATCTCCGTTATCCGGGATTGAGTATGAGGGCAATTGCTCAGTGGCCAGTCAGGTTGATGCGGTATATCCCATCAGCCTGATACATCGTACGCGACGTGCCGAGAAAGGGCTGCCAACTGGCAGTGGGGCTTACACCCCCTTTATACTGCCTATCATTTAGGTCTTTCGTCTACATACGACAGCACGATTCCATAACTGCTGGTTCCGGCAGGCACCGGGCGGGTCACATAGGCAATCCGCTCCGGAGAGACCCCATGTAATGTCAGTGCATCAGATACTACACGGATGAGCGCTGTTACAGTTTCGGATGCCAGCTCAGGCACATCAATCAGAACTGCTCTGTCCTCCGTGTTTGTCGGCAAAGCTAAAAAGTCGTCTAGCATACCGGAGTCGGGATCAAGCAACATGCTCAATGTATCCGATGTGAGGTAAAATGTCAGTGTCCCTGCAATCGGATCTAAGGCAACTTGCTCAGCAGGTTCTGTTTGCTCCGGTTGTGGTTGTGCCGATTCTTCCGACTGTCCCGGCTCTTCCGATGGATATTCCGGCAACTCCGGTTCTTCCGGCTCTTCCGGCAAATCATCAAAGGCCTGCTCATCATCATCTCCTTGTTCATCATCTTGATGCTCAAGATCATTATTAATATCGTCTTCGTTCGGCGGCGTTAAATCATCAGAATCGTCCGGAATCTCCGGCAACGGATAAAACGCGATTTCATCGTCCCCTGCTGATAGGTCATCACCACCCTCAGGCGGTGCATCCGCAATTGTCGGAGGTGTTTGATCATCTTGTGCCGCAGGACTCCCTGTGTCCCTCGCCGAGACAAAGATAATCGTTGCAGGTACAAATAAAAGCACCACAGCAAGCACAACGACAAATATTATCCCGCGACTTGTCAGTTCATATCCCTTCACAAACAATCCCTTCTTTCCCCAGATAATGTGACGCAGTCAAATCAAACCGCATCAACCCGCTATAAATGTAAGTATTTCCTTGAGCCTTTGGGCTTCTTTTTCAATGGTAAGGAATTGCTTTTTATGGAGTTCTCTGCGCTCTTCTACCAGCTTACGAATCCGTGCCACTTGGCGATCCAGCTCATCAAGCTCAGCCTGACGTATAGAAACATAGTCCTCTGTGTATAATGCAAAACGCTCTGCGTATTCCTTAAGCATCTTTACTCTCAGCACACCATCGCCCATGAGCAGATCATAGTCAAATCCGGAAGCTGCTACGATCTTACTTACGATGTCACGCTTTGATTCTTCAGGAAGAGAATCGGGTAGTGTCTTAAAATACTCCTCAATAAGGTAAATTGTATCTGTTCTTTTCTTACTCATTGCCAGAGCTTCATAAAGCTCATCGACAGCCATATACCTCTCCGTATAGTTCTCTTCCGGCTTAGGTGCATATTCAACCTGTGGTTGCCTATCAAAAGCGGGAAGTCCTCCTGACGTAGGTGTACTTGTCACTTCTCCGGATTCCTCCTTAAATGGATCGACCGGAGCGAAGTATGGGGTTGGCCTTGCAAATCCATCAGACTTCGGTCGTTCAAATTCATAACCTCTCGTCTCAACCGATGCCGGTGGTACACGCTCGGACGAAACAGGGGGTATAATAGGCATTGGAGGTGGCGGCGGCGGTGTAGGCACAACCCGCTCTATTGGACGCGGCGCTACAGGCGCTTCGACCACTTTAGGCTCCTCTCTCACGATCGAAACAGGAGGCACCACAGCAGGCGCAGGAGGCGGTGGCGGCGGTGTAGGAATAACCCGCTCTACCGGACGCGGCGCTACAGGCGCTTCGACCACTTTAGGCTCCTCTTTCACCACTGAAACAGGAGGCATCACAACAGGCGCAGGAGGCGGTGGCGGCGGTGTAGGAATAACCCGCTCTACCGGACGCGGAACTACAGGCGCTTCGACCACTTTAGACTCCTCTTTCACTAACGAAACAGGAGACACCACAACAGGCATAGGAGGCGGCGGAGTGATCCGCTCTGCCGGACGCGGAGCTACAGGCGTTTCGACCACCTTAGGCTCCTCTTTTACTGCTGAAACAGGAGGCACCACAACAGGCGCAGATGGCGGCGACGCAGTAATAACCCGCTCTACCGGACGCGGCGCTTCGACTGTCTTAGGTTCTTCTCTCACTGCCGAAACAGAGGGCGGCATCACCATAGGCGCAGGCGGAGGCGTAGGCACAACGCGCTCTGCCGGGCGCGAAGCCACAGGCGCTTCGGTTACCTTAGGTGCTTCAACTACCTTAGGCGCTTCTTTTGCCACTGCAACAGGAGGCACTACAACGGGCGCAGGCGGCGGTGGCGGAGTAATCCGCTCTGCCGGACGCGGCCCTGTGCGCTCTTCGGCTGCTTTCTTCTCGTCGGCTGCTTTTTTCTCAGTTGCGGGTAGCACTGGGTTGATCATGCCGGGAACCGGCTGACGGGCCGCAGGCGTTATATTTTGCGCACGTTTGTCCGATGATTCTAACATCGACTTTAAATCCGCATCGGGACGCTTTTGGGGCGCATCAGATTTTGCTTTGCTTGTGTCTTTTTCAGCATCTACTTTTCGCACTATTCCCCTGCGTTCCAGCATTGCCATAAATTTATTTTCATCTTTTTTATCAGGCATGCCGTAAACCTCCCAGACTAACGTCTATATACGTGCCATAATACTCCCTTGAGCAACGCTACAATTGTAACTAATTCTATGCAAATCTTACACATCTGTCAAGGATTTTTTGAGATGGTTGAATTCTTACTTGTTTTATGCTATTGTTTATCAGTCTTTACTCACTCAAAATAATGAAATATGGCAAGCGTTTGCTTGGCAAATTTGTGTGTAAAGGTACATGATACTTCTTACTTGAAAGGACTACTGAATTTTTGAAACGAATTATTGCATTGTGCTTGATACTCGTCATAACAATAGGCATGGTTACGGTTTCTGCTTCACCGGCCGGCACACAGGGAGACCCTATAGTGTCTCGCCGCCATTTAGAGGGCGCTTTTTCTGACACACTCAGATCAGATATTACCACAAGTATGGAGGGTGCGGCAAGCACCGCCATGTCCAGACTCGATGTTTTATATCTGAGCGCTGCAGGTTATACGTTTACCAGACGATTCACACCGGTCTCTCTCGCTTCCTCAGGCACGATCTCTTTAGGCCCGGGATCCAGCTTCATTTTAACTTCCGGTGAGGCTTGGTTGTCTGTGGGTCGCGGTACTGTGGTAAACATATCTACAGGAAGCATCTCTGCCACCGGCACAACGCTTGTCGCTAATCAGAGATATTTTTCCACGGAAGATACAGCGGTCATCATTACTGCTCGGTCTGCGGCAACAGGATTGGTCGATGGATTTTTCAACACTGATGGCGTGGCCACCCCACCGCCGCCGCCCGATCCGTCAAATATCCTGCCATTTTCCGATGTCCCGACCACTGCGTGGTTTCGCAATGCGGTTGAGTTTGTTTTCCACAATGATATCTTTACCGGAACAACACCTACAACTTTCTCTCCAAACACACCGATGACACGCGGTATGTTCGTCACTGTGCTGCATAGACTGGACGGACGCCCTGATGCCGGTAGCGAATCCGGAAATATGTTCTCCGATGTTACTCACCCGAGCACATTTTATTTTGATGCGGTGATGTGGGCCAATACCAATGGTATTGTCACCGGCTTTGCAGACGGAACTTTCCGACCGAACGCTTCGGTCACCAGAGAGCAGATGGCTGCCATCATGTATCGGTATGCTGAGTTTAGCGGGGAAGACATGTCCGCTGCAAGCAGTACATTTGATGCATTCCCTGATGTCAACACGGTTTCGGGATTTGCAACCGATGCCATGAGATGGGCTGTGTCATGGGAGATCATAAGAGGCTCAGGCGGCATGCTCAACCCAAGAAACACCGCCACACGCGCAGAAGTTGCTCAAATAATTCTTAACTACACCCAGGCAATAGACGCATAGGTTTATCGAAACTTCAGCCTCCGAAGGTCTCTCCGGAGGCTTTGTGCTGTGTTATTGTTAAGTTAAAATGCCAATACGATTCCTTTATTGTCTGCGTAAAGGGATATGGCACCTCGCATCGGGATGATGAGCACCTCTTTAAAGTCAAAGTGCTTTTTGATGGTATTAGAAATTTGTGTTGCAAGCGGTAAGTTGTTGTTGTGGCAAATCACCATGCGCTCACCTGTAGTCGGTCTGCTGCTCTTGCGGACAAATGAAACCAGCTTGTCAAGCATTTGGTCATACCCGCGCGGCTTGGCATGTACCTGAATCGTGCCATTGCCGTCCGAACCCATGATAAGTTTTACATTCATGAGCTGGACAATTTTGCCTTTGACTTTGCTTACCCTGCCGTTTTTGATTAGGTTTTCATATCTTTCCAAAACGAAATAGGTCTTCATGTTATCAATAAATCCCTCTATAGAACTTATGATCTGCTCTTTCGTCAATCCTTTCAAAATAAATTCTCTCAATTTGATAGCGACTAAAACTTCTCCGGCAGAGGCGCTCTTCGAATCAATTATATATGTATCTGTCGTTCCATTTTCTTCCGCTAAGGATTTGCCCAACCTTGCATTTTCAAATGTGGCTGAAAGCCCGCTCGAAATGGTGACCACAAAAGAGCTCACCGCTGATTCTATCGCTTCCATAAATGCAACCGGCGATGGTGCCGCAGAACCCACTTTTTCCTTACATGCCATCATTTTTTCCATGAAATCAGGTAAATCCAAGTTATCGTCATCAATATATTCCTGTTGTCCGAGTGTCATGGTCATGGGAACAACAGCCAAAATTCCCAATTGTTCTCGAAGCTCAGGGGTCACATCACAACAACTGTCTACAATTATTTTTCGATCCATTGGTATCAACTCGCAGTCTATGTTTTTTTACTATAATACCACACATCGATGATAAATGCTGCAAATTTTTTTAAAATAACATTTCAATAAATGCCCGCTCATTACGATATCGTGGCGATATCGTGCGTGTTCATATTTTTGACATAATGCGGCACTTCGCATCAATCTCTTCATTTCTGATATTGTCAGCATCACATTTCAGTGGTACAATACGTTGCTGAACTTTTGTTTCGCATATCGTCAGCGGCATCTGCATCGCCGTTGTCGGTGTGATTTCCCGCTTTAAAAATATAATGTAGAGGCTAATCATCATGAATCACAATCCACGTATACTTTACAAAGAGTACAAAATTTTCTTAAGCATGGTTTTACTGTTTATTGTCATGGCGTTTATTTTGGACACCCCGGCAGATATTTTTCAAGGTCTTACACGGATACTCACTCAGCGCGGGCTGCTTATAACGGATTTTATGGTCGTAGGTGGGCTGGGCGCTGCTATAATCAACTCTGCCATCGCAAGTATCTACGGTGTCGTTGTATTGTATTTTATGCGCGCTAAACCCAGCGGCGCAGCCATTATGTGCCTTTGGATGACCGCGGGTTGGACATATTGGGGCGCGACCGTACTGAATATTCTGCCGCTGACACTGGGCGTCTGGTTGTACTCTCGCTTTAAAAAGACTCCGTTTTCTGATTATGTTGTGGCTGCGCTGCTTTGCCATGCCATTGCGCCGATCGTTAGTTTGTTTTATTTTTCAAATCCCATTGCGATGCATCTGGGTGTTGAGCTGCATGTATCTATAAATATCTTCATCGGAGTCGTTGTGGGATTATTTATAGGGTTTTTCCTTCCGGTCATTCTGGCAACCATGGTTCGGGTACACGATGGGTTCACATTGTATAACATGGGTGTCGCCGGTGGTATGATCGCCAAGTTTGTGGCTGCAATTTTTGTTGGTGCCGGCATCGCTGTCCCAACAGAGTCCATGTGGTACACTTACCGGCAGCTCGAAATTGCCATATTTCTCTTTGTCATATTTGCTGCGTTGATCATCACCGGACTCATTCTGGGCAGAGCCGAAAAAACACCTCATGCGCAAAATATCAAAACGCTCCTCGCCCATTCCGGTCATGCTCCCAATGATTTTTATGCCCTCGTTGGCCCGACGATGTATGTCAATATGGGTCTGCTGGGCGCAATTGGCACAGTTTGGGCGCTGATCTTCGGGTTTGATTTAAATGCCGGAACCTTTGCATGTATATTTTCTATGATTGCCTTCGGCAGTCTGGGCAAGCATATCCGCAATGTGCTGCCGCTACTTGCGGGTGCTACCATTTGCGCCGCAATTAACCCTGCTGCGCTGGCTGCTCCTTCAAATGCATTGGCTGTGCTGTTTTCAACATGTCTCGCGCCTATTGCGGGCAAGTTCGGTTTCGGATGGGGTATGGTCGCAGGGTTTTTACATGTGCTGATTGTCACTCATGCCGGCCCGGTGACCAATGGGCTCAACCTTTATAATAATGGCTTTACTTCCGGATTTGTCGCATTGGTTCTCGTGCCGATCATCGTTGCCTTGAAAAGGAAAAAGGCGGGAGATGATGGCAAGTAAAACATTATAGGCCCTAGTGTAGTGTATCAATAAAAACACCAAACCTCGTAACCTTTTAACAGTTACGAGGTTTTTGGCAGGGGCGACAGGGATCGAACCCGCGACCTACGGTTTTGGAGACCGCCGCTCTACCAGCTGAGCTACACCCCTATATTTGCTTTTCATACAGGCCGACAGCGCTTTTATAAGCGAGTCGGCCTGTATATTACCACAATTTTGCTGCGTTTACAATACCTAATTTTTATTTACTCAGTCGGTTTGTTCGCTTGTATTAGTTTTTCAAACTTGCTCAAGACTTCCGGTATGTCGATGTTCTGCGGACAAAGCGGCAGACAAGCTCCGCAATTTACGCATGCTCCGGGTAATTCATCGTCAGAAAGTCTTTCTACCAAATCTTTTGCAATCCATGAAAACTCGACTGCGGCTTCATTGTATGTCGTCAGCAGAATCGGAATGTCCAAGCTGCGGGGACAGGCACTTGTGCAATAACGGCAGGATGTGCATGGTATAAAGTCACCCATGCTCTCTACAACTTGATTCAAAACGGCCAAGTCTGCATCAGTCATAGGATCATGATCACTGAATATTTCAATATTTTCTTTGACTTGTTCTATTTTTGACATTCCGCTGAGAATCACCGGGGCATTTTGCAATGATTGCAGATATCTAAACGCCCAAGATGCCGGGGTTGCATGAGGCCTGGCTGCTTTTAAAATTGCAATTTCCTTTGCTCCGGGATTTGCCAGTTTGCCGCCCCGCACAGGCTCCATGATGATCACCGGCAAACCGTGCTTTGTGAGCAAATTATATTTTCGCGTCCCTTCTTGAATCGTTGCATCCAGATAATTGTGCTGCAATTGCGCAAATTCGAAGCAATCATATTCATTTAAGAATTTTTCTAAGCATTCATATCCGGCATGTGTTGAAAACCCAAAATGCTTGATGCGTCCGGCCTTTTTTTCCTCAAGCAGATACTCAATGATCCCTAGTCTTTCGTCTGTGTAGATATCCATGGTGTCTTCGGCTACATTGTGCAGTAGGTAAAAGTCAAAATAATCCACACCACACTTTTTGAGCTGAAACTCAAATACATCAGCGGGACTGTCAAAAATCATCGCGCCTGCATTCATGCCCATCTCTACTTTGAGCTTCCCATCAACCACTTCCATAAAGTTTCCAGGCATTTTGTCTGCAAGATGCCATGTGTCCCTTGGAAATACCGCCAATGCCTTGCCCACAATATGCTCCGATTCGCCTTCGTGATAGAAAAAGGCTGTGTCAAAATAGTTTACGCCGTTTTCATAGGCATACCTGATCAGCTTTATGGCCGGTTCTTCATCAATAGGTCCATTTTCTTTGATGGTCGGCAAGCGCATCATGCCAAATCCCAATTGCGAAATCTCTAAATTGTTGAATTTAGTGTACTTCATCAAGCACTCCCTTCGCCAGCTCTACGCCAAGCTCTGCCAGTTGCGCTTGGTCAACCACATCCGGGCATCCGGTCATCAGTTCTGATGCATTTTGGACTTTCGGGAATGCGATCACATCACGAATGCTGCCTAACCCGGCCAGATGCATCACCAATCTGTCTAATCCATATGCAATACCCCCATGGGGCGGCGCTCCGAATTTAAATGCGTTGATCAAATGTCCAAAACGCTCTTGTGCATCTTCGTCAGTAAATCCAAGCGCTCTGAACATGTCCGCTTGGAGTTTCGGCGTATTGATACGTATTGATCCGCCACCGAGTTCCGTTCCGTTTAGAACAATATCATAGGCTTTTGCGCGGCAACTTATTTTGTCTGTCTCAAGCAGGCTTGCATCCTCATCCATCGGGGCGGTAAATGGGTGGTGCTTCGCAACATATCTTTCCTCTTCTTCCGAATATTCAAATAATGGAAATTCCGTTACCCATAGGAATTTATAATCGCCCTCTTTTGTCAGCTCAAGTCGCTTAGCACATTCGCATCGCAACGCACCAAGCGCTGCAAACACTACGTCATCTTGAGCATCTGCTACGATAAGAATGATTCCGCCAGGCTGCGCTTGCGCACGGTCAAGGATTGCTTTGTTCTGCTCGTCTGTCAGGAATTTTGCAAATGACGATGAGACACTTCCGTCCTCGCCCAGTTTCGTCCATGCCAACCCCTTTGCGCCATAGGTCTTTACAAACTCAACGAGGGAGTCTATTTGCTTCCTGGGCAGCGCACCGCCACTTGGCACATATATCATCCGGACGCTGCCGCCGCTCTGAACCGGTTCTGAGAATACTTTAAAGTCGCAATCTTTAACAATGTCACTGATATCTCGTAATTCTAAGCCGAAGCGTATGTCCGGTTTGTCCGAACCGAATCTGTCCATAGCTTCTTTCCAAGTCAGGCGCGGCAAGGGTGTTTCAACTTCTACGCCAAGTACATCTTTCCAAAGGCGCTTGATAAAGCCTTCGTTCATTGCCAGCACATCTTCAACGTCAACAAATGACATTTCAAGGTCAATCTGTGTAAATTCCGGTTGCCTGTCTGCTCTGAGGTCTTCATCCCGGAAGCATTTGACTATTTGCATGTATCGGTCAAATCCAGCCAGCATCAGCAGTTGCTTATATTGTTGCGGCGATTGCGGCAGTGCGTAGAATTTCCCGGCATGAACACGGCTGGGCACGAGATAGTCACGTGCGCCTTCGGGTGTTGATTTGGTAAGCATCGGGGTTTCAATTTCCAAAAAGCCATTTTCATCAAAATAGTCACGCACCACTTTTGTTGCTCTATGCCTGAGTGCGATATACTTCTGCATATCCGGACGGCGCAAATCAAGATATCTGTATTTTAGCCGCAGCGCATCATTGACATCGGAGTTCTCAATGATCTCAAATGGCGGCGTTTCTGATTTTGCAAGTATCCGGAGCTTCGTGACCTCCAGCTCTACATCGCCTGTCGGCAGTTCCGGATTCTTCGCAGAGCGCTCACGCAGGATTCCGCTTGCACATAGTACAAATTCGCCCCTTACGGTTGAGGCGGTCTCAAAGACATCTCTTGCGGTGTTATCGTCAAACGCAAGTTGCAAGAGTCCTGTGCGGTCTCGCAGGTCGATAAAAATAAGCCCTCCCAAATCGCGGCGGCGAGCTGCCCAGCCGCAAACGGTCATTTCACGGCCAATATCAGCGGCAGTAGGTTCCCCGCAATAGTTTGTCCGGTTGAATTTTTTGTTTTCCAATGTTCTCCGACTCCTTCCTATAATGTTTCTTATTCGAAACACGCGTTTTTTTCTATATGCTTACGCATCGCTACGAAGCTTTCTTCGCTCATGACATGTTCTATCTTGCACGCATCGGCGGCGGCGACCTTTTGGTTAACGCCAAGTGATACCAACCACTGTGTGATCAGTGTGTGGCGTGCGTACATGCTTTGCGCAATTTCCATTCCGCTTTCTGTGAGCGTTATGTGCCCATCTGCATCGACAACAATGTGTCCGCCGATACGGAGGTTCTTCATTGCCACGCTTACACTGGGTTTGGAGTATTCGAGTTCGTTGGCAATATCAATTGAGCGCACCGGGGCGCCGTTTTTTCCGAGTACAAAAATCGTTTCTAAGTAGTTTTCTGCTGATTCTTGTATTCTCAAGGATATCACATCCTTTCCCATATATCGCAAAATAGGCGCTGAGATAGATTATTTCAGTAGTTTACCATGAGCTATCGTACTGTTCAACAGAAATTTGGGCGGCCTTCAATACTGCAACTTAAATGGGGTTACAGTTCGGTGGGTGCGAAGAATAGGAAATGAAGGCTCAGCAGAATTAATTGTTGACACCCTAGTTAGTCTATGCTAACATATGCGTAATTAGCTCATACCAACCTATAGCCGATCTCAAACCAATCTGAGGAGGTTTCTATTATGGCTGACGTTCATTTTTCATTTTTACTAATCTTTATCGCAGGTTTAGCCACCGGAGTCGGCGGTTTGGTCGCATTGCTGTCTAAGGCCACCAGTACAAAATTCCTATCCATCTGTCTTAGCTTCTCCGCAGGTGTGATGCTCTATGTTTCTTTTGCAGAGATCTTCCGAGAGGCGGTTGAGGCTTTAGAGTATGGGTATGGTGATGCGATGGGGTTGCTCATTGCCACTGTGGCTTTTTTTGCCGGAATTCTCTTAATGGTGATCATCGACAAATTCATCCCGCATAATGATGACATCACGGAAATTCTGGATTCAAAATCTGAGAGAAAGAGTCAGTTTTCCGCGGGTGAGCAGAGTGAATTAAAGCGCACAGGGGTCATGTCCGCTATGGCGCTCGCCATTCATAATTTCCCGGAAGGGTTTATCACTTTTATTGCGCTCATGCATGATCCGGTGATGGGTATCGCCATTGCGATTGCGATCATCATCCACAATATGCCGGAGGGTATTGCAACCGCAGCGCCTATTTACTATGCAACCGGAAGCAAGGTCAAGGCGTTTCTTATTTCTGCCGGCGCGGGGCTTGTGCAATTGGTGGGTGCTTTTGTGGCGTGGATTTTGTTGCAAAATGTTTTTGATGATATTGAGGCTGTATTTGGTATTGTTTTTGCTGCGGTCGCCGGAATTATGGTGTTTGTGGCCATCCATCAGTTGTTGCCCACGGCACACAAATATGGGAAGCATCATCTGGTGATGACGTGGTTGTTTGCGGGGATGGCTGTTATGGCGCTCAGCTTAGTTATTCTTGAGTTTGCTTTTTAGGTGGGGAATAATAGACGTTCATACTTTTTTAACATTTTTGCGGTTGAAATGATTGCAGACCTGTGTTATAAACTTTTGAGCATTAAAAATCCTCAAAAGCATACTATCGATATTAAAATTTCGCAAAAATACACACTTCCATAGGAGGTAAATTCCCCTATGTATCACGTGGCACTATGCGAGGATGAGCAGATATTTTCCGTTGCGTTGGAAAAAGACTGCCGTACCATTTTCCAAGATAATAACATTGAATATGATCTCTCTGTGTTCGCCAACGGCACAGAACTTTTGGCTGCGTATAAAACGCAGCCAAAGCCATTTGACCTTATAATTCTTGACATCGTTATGGAGGATTTTAATGGAATCGAAGTCGCCAAAAAAATCCGACAGCTACACGATGATGTAATGATTATTTTCATCACAGCCAATAAGGATTATATTTTTCAAATTCCCGGTGTACACCCATTTAACTTTTTAACTGAAACTTCGCACATGAAAATATTCATTGCACCTTGAAAAATCAATATAATCTAGCCATAAAGAATGGCGAAAACCTTGTGAAAATGGTATAATGTTGGTGTTACAAGCCTACAAAAA
>WQVH01000003.1 GCA_009781695.1 Oscillospiraceae bacterium
CCTCCAGCGTGACAGGCTGGCGTTCTAACCAACTGAACTACTGGGCCTGGTGGGAACAACTGGGCTTGAACCAGTGACCCCATGCTTGTAAGGCATGTGCTCTCCCAGCTGAGCTATGCTCCCATCACCATTTCGCTTGGCCATTATACTAAAACCGAAAACCGTTGTCAATAAGAAATTTGCAAAAAAAAAAACGCTTGACTTTTTTTGTATTCGTGGTACAATGGGTCGTTGCGTGCGGCGAAAATCGATTCCGTCACTTTCGCCAAGCAAAGTCTAGCATGACATTTATGATTTGTCAACACAGGGTGGAAAAAACATGGCAACGCACCCAAGTGTGTCGTGTGATGAGTTTCATGTGCAACGCGTACTCAACAGCTTAATTGACTCATAGCAGTCAGCAAATAATAGGTCAGGAGTGAAGTAGATGCCTAAAGATGTGGTATACGGCAAGACCCTTCGCAAGAGTTATGCCAAAACCGATGAAGTCCAAGATATGCCTAACCTTTTGGAAGTCCAGAAGCATTCTTACAAATGGTTTCTTGAAACCGGACTCAGGGAAGTATTTCGTGATGTTGCGGCGATAACCGACCATTCAGGGAATCTTGAATTGTCGTTTATTGATTACAACATGAATGAAAACCCAAAATACTCTGTCGAGGAATGTAAGTCCAGGGACGCCACTTATGCAGCGCCGATAAAGGTCAGCGTAAGACTGCGTAACAAGGAAACTGAGGAAATCAAAGAACAGGAAATCTTTATGGGAGATTTCCCGATCATGACCAATGCCGGAACATTCGTTATTAATGGCGCCGAGCGTGTTGTCGTTTCTCAGATCATTCGTTCACCCAGTGTGTATTACGAAAAGAAAGCCGACATTAAGACTGCTGTAACTGTTTATGCGGCCACTCTTATTCCTTACAGAGGTGCGTGGCTTGAATATGAAACAGATGCTTCGGACGGCTTTTTTGTCCGTGTCGATAAAAACAGGAAATTGCCGGTGACTTGGCTGTTGCGTGCTGTTGGCAGAGAAAATGAACACATCTATTCAAAACTCTCTTGTTCGGGTGCGGAAAGTGGCGCAGAGACGAGCGAACAGCTCAAAGCGATCTTTGGAAATGATGAGCGCATACTCGCCACTTTGGAAAAAGATACCTGCCGCAATAGCGATGAAGCACTCATTGAGTTATACAAAAGATTGCGTCCGGGTGATCCTCCCACAGTGGACAGTGCCCAGACTCTGCTCAATAATCTGTTCTTCGATTCAAGACGGTATGATATATCCACGGTTGGCCGTTACAAGTTTAACAAGAAACTTGCGATTTGGACGAGACTGGTCGGTCAAGTTTTGGCACAGCCGATAGCAGATCCGATGACCGGAGAGATCATTGCAGAAGCTGGGGAAAGGCTCACACGCGCTCGTGCAGAGGAACTCGATAGCGTAGGCGTAAATGATGCATATGTGCTTATTGATGGACGGGATGTCAAAGTTTTTGCAAACGGAATGGTCAAAATGGACAAGTTCGTTGATTTTGATCCTGAGGCTGAACTGGGCATCAAGGAAAGGGTGCGCTTTATTGTATTGCGTGACCTCTTAGAAAAGCACACAGACCCTCAAGAACTCAAGGAAGCGATTGCGGATAATATTGATGCGCTTATTCCCAAGCACCTCATTCCTGATGATATCTTTGCATCGGTCAACTATTTGGGCTGTATTGCCTACGGTATCGGCGAACCGGATGATATAGATCATCTGGGAAATCGTAGGATGAGAAGTGTAGGAGAACTGCTACAAAATCAGTTCCGTGTCGGTTTTTCCAGAATGGAAAGAGTCATCAGAGAGCGTATGACATTGCAAGATCTCGATATTATTACGCCGCAATCTCTGATCAATATCAGGCCGGTCACCGCTGCGATCAAAGAATTCTTTGGATCATCACCATTATCGCAATTTATGGATCAAACAAATCCGCTTGCGGAACTCACACACAAGCGTAGACTATCAGCGCTTGGTCCCGGCGGTCTTTCGAGAGAACGTGCCAGCTTTGATGTTCGAGATGTTCATTACAGTCACTATGGACGTATGTGTCCAATAGAAACTCCGGAAGGTCCGAATATTGGTTTGATCTCTTATCTGGCATCCTATGCGAGAGTCAATGAATATGGTTTTATGATTGCGCCGTTTCGCAGGGTGGATAAGCAAACACAATGCGTAACAGACGAGATCGTCTATTTGACCGCGGATATGGAAGACCAATATATCATTGCTCAAGCCACTGAACCTACAGACGAAAATGGATTTTTGCTCAATGAGCGTATCACATGCAGACATAGAGATGAAATTATCGAAGTCAACAGAGATCGAATAGATTTTATTGATATTTCGCCCGCAATGATGGTCTCAATCGCTACAGCGATGATCCCATTTTTGGAAAACGATGATGCGAATAGAGCGCTGATGGGTGCGAACATGCAGAGGCAAGCAGTACCGCTGCTTACGTCTGAAGCGCCGATCGTTGCTACCGGCATAGAGCATAAATGCGCTGTCGATTCGACGGTCGTTATCTCTGCGCTTGATGAGGGAGAGGTGACTTATGTCTCGTCGACCCGTATTACTGTAAAGTATGATGATCTGGGTGTGCAGGATCATTTTCTCACTAAATTTGCACGAAGCAACCAAGGCACATGCACAAATCAGCGCCCCATCATCAATGTGGGCGATCGGGTCACCAAAGATGAGATCATAGCTGATGGACCTTCAACTTGTGAAGGCGAAATCTCATTGGGTAAAAATATCCTTGTCGGATTTATGACATGGGAAGGGTATAATTACGAAGACGCCATACTGATCAATGAGCGCTTGGCTATGGATGATGTTTTTACCTCTATTCACATAGAAGAGCATGAAATTGACGCCCGTGACACCAAACTTGGTCCTGAGGAAATAACCCGAGATATTCCCGGTGTTGGTGAAGATGCATTACGTTACCTCGATGAAAGAGGGATCATCAGCATCGGCGCTGAGGTTCAAGCCGGAGATATATTGGTGGGCAAGGTTACCCCAAAGGGTGAAACAGACCTGACTGCCGAAGAGCGTCTATTGCGTGCGATTTTCGGAGAAAAGGCGAGAGAAGTCAGAGATACTTCACTCAAAGTTCCGCATGGTGAGAGCGGCATTGTTGTTGATGTCAAGGTGTTCACCCGGGAAAATGGGGATGAACTCAGTCCCGGCGTAAACATGGTCGTGCGTTGTTATGTTGCGCATAAGCGTAAAATCAGTGTTGGTGACAAAATGGCCGGACGTCATGGTAATAAGGGTGTTGTATCAAGAATTCTACCTCAGGAAGATATGCCTTATCTGCCTGATGGAACGCCGCTGGATATCGTACTCAATCCGCTGGGCGTACCTTCTCGAATGAACATTGGTCAAGTACTTGAAGTCCACTTAGGCTATGCTGCGAAAGTGCTCGGATGGAAGGTTGCAACACCGATCTTTAACGGTGCAAATGAACAGGATATTTGGGATACGCTGAAACTTGCCGGGCTCAGTGAAGATGGAAAAAGTGTATTATATGACGGTAGAACCGGCGATCAGTTTGATAATCCGGTCACTGTCGGGTATGTTTACTTCCTCAAGCTGCACCATCTGGTAGATGATAAGATTCATGCACGTTCAACAGGGCCATACAGTCTGGTTACCCAACAGCCGCTCGGAGGTAAGGCGCAATTTGGCGGACAGCGTTTTGGTGAGATGGAAGTTTGGGCACTCGAAGCTTATGGCGCTGCATATACCTTACAAGAAATACTCACTGTTAAGTCCGATGACGTTACCGGAAGAGTGCGTACTTATGAGGCCATTGTCAAGGGGCATAACATTCCTAAGCCTGGTGTGCCGGAATCATTTAAAGTGTTGGTCAAAGAACTCCAATCGCTCTGTTTGGACGTGCGGGTTCTGGATGAGCATGGTATGAAAGTAGAGCTTCGCGGAGACGATGGGGATGAAGCTGAAGTCCGTGACAATGCCAACTACGTGAGCAGTGAGGAAGAATTTACTGAGCAAGGATACAATGTACAGGATATACCGGATGCAGATAATCCGGAAGGATATACTGAAGATGAGGATGAGTTAGCTTCCGAGCCACTTGAAGAGGACATTCCATCTGATGATGAATTTGCCCGGGAGGATGATATGTTTGATCCGAATATTCCCCATTTAAATGATGAGCAGGAGGCGAGCGAGTAATGGGCTTTCTACCTTTTGAGGCTATGCAGATAGGTTTGGCTTCACCTGAAATGATAAAAAGTTGGTCACATGGCGAAGTGCGCAAACCGGAGACCATAAACTATAGGACGCTCAAACCTGAGCGTGATGGACTTTTTTGCGAAAAGATTTTTGGTCCCACAAAAGACTGGGAATGTCATTGCGGAAAGTTTAAGAAGATTCGTTATAAAGGCAAAGTATGTGATCGTTGCGGCGTTGAAGTAACCAAGTCCAATGTGCGCCGTGAGAGAATGGGGCATATAGAACTGGCCGCTCCGGTTTCTCACATATGGTACTTTAAGGGCATTCCTTCGAGAATGGGGCTATTGCTTGACCTCACACCGAGAGTGCTTGAGAAGGTGTTGTATTTTGCAACATATATAGTTATTGATCCCGGAGATACGCCGCTGCGTAAGAATCAGATTCTGACCGAAAAAGAATATCGCGAAATGCGTGAAAAATATGAAGATGACTTTCGTGCCGGAATGGGCGCAGAAGCCATCAGAGACTTACTTGCGGATATAGATATTGAAAAATTCTCAGAGCAGCTAAGAGTTGAGTCACGTGATGCAACCGGACAAAAAAAAGCAAAGCTTGTCAAAAGGCTCGAAGTGGTGGAGGCGTTTCGCCAATCTGGAAATGACCCGACTTGGATGATTATCAATGTCCTGCCTGTCATACCGCCGGAAATTCGTCCGATGGTGCAACTGGATGGTGGTCGCTTTGCAACGTCTGATCTCAATGACTTGTACCGCCGAGTGATTAATCGCAATAACAGGCTCAAGCGCCTGATGCATCTTCATGCGCCTGACATCATTGTCAGAAATGAAAAAAGAATGCTTCAAGAAGCCGTGGATGCGCTGATTGATAATGGTAGACGCGGAAGAGCAGTCACGGGCGCAAACTCTCGTGCATTAAAATCCTTGTCCGATATGCTCAAAGGTAAGCAGGGGCGCTTTAGGCAAAACTTGCTCGGCAAACGTGTAGACTATTCCGGTCGCTCGGTTATCGTTGTCGGTCCGGAGTTAAAGCTCTATCAATGCGGTGTGCCAAAAGAAATGGCGATCGAGCTATTTAAGCCATTTGTCATGAAAAAGCTGGTGGAAGATGGCATCTCCAATAACATAAAAAATGCCAAGAAAATGGTAGACAAGGGACTCACAGAGGTGTGGGACGCCTTGGAAGTGGTCATCAAAGAACATCCTGTGCTGCTTAATCGTGCGCCTACACTGCACAGACTGGGTATACAGGCGTTTGAGCCGGTGTTGGTCGAAGGACGAGCGCTTAAGCTTCACCCGCTTGTTTGTACAGCATATAATGCTGACTTTGATGGTGACCAGATGGCGATACATGTTCCGCTTTCGGCAGAAGCGCAAGCTGAGGCAAGGATTCTCATGCTCTCGGCCAATAATCTCTTGCACCCGAAAGACGGTCAGCCTGTAACGGTACCTACTCATGATATGATTCTCGGATCATATTATCTCACATTTCTCAGAGAAGGGGAGGCCGGTGCCGATAAGTACTTTGTCTCAGCAAATGAGGCGCTTATGGCATATCATTGCGGAGATGTTGGTATACATGCCCCAATCAATGTACGTGTAACCAGGTTGATTGATGGAATAGAAGAAAGCAAGGTCGTTCAAACCACTGTAGGCAGAATCATATTTAATGAACCGATACCGCAAGATCTTGGTTTTGTTGACCGTACTGATCCTGAACAGATGTTTGAATATGAAATAAACTTCCGTACCGGTAAGAAAGAGCTTGAAAAAATCATTGAGCACTGCATTGCAAAACATGGTTTTACTCGTTCTGCCTCTGTGCTTGATAAAATCAAGGCTCTGGGCTTTAAGTTTTCAACCCAAGGTGCGATTACAATCTCAATTGCGGATATGACCGTGCCTGATAAAAAATGGCCGCTCATCAGGGAAACTGAGAAAAAGGTTATAGAGATAGAAAAGCAGCACAGACGCGGATTTATAACCGATGATGAACGTTACCGTCTCGTTGTCAGAGAGTGGGAGAAGACCACGAAGGAAGTTACGGACGAACTTACGGACACGCTGGATGAATATAATCCGGTATATATGATGGCAAACTCAGGTGCGCGCGGAAGTATGAACCAAATCAGGCAACTTGCCGGTATGCGCGGATTGATGGCGAACACAGCTGGACGGACGATTGAAATACCTATTAAGGCAAACTTTAGAGAAGGTCTTACAGTTTTGGAATACTTTGTATCTTCCAGAGGTGCTCGTAAGGGGCTTGCAGATACAGCGCTCCGAACAGCTGACTCAGGGTATCTTACACGCCGCCTTGTTGATGTATCTCAGGATGTTATTGTCCGCGAGAGTGATTGCGGTACCACAGATGGAATCGTTGTTTCCGAAATTATAGAAAATGGTATCGTGATTGAAACATTTGCAGAAGTGGTACACGGCAGATTCCCATCTGAAGATGTAATTGATGATCAAACAGGGGCGGTTCTTTTCCCGAAATCGCACATGCTCAGCGCCGCTGATGCGGAAGTGCTCGTATCCAAAGGCATCGTGTCGCTAAAGATTCGTACAGCCATGGATTGCGAGTCAAAGAGCGGAATTTGTGCAAGATGTTACGGCATAAACTTGGCTACCGGAGGAACAGTATCCATTGGTGAGGCAGTCGGTGTTATCGCGGCGCAATCCATTGGTGAGCCTGGTACGCAGCTTACGATGCGTACATTCCATACCGGCGGTATTGCCGGTGACGATATCACACAGGGTCTGCCGCGTGTTGAGGAGCTCTTTGAAGCACGCAAGCCCAAAAAGATGGCAATACTTTCTGAAATCGGCGGAAAAGTTGAAATCGAGGAAACGCGCAAAAATGCAATGTTTGCAATCACTGTGTCTCATTCAGAAGATGGTGATGCCAGAGTTTACCAGACACCTTATTCTGCGGGTATCAGAGTAAAGTCCGGCGATATCGTTGCAGCCGGTGATAAGCTCACGGATGGCGCATTAAATCCGCATGATATTATGCGCATATTGGGTAAGGCTGATACACAATCATATCTAATATCTGAGGTACAAAGGGTTTATCGTCAGCAGGGTGTTGACATCAACGATAAGCACATCGAAGTGATTGTGCGTCAAATGATGCGGAAGGTAAGAATTGAAGATGCCGGAGATACCGACCTGTTTAGCGGTACGACTGTTGATCTCAATGATTTTAAACAAGCCAATGCAAAAGTTCAAGGGCGAATTGACAGTGGAGAGCATGAGCTGAAACTTGCGGTGTACTCACCGCTGCTTATGGGTATCACTAAAGCATCACTGGCGACTGAGTCATTCTTGTCGGCGGCATCGTTCCAAGAGACCACTAAGGTACTTACAGAAGCTGCGATTAAAGGTAAAGTCGATCGGCTTGTCGGCCTGAAAGAGAATGTCATTATCGGTAAGCTTGTACCGGCCGGCAGCGGGCTGGCGATCTATCGCAAATTTGACAGTGATATTGACGACTCTGTTAGCTCAAGTGACGATGATCAGGTTTCTGGTGAGAAAGCAACGGACAGTGCTTCCGTGGATGTAGATCTGTCTATACTCTATGGCGCCGGTAATGCATTGTAAGAAGTGAAAAATTCGCTTGACGTAAGCCTGTATTGTGTGTTAAAATTTCTTTCCGTGCATTAGCACAAATCGGTTTTTCCGCGTCTGTGAAGTTTATTTACAAACGCGCAAAAATAAAAATAAGGAGGAAAGGAGGAAAAAAATGCCAACGTTTAACCAATTGGTCAGAAAAGGCAGACAAACCCATGTGACCAAATCCAACTCGCCGGCAATGCAAAAGGGGCTCAATACGCTGAAAAATAAGGAAACTGATCTTTCCGCACCCCAGAAGCGCGGTGTATGTACAGCAGTCAGAACCTCAACCCCTAAGAAGCCTAACTCAGCGCTGCGTAAAATCGCTCGTGTCAGGTTGACAAACGGATTTGAAGTTACTGCTTACATCCCCGGAGTCGGGCACAACTTGCAAGAGCACTCAGTCGTAATGATTAGAGGCGGACGTGTTAAGGATCTTCCCGGTGTACGTTATCACATCATTCGTGGTACACTGGATACACAAGGTGTTACTGATCGTCAGCAGTCCCGCAGCAAGTATGGTGCAAAAAAACCAAAGGCCGGTAAATCCTAATAGAGTCTTAGCTTTATGCAAGGCGAAATCATGCCTGGCAATGAAGATTATTATATAAGCTTCAAAGCGGGCGCGTATGCCGGGAGGTTTTACCATCTCGGAGTACCTATGAGATTCATCAGACCTGTGAGGCAAATCACAGGGACTGAAAAGTATGAAGGAGGGAAGTATAGTGCCCAGAAGAGGCAATGTACCCAAACGAGAAGTTTTGCCTGATCCCAAGTATAATTCCGTTATGGTCACAAGACTGATAAACAGTATTATGCTCGATGGAAAAAAAGGCGTGGCACAAAAAGTTGTCTACGGCGCATTTGATATTATCGCTGAAAAGACAAGTAAAGAACCACTGGAAGTGTTTATTTCAGCGCTTGAAAATATCATGCCAACACTCGAAGTTAAAGCTCGGCGTGTCGGTGGTGCGACTTATCAAGTACCCATCGAAGTCAGAGCGGACAGACGTCAGACACTCGGTTTGCGCTGGCTTACCAGTTATGCCAGATCCAGAAACGAGAAGACTATGGGAGAGCGGCTTGCCGGAGAAATCATGGACGCTGCAAACAGTGTTGGTGCTGCCGTAAAGAAGCGTGAAGACACACATAAGATGGCAGACTCCAATAAGGCGTTTGCACACTACAGATGGTAATAATTAAAGTCGACTATGGCGACGAAAGGAGCTGAACAATATGCCAAGGCAATACCCATTAGAAAAAACGCGTAATATTGGCATAATGGCTCATATAGATGCGGGGAAAACAACCACGACCGAGAGAATCCTGTTTTATACAGGACGCACATACAAACTCGGCGAGGTTCACGAAGGCGCAGCGACTATGGACTGGATGCCTGCGGAACAGGAGCGCGGAATTACCATAACTTCTGCAGCCACAACTTGCATCTGGAACGAGCATCGCATCAACGTAATTGACACCCCCGGACACGTTGATTTTACCGTTGAAGTGGAGCGGTCACTGCGTGTGCTTGATGGATGTGTTGCAGTGATGTGCGCTAAGGGAGGCGTTGAACCGCAGTCGGAAACCGTCTGGCGTCAAGCTGATCACTACCACGTTCCGCGCATGATATATGTTAACAAGATGGACATCATGGGAGCTGACTTTCATAATGTCGTAAAAATGGTTCATGATAGACTCAAAGCAAATGCTGTACCTATTCAGTTACCCATAGGTTCAGAGGCTGATTTTCAAGGAATTATAGACCTTGTGGATATGAAAGCCGACATCTACTATGATGATCTGGGTAAGGATATGCGCGTTGAGGAAATTCCCGAAACGCTCAAACCGATTGCTGATGAGTACAGGTTAAAGCTCATAGAGGCTGTTTCTGATTTTGATGATGAAATTATGGAGCGCTATCTTGAGGGCGAGGAAATCCCTGTAGAGTCACTGCGCACTGCTATTCGCAAGGCGACTCTTGCAGTGAAGATGATTCCTGTTGTTTGCGGTACATCATATAAGAACAAAGGAATTCAGAAGTTGCTCGACGCGATTGTGGAGTATCTTCCGTCTCCGATTGATATACCTGATATGATGGGAACGACCCTCCATGGTGATGAGGACAGCCGTCCGCCATCGGACGATGCACCGTTTTCTGCACTGGCTTTTAAAATCATGACCGACCCATTTGTTGGAAGATTATCATTTTTCCGTGTTTATTCCGGATTCGCAGATACCGGAACGATGGTGTACAATTCCACAAAAGGAAAGAAGGAAAGATTGGGACGCATTTTGCAGATGCACGCCAATCACCGAGAAGATATAGACGCAGCGTATACAGGCGATATTGCTGCTGCGGTCGGACTCAAAGACACCACAACAGGTGATACGCTCTGTGATGAAAAGAAACCTATAATTCTTGAATCCATGGAATTTCCTGAGCCTGTAATCAGGGTTGCGATTGAACCTAAGACAAAGGCCGGTCAGGAAAAGATGGGCGTTGCGCTGTCAAAGCTTGTCGAAGAAGATCCGACATTTAGAACCTATACCGACGAGGAAACAGGTCAAACCATTATTGCCGGAATGGGAGAACTCCATCTGGAAATTATCGTCGATAGACTTCTGCGGGAGTTTAAAGTCGAGGCCAATATTGGTAAGCCTCAGGTTTCATACAAAGAGACCATACGCAAGTCGGAAAGTGTTGACCAAAGATATGTCCGTCAATCCGGCGGTAAGGGTCAGTTTGCTCATGTCAAGATTACAATTGAACCCAATGAGCCGGGCAAAGGATATGAATTTGTTGACAAGATTACCGGAGGTGCAATTCCTAAGGAATACATTCCGGCAGTGAGCGAGGGTATACAGGGTGCGATGTTGGCAGGTGTGCTCAGTGGATATCAGGTTGTTGACGTAAAGGTCACACTCACTGATGGTTCATTTCACGATGTTGACTCATCTGAACTCGCATTTAAGATTGCGGGAAGCATGGCCTTTAAAGAAGCAATGCTCAAAGCTAATCCTGTTCTACTTGAACCTATTATGAGTGTCACTGTTACTGTTCCCGAAGAATATATGGGTGATGTAATGGGGGACATCAACTCCAGACGCGGACAAATTACCGGTTCTGAGACCAGAAATGGTGCTGCAAAAATTAATGCAGATGTTCCGCTTTCTACAATGTTTGGTTATGCAACATCCTTGCGCTCATATACTCAAGGCAGAGGAAACTTCGCAATGGAACCCAGTCATTATGTTGAGCTGCCCAAATCATTGCAAGAGGAGCTTATTGGCGCAAGAAAGCGCTAGTGACCGAAATGTTCAGTGGGCAATGCGTCACGATGTGTCACCTTGCCTTATTATGACAAACTCATGAACACTGAAAACAAAAAGGTTGCAAAAAGAAAAGAATTGCGGTAAAATACCGCACAAAAGAGGATATTTTATTTAAAAATCGTAAGGAGGATTTTTAAGAAATGGCAAAGCAAAAATTTGAAAGAAATAAGCCGCACGTTAATATCGGCACAATTGGTCACGTTGACCACGGTAAGACTACCCTGACAGCCGCTATAACTAAATACTTGAGCCTTCAGGGCAAAGCTAAGTTCGAAGCGTATGACACGATTGACAAGGCTCCTGAAGAGCGTGAGCGCGGCATTACAATCAACACCGCACACGTTGAATATGAAACAGATGCACGTCACTATGCACACGTTGACTGCCCGGGACATGCTGACTACATCAAAAACATGATCACCGGCGCAGCTCAGATGGACGGTTCCATTCTGGTTATCTCTTCTGCAGACGGCCCTATGGCACAAACTCGTGAGCACATTCTTTTGGCTCGCCAAGTTGGTGTTCCTGCAATTGTTGTTTTCATGAACAAAGCAGACCAAGTTGATGACGAAGAGCTTCTTGAGCTGGTAGAAATGGAAATCCGTGAACTACTGTCTAAGTACGAATTCCCAGGTGACGATATTCCGATCATCAAGGGTAGTGCACGTAATGCTCTGGAATCAACAAACACTGACTTCCATGCACCTGAGTACGAGTGCATCAAAGCACTTATGGCAGCTGTAGACGAATACATCCCAACACCTGAGCGTAAGGCAGACCTGCCTTTCCTCATGCCTGTTGAAGATACCATGACCATCACAGGCCGCGGTACCGTTGCCACAGGTCGTGTTGAACGTGGACAGCTCAACATCAATGATAAAGTTGAAATCGTCGGACTTATGGAAGAGCCGCGCGAAACAACCGTTACCGGAATCGAAATGTTCAGAAAGCTTCTTGACTATGCAGAAGCCGGTGACAATGTCGGTACACTGCTTCGCGGCGTATCCAGAGATGAAATTTGGAGAGGTCAAGTTCTGGCTAAGCCTAAGAGCATTAAGCCTCTGACAAAATTCAAAGGTCAAGTTTACGTTCTGTCTAAGGACGAAGGCGGACGCCACACTCCTTTCTTCAATAACTACAGACCGCAGTTTTACTTCAGAACAACTGACGTAACCGGTGTTATTACGCTTCCAGAAGGCGTAGAGATGTGTATGCCGGGCGACAATGTTGAGATGGATGTTGAGCTGATCACTCCGATTGCTATTGAGCATGGTCTGCGTTTTGCGATTCGCGAAGGCGGCCGTACTGTTGGTTCGGGTGTTGTTATTGCTGTAACTGAGTAATTATTGTTAAATAAATGATGCATGGGGGCGGCTTTTTAAGCCGCTCTTATGTCTGCGAGGGAGTGCGTTTGAAGGCATTCAAACGATACAAAAGGAGTGGTCATTTAAATGCCGCTGATCAGACTGGATAAACTGATATCTGACTCCGGAATGTACACCAGAAATGAGTCTCATGTGCTGGTTAAAAGCGGCAGGGTGTCTATCGCAGGTTGCATCGCTATCTCACCCACGGAGAAGGTCGATCCTGATATTCATGAAGTTAAGATTGATCATAAGCAGCTCGTTTACCGCAAGTTTGTCTATATCATGATGAATAAACCGCAAGGATTTGTTTCGGCTACCGAAGATCGGCATGAGCAAACAGTCATCGCGCTGTTGGATGAAAAGTATCAAAAGCTGGGATTGTTTCCTGCCGGGAGACTGGATAAAGATACAGAAGGTTTTTTGCTTCTGACAAATGATGGAGACTTTGCGCATCGCATCACATCTCCCAATAAGCATATAAATAAACAGTATTTTGCACAAATTGATGGTGATGTAACTGATGCCGATATTGATTTGTTTTCCAAAGGTCTTAAACTCGCTGATGGAACATTTTGCCGCCCATCTGTTCTTGAACGTACAGATGGCGGAGTTTATCTTACGCTTTCAGAAGGGAAGTATCATCAGGTCAAGCGGATGCTTGCGGCGATTGGTAAACCTGTAAAGTATCTTAAGCGTATTTCGATCGGCGGACTGATGCTTGATGATGCATTAAAACCGGGTCAATACAAGGAAATAAACGCGTGTTTAGACTGTATTTTTTCGAAAAAGTAACAAAAATGTAAACTTTATTACAGAATGTTTATTTTGCTATTGATTTTTGTAATCACTTGGTTTATTATGTATAAAGTGCACAGGATGACATAGTCAAAATGCCAAACATTCTGATAAACGCTGATCAACTCTTTTATTGAAGTGAATCGCCGCTTACCTGAGGTGCGGCAAATGGAGGGAATTTACCTTGTCTAGTAGGATATTTCAGAGCGTTATTATCCAAATGAAGGACGCTACAACAAGAGCAATGGGTGTCATTGATCCGGACGGATTGGTTGTTGCCAGCAGTGACCTTTCTTTAATTGGTACGAGTTTAGAACATATTCAAGTTCATAGCGAACTTGGAGATAATTTGATTTTTGTAAATGATCATAAGACATTTAAGCTTCTGGGGGCAGGAGCCGCTGACGACTACTGCGTATTTGTGCAGGGAGACGATGACTTTGCCCGATCTTTATGTGTTATGGCCTCCATTGCTATAAATGAAGCGGGGATTTACTTTGAAGAAAATCATGATAAGCGTGCTTTTGTAAAAAACATAGTTACAGAAAATGTCTTGCCGGGAGATATTTACATACGTGCGAAGGAACTCAGATTCGCATCGGAAGTGGTCAGAGGTGTGTTGGTCATTCGAAACAGCGCAGCAATGGATCCTTCGGTCATTGAGATTCTGCATGACATGTTCCCGGATAAACATCATGACTTTGTTATTTCCGTGGGTGACAATGATATTGCTGTCATAAAGGAAATGCCGCCCGCCGCTGATCTTAAATATCTTTTGAAAATAGCGGAAATGGTTGAAAAAAAGCTGGAAGAAGAGCTTTCGCTAAAGACCGCTATAGGTATAGGGACACCGGCAAGGCACTTGCGTGAACTTCCGGATCGGTATAAAGAAGCGCTGATTTCAATTGAAGTCGGCAAAGTATTTGACTCTGAAAAAAATATCATCAACTATGAAAGTTTAGGTATAGGCAGACTGATTTATCAGCTACCGACAACATTGTGCGAAATATTTCTCTCTGAGGTATTTAAGCGCAATCCAATTGAAGCACTTGATTCTGAAACCTTATTTACGATTGATAAGTTCTTTGAAAACAGCCTGAATGTGTCAGAAACATCCAGAAAATTGTTTGTCCATAGAAATACTCTGGTCTACAGATTGGAAAAAATAAAAAAAATAACCGGTCTGGATTTGAGAGAGTTTGACCATGCCATCATATTTAAAGTTGCGCTTATGGTTAAAAAGTACCTAGTATCACAGGAGTCGAAATATTAATGATTAGATTAACCGACGTTTTTAAGGTGTATGCCAATGGAACTAAAGCACTCAAAGGCGTCTCTTTTACACTTGAAACAGGTGAATTCGCTTTTATGGTCGGCCCATCAGGTTCGGGCAAGTCATCGATCATCAAGCTGCTCACCGGGGAAATTGCACCAACCGATGGTCAGGTTATAGTCAACGGTTACGACATGGAAAAGATAACGATGCGGAAAATGCCATTTTTGCGCAGAACTATTGGCGTCATTTTTCAAGATTTCCGTCTCATTGATAAGAAATCTGTGTTTGAAAACGTTGCTTTTGCCATGCGTGTAATCGGTACACCCAATAAAGAGATCCGCCAGCGCGTGTCTTATGTGCTTGAACTGGTAGGGCTCGAAAATAAGGTTAATGCAAGGCCTGATGAACTCTCCGGAGGAGAGCAACAAAGGGTAGCCATTGCTCGTGCGCTTGTGAATAATCCATCGCTGATTATTGCGGACGAACCGACAGGGAATCTTGACCCTGCGCGCAGTCTTGAGATTTTGCTGCTTTTGGAAAAAATAAACGAATTAGGTACAACGGTTTTGATTGTGACACATGAAAAGCCGCTTGTGGATAGATTATCTAAGCGTGTCATTGCGATTGATGGCGGGCGAATTATTAGTGACGGAATGGACGGGTATTACAACTATGAAGTCGAGTAAAAACCAGACCGGTTACTTTCTTAAAGAAGGTTTTACAAGTATTTTTGCCCATGGTTTGATGTCATTTGCATCGATATGCATCATCATCGCTTTTCTCATGATTATGGGTAGCTTCATTCTCTTAGCGGTTAATATAAACTCAATAGTAGGCGATCTTGAAAATGATAATATCATCTTGGCGTATATTGACGAGTATCTCAGTGAAATAGAGGCTCGGGCGCTTGAGAGGGAGCTTGCGCGTACCACCAATGTCAGCAGGGTGAATTTTATAACGCGCGAGCAGGCGATGCACTCTTTCATCGGACGGCATGATGACACGGATCGTTTTGCTGATGTCGATCCCACGTGGTTTAGGCATCGATATGAGATTTTTGTTGAAGATGTTGCGCTTATTGAATATACCTTGCAGGAAATGAGGGGGATTTATGGTGTTGAAAGGGTCAATGCCAACCTCACCATTGCAAGTGCTCTGGTGACATTCCGCAGCATAGTGACCGGTGTGTCTTTGGTAATCATTGCTGTTTTGCTTGCCATATCGTTGTTTATCATGTCCAATACGATTAAGCTTGCGATTTACGAGCGTCGTGAAGAGATCTCTATCATGAGGATGGTGGGGGCGACCAACTCTTTCATACGCTGGCCATTTACCATTGAGGGATTCATTTTAGGCTCAATGGGTGCGTTATCTGCCTTTATCATGATCTGGAGTGTCTACGGATTTTTAGCCGGCAGAGTCTATGAGTTTGAGAATTTCTTTATCAATCTTGTGCCGTTTTCTAATGTGTATGTGGGTCTATTTCTCTTATTTGGCGCAATAGGTTTCGGTGTGGGTGTTGGCGGCAGTGCATTGGCGCTAAACAAGTACCTGAAGGTTTAAGAGCAATAAGACGTATATTCGTTACGAATTGGATACAGTTTATATGTACAATACGTCTTTGTTCAACAGATTTATAAGTTTCGGATATCTTTAATAGGGGTGATGTTTGACAATGAATAAAAACGCAGTAAGAATTATAGCAATCATTTTAGCAGTTGTAATGCTTGTATCCATAGGATTTATTGTTCTTGATGCAATTGCAACTCCAGCCTTGGCTAATAATGCGAGCACTACGCGTGCTCAAATCAACAGATTGCGCGGAGAACTCAGAGATTATCAGAGAAGGAAGAGCGAAGTTCAAGCACAGATCAATGCAATTGATTTTGAAAAAAGAACTGAGCTGGCCAGAAAAAATGTGCTGGACGACAGAATCATGTTTACCGGTATGCAGATAGATAATATTGAACTGACGATTATGCATTATGGGATGCTCATTGAGGAGAAGGAACTAGAGGTTATTGCGGCTCAAGAAAGAGAAGATGCCCAATTTGCACTCTATAGAACCAGAGTGCGGGACATGGAAGAAAATGGTGTTATTTCCTATCTTGAGATTCTGTTCGATTCTACCAGCTTTGCTGACCTTCTCGCCCGTATTGACTTTGTATCGGATATCATGCGTGCAGATGAACAGACCTATTTCGCGCTCATCGCTGCAAGAGAAGAGACTATTGCCGCTAAGGAAGCGCTTGAGGAAACTGTGGTTGAGCGTGAAGCTGAAAGAACCCTGCTTGAAGAGATGGAAGAAGAGCTTCGGATACATCTTGAAGAAGCCGACCAAATTATTCAAGACCTACAAGATCATCGGGATTCTGAGCAGGAACTCTTTGATCAAATCGCTGCTGATGAGGCGCGTATTTTACGTGATATTCGCCAAGCTGAGGAGCGGTTGAGACAACAGGAAGCTGCAGCTGCAGCTGCAGCTGCAAGGTCGAATCAGAACAACATAGTCAGAGGCACCGGTGATTTAATCTGGCCTGTACCGTCAAGTCGCAATGTGACGAGCCATTTTGGTTCTCGGATACATCCTGTTTTCAGGGTAATGAGACATCATTCAGGCATTGATATCGGTGCACCTCACGGAACCACTGTTGTTGCCGCTGACAGAGGTACGGTCATCACTTCTACTTACAATTCATCATTTGGTAATTTTATCGTAATCGCTCATGGTGAAAACAGAAATGGTGACAGAATCACGACACTCTATGCACATCTCCAGTCTCGTGGCGTGCGCGTAGGTGATGTCGTTGAAAGAGGACAAACGATCGGACGTGTGGGTTCTACCGGCGTGTCCACAGGACCGCACTTGCACTTTGAAGTCACGGTGAATGGTACAAGAGTCAATCCGATGAGATTTCTCTAAAGCTGACCTATACGATGCGGTAGTGATTACTCATTTGTTTAGAGATTATGGAATATGATGAAACATAAGTTTTCCTTAAAAACAGTCATAACGCTGATGCTTCTTGCATCAGCGTTAACCTACATAGCGCTGGCAGCATTTATAGGGTATCCTTTTGGATTTAATGACAATAGATCCGATGCTGTGCGTGATTTTGCGGCGCTTCTTTCAGTCATAGACATGTCTTATATCGGTGATTATGATGAAAATGAAGTCACTGCAGCAGCGATGCGTGCAGCAGTTGATGCTTTGGACGATCCATGGTCTTTTTTTATGACTTATGAGGAGTTTAGGCAAAATCAAAATAATACGCAAAACAGATATGAGGGCATCGGTGTCACGGTTGTGTCCGATGAGGAGACTGAGGGCTTGAAAATTGTCCAAATTGTCTATGGTTCTGCTGCGGACACAGCCGGTCTTGTGCCCGGAGATGTCATTCTTGCTGTGGATGGAACATCTACAAAAGGCATCACGCATCATGAGTTACGAGATTTGCTTCGCCGACCAATCGGTGATTCAATTGTGCTGTCGCTCTTGCGTCATGATGGATATGATGAGGATGTTACGGTTGTTTTTGGATTTGTTTTTGTGGATCCGGTGCATTTTGGAATGCTCGACAATGATATAGGATATATCCGATTATATAATTTTCATTCCGGATCTGCTCAGAGTTTTATTGCTGCAACCCATGAGCTTATAGCGCAGGGAGCGCAAGGACTTGTATTCGATATGCGGGGAAATCCCGGTGGTTGGGTTACTCAGATGACAGAAATTTTGGATTTTTTGTTGCCGGAGGGTGAGATTTTTGTATTTGTGGACAGAGCCGGTAATGAACAGATCACACGGTCTGATGCCTATTATATTGATCTGCCGATGGTCGTTTTGGTCAATCGATTCTCTTTTAGCGGTGCTGAGTATTTTGCGGCGATGCTCAGAGAGTTTGACTTTGCACAGATTGTTGGTGAGCAGACAACCGGTAAAAGCAGGATACAAAGAGCAATTGAGCTGCCACGCGGCGGCGCTGTGAACATATCTTTTGCCGAATATTTGACCAAAAATAGAGTGAGTTTGCATGATGAGGGTGGGGTTGTCCCTGATTATATTGTCGCGCTTTCAGATGAGGCATTTGCTCAACTTGTTATGGGAACGCTTGAGCATTATGATGATTTACAACTGCAAAAAGCGATTGAATTGTTAATGCAGCACAAATTTTCATTGACAAAAAATTAATCAAAGCATATAATCTACATCTATTTATCGAAAGCAGTCAACAGTAAGTTTATTTGTCCAGTATCCAACTATGGGTATCGTTGGGCTTTTTGTTTGTGGTAGCACAATATTATTATTCCGGAAAGGATCATATGTTATGTTTAAGGAAGCAAAGTACAAGATGAGCGAAGAGCGGCTTGCTCAATTGAAAGATGAGCTCCATTATCTGCAAACAGTCAGGGAGAAAGAAGTTGCTCAACAAATCAGGGAGGCGCGGTCGTTTGGTGACCTTACTGAGAATAGCGAGTATGATGAAGCGAAAACAGAACAGGGTAAGCTCTATTCCAAAATAGCTGAAATCAAAAATCTCATTGATAATGCAGAAATTGTAAAAGCATCGACGAAAACTGACCGTGTTGGCATCGGAAGCAAGGTCACTGTGAAGGATTTGGAAGATTCGTCAGAAGATGTCTTTGAGATTGTGGGTTCTCAAGAGGCTGATCCTGCACTTTCACGCGTCTCTGATGATTCGCCTTTTGGAAAGGGACTCATGGAGCGCAAAGTAGGTGAGACCATTGAGATTGACGCGCCTGTGGGCATCCTTAGATTTGAGGTGCTCAAAATTGAATAATGGTATTATACGGATTTAATGCCATTGCTGTTTGACCTCACATGAATTGAAAGGATGATATTTTATGTCTGACGCGCACTCAAAAAGCAGCACTAACCTTGAAATGGACTGGGCGCAACCGGATACATCTGCTTTGTCCGGCCCTGAAACTGAAACGGATCTCTCAGAGATACTTCAAGTGCGCAGGGATAAGCTGAAAAAGCTCCAAGATGAAGGCCGTGATCCATTTCACATCACACAATTTAAGCGCACTGCGTATTCGTCAGATGTCAAAGATGATTTTGAGTCTTTTGAAAACAAAGATGTGATTATGGCCGGTCGGATTATGGCCAAACGTGAAATGGGCAAGGCTACCTTTATTGATATCATGGACGATAAAGGCAGAATTCAGCTCTACATCAAGCAAAATGATGTTGGGGAAGATGTCTTTTCAGATGTCAAGAAGTTTGATATTGGCGATTTCTTGGGTATCACCGGGTTTGTTTTTAAAACCAGAATGGGTGAAATCTCTATTCATTGTAAAACAGTTCAATTGCTCTCTAAATCGCTCAGACCACTTCCTGAGAAATTCCATGGGTTAACGAATACGGAGCTAAAATACAGACAGCGATATGTGGACTTGATCATGACTCCGGAGACGCGCAGGACATTTGAAATTCGCAGTAAGTTTATCTCATACATACGCTCATTTTTGGATGCCAGAGGCTATATGGAAGTGGAAACTCCGATATTGGGTACGATATCGGGCGGCGCTACGGCCAGACCATTTATAACGCATCACAACACGCTTGGACTTGATATGTACTTGAGAATTGCCACAGAGCTGCATCTCAAGCGACTCATTGTCGGCGGTATTGAGCGCGTTTATGAAATAGGGCGTATTTTCCGTAATGAAGGCATCAGCACAAAACATAACCCGGAGTTTACCACAGTTGAGCTTTATGAAGCTTATGCAGATTATAATGATATCATGGATTTATTTGAAGAGCTGATATCTTCTGCGGCGCTCAAACTCACCGGCAGCTACAAGCTCAGTTGGTTGGGACATGATTTGGATTTGACTCCGGGATGGCCAAGAATCTCCATGGCTGACGCAGTCAAGGAACACACCGGTGTTGATTTTATGTCATTTGAAAGTGTGGAAGATGCGGTCAAAGCAGCGGCCTCTATTGGTGTGAAGATGCCTGATGACAGAGCGCCGACTTGGGGAGATTTGTTATATGAATGCTTCGATCAGCGGGTCGAAGAAAAGCTGATACAACCTGTCTTTATTATTGATCATCCGGTCGAAGTATCGCCGCTGGCCAAGAGGAAACAGTCAGATCCACGGCTTACCGAACGTTATGAGGTATTTATATGCCGCAGTGAAATGGGCAATGCTTTTTCCGAATTAAATGATCCTATTGATCAGAAACAGAGGTTTATAGAGCAGGCAGCCATGAGAGATGCCGGATTCCTTGAGGCGGGCATGATGGATGAAGATTTTGTCAATGCGCTTGAATATGGCATGCCGCCAACCGGTGGATTGGGTATCGGTATTGACCGTTGTGTTATGATGCTTACAAACAGTGCGTCTATCCGGGATGTTCTTTTATTCCCGACCATGAAGCCTGTTGAGGACTAAAATAAAAGCCGCTTTATGCGGCTTTTATAAATATAAAGTGTAGAATTTATATGTGAAAGTGTAGAAATATGCTATGGAAAAGATAACCAGCAGAAAAAATCCGCTCTGTATCCATTTTAAAAAATTAGGCGCTGACAGAGCATATAGGGAATCTTGCGGTGAATTTTTATGCGATGGAATCAAGCTGCTTAAAGAAGCCGAGCAAAGCGGCACTGAGATCGTAGCCGTATTGACTTCAACGCACATACCTTTTGGACTGCCAATAAATACAAAGCTCTACCTTACTGATCAGGGCGTAATCAATTCGCTTTCACCGCTCAAGAACGCACAAAATGTGTTGTTTTCATGCAAAATGCCTCAGCAGCAAGAACGAAAAGAAGCATCGGGCATACTGCTTGACGGCATCCAAGATCCGGGAAATCTTGGCACGATTATGCGTACCGCTCATGCTTTCGGTATAAAAAATATCATTTTGACCGGTGACTGTGCAGATATTTACAATCCAAAGACGATTCGGGCCACTATGGGCGCTATTTTTAAGCAGCGTATCAAACACCTGAATATCGCAGAACTTGCACGCATGAAGCATGGTGGTGTCAGACTTATCGGAGCGGTGCTCAGTGATGCTGCACAGGACTTTCGCAATGTGTGCTTGACTGATTCGGTTGTTGCAATCGGTAGCGAGGGTGCCGGACTTTCGGACGATGTCATTGCGCTTTGTGATGAACAAATTATGATACCTATATCTGTTGAGTGTGAATCCTTAAATGCGGCGATTGCTGCGGGTATCATCATGTTCAACATATAATACAGCACGAGTTTGTTCTGTGCCGCTCGAAAACATAAAATACTGATAGGAGCAGTCAGTCAAGCTGATTGGAGGAGTTGTGTTTAATGGAACATCTGTTAAAATATTGGATCTGGTTATCTATGTTAAAAGGCATAGGTGCAGTCACAGCTCTGCGCTTGCTCAATCATTTCGGTTGTCCTGAAAAAGTATTTATGGCTGATCAGGCGCAATACTTTCAAGTTGAGCAAATAACGCTTGATGACATACAGCAGTTGTGTAATAAAAATTTGGACAACGCAAATAAAATATTGGCTGACTGTGCACAGATCGGATGTCATATCATAACATATCATGACAAGCAGTATCCCAACAGGCTCAAAAATATATATGATCCGCCCATACTCCTATATGTTCGAGGCAAGCTCAATATGATTGACGAAGAGCCTGTTGTGGGTATCGTAGGCACAAGAGACTGCACGCCCTATGGATTAAATGCCGCTGAAACTATCGGATATGATCTTTCAAACAGGGGTGTAACCGTGGCAACAGGTCTTGCTAAAGGTATTGATTCAGCCGCCGCACGCGGTGCACTCATGGGCGGCGGACGTGTCGTCGGCATTATTGGCTCAGGCTTGAGTATTGTTTATCCTCCGGAAAATAAGCAATTATTTGAAGATGTCGCCATGCATGGGGCAATCATTAGCGAATATCCTCCCAAAACTGCTGCTATAAAATCTCATTTTCCCATGAGGAACAGATTGATTGCAGGTGTTTCGCTGGGGGTTGCAGTTATAGAAGCGCCCAGACGCAGCGGTGCGCTTATTACAGCGCTACAGGCGCTAGAACAAGGCCGAGACGTTTTTACCTTGCCCGGAAATATTGATGCCAAAAGCTGTGCAGGATCTAATGCATTGCTTCGGGACGGCGCTATTGCCATGTTGTCTGCAGAAGATATTATCGGTGAATATATCGCTTTATTTCCGAATAAAATCTCTAAAAGTGCTGAAAAAATCAAGCCGCATGTTAATGCAAAGAGAGCCGAAATTGGCTTCGGTGCGGCATTAGATACACAACGCAACAAAAGCTTAGATGTTAAAAAAGAGATTGACAAGAAACTTGCGTTAGAATATATTGACCTAGATACAATCATCAGCAAGCTATCCGGAGATGAAAAAACGATTGCGGAAATGATGAAGTCACGTAAGCTACATATAGACGAAATCATCCAAAAAGCCAATCTGTCAGCACCAAATGTGCTTACGGCATTGACAATGCTTGAAATCAAAGGGCATGTGTTGCAAGAAAGTGGAAAGATATTTTCTCTGTCATCTGTAAAATAAAAGTGCAGTATGCAATAACTTCAACGCAACATGTGAGATCGTGCGGACGTGAGTCCGAAACACGCTAAACCTTTTTCAATAATTTCCGATTTTTAATTTACAAAATGAGGTCTGATTTAATGCCAAAGAAAAAAAGCAATCTGGTCATAGTTGAGTCGCCTGCAAAGGCCAAAACAATAGGGAAGTATCTGGGCGCTGATTATAAAGTCACTGCATCTATGGGGCATCTCAGAGATTTACCCAAGAGCACGCTCGGCGTTGATATAGAGCATGGATTTACGCCCGATTATCAGCCGGTCAAAGCGAGAGAAAGTACAATCAAGGAACTCAAAAAAGAAGCAAAAAATAGCGACCATGTCTATCTTGCCACCGACCCCGACCGCGAGGGAGAGGCGATATCATGGCATTTAAAAGAGCTGCTGGAGTTGCCCGACGCTTCGACATTTCGCGTGACATTTAACGAGATCACGCAAAAAGTTGTACGTGCCAGCATAGAGAATCCACGTGCAATTGACATGGATCTTGTCAATGCGCAACAAGCAAGGCGTATTTTAGACCGGATCGTTGGATATAAGCTCAGCCCGCTACTTTGGAAGAAAATCCGAAGAGGTCTTTCAGCCGGTAGGGTTCAGTCAGTCGCTACAAGGATGGTTGCCGATCGAGAGGGTGAGATAAAGCGCTTTATCCCGGAAGAATATTGGCTGTTACATGTTGATTTGCATCCTGAAAATACCGATGCTGAGAAAGGGCGTTTTTCAGCAGCATTTCACGGTACTGAAAAGGGCAAGCTTGAACTGACCGGGGAAGCTCAGGTAAATGAGATTGTTGCCGCAGTTAAGGCATCTGCTTTTTCAGTGAACTCTGTAAAGCGTACCGATAAAAAGAGATCTGCATCACCGCCATTTATAACTTCTACATTGCAGCAAGAAGCTTCGCGCAAGCTCGGCATGGCTCCGCGCAGAACCATGTCTATTGCCCAGCAATTATATGAAGGCGTGGATATACAAGGTGAGGGAACTATAGGTCTGATCACCTATATGAGAACGGACTCTTTGCGCATTTCGGACGATGCGATGAATCAGGCCAAAGATTTTATCGCTAAAACATATGGAGTAGAATATTATCCTCCATCTCCCAATAGATATAAATCCAAAAACAATGCCCAAGATGCTCACGAAGCCATACGTCCGAGTGATGTGTTCATCACCCCGGATCGTATCAAAGGCAGTGTTACAAGTGATCAGCTCAGGTTATACAGACTGATTTGGGGACGCTTTGTAGCCAGCCAGATGGCTGCTGCAATTTATGATTCGATTACTGTGGATATCTTATCTGCTCAATATCTCTTCAGAGCGACAAATTCTGTGATCGTATTTCCGGGATTTACTGCGGTTTATGAAGAGGGTCGAGACGATGATAAAGTGCAAAAGCACTCACCTTTGCCGGCATTGGTAGATGGGGATATGCTCAACCTTATTGATATCAAAGAAGAGCAGAAATTCACACAACCACCGCCGCGTTACACTGAGGCGACACTGATCCGTGCAATGGAGGAAACAGGTATAGGGCGTCCGAGCACATATGCGCCGACTATTTCGACAATTCTAAGCCGCGAATATGTTGTAAAAGAGGGCAAGTCTCTGCGCCCCACGCCGCTTGGCGAAGTGGTTACAGATCTTATGAAAGAGCGCTTTGGTGATATTGTTGATTTAAAATTCACAGCCAGAATGGAAGAACATCTGGATAGTGTAGAAAAAGGAAATGATGACTGGAAGCATGTTTTAGAAGAGTTTTATAATGGGTTTAACACATCTTTGGTCAATGCAGAAACTGCACTGGAAGGTACCAGGATCAAGGTTCCGGACGAGGTTTCAGACGAGATCTGTGATGTATGTGGTCGTCAGCTCGTCATCAAATCCGGACGTTTCGGACGCTTTTTAGCCTGTCCGGGTTATCCTGATTGCAGCTTTACCAAGCCGCTCGTCATAGAAATGCCCGGTAAATGTCCGAATTGCGGCTTGAGAATACTCAAACGCACCTCAAAAAACGGCTATACATACTATGCCTGTGAAAATCTAAAAGTCTGCGGATTTTTGACTTGGGATGTGCCTGTTGCTGAAAATTGTCCGGAATGCGGTCAAACGATGTTTAAAGCTTCGGGCCGGGGGTTTAAAAAGCCGTTTTGCATCAACGAAAAATGTAAAAACTTCTTACCGGAAGATAAGCGGGGTTATAAGAAAAAGGTCACTACAGACTCAACTGAAGATACCGCTGAGAGTAAAACAACTAAAAAGTCAACGGCGAAAAGCGCTTCTGCCGCCAAGACTACCGCAAAAAAATCTGCTTCAAAAAAAACAACAACCAAGAAGACCGCAACTAAAAAAGCAGTATCTAAGAAAGCCACACCTCAATCAAAATCGACAACACGAAAGAGCTCAGGTGAGAAATAATGAAAGTGAGTGTAGTTGGCGCAGGTTTGGCCGGATGTGAGGCAGCTTGGCAACTTGCGGAAAATGGTATAAAAGTAGAACTCTTTGAAATGAAGCCGCAAACCATGTCACCGGCGCATATTTCAACTGACTTTGCAGAGCTTGTATGTTCTAACTCATTGAGGAGTGATGAGTTAAGTAATGCGGTGGGGCTGCTCAAAGAGGAGATGCGGCGGCTCGGTAGTCTCATTATGCGCTGTGCTGATGCCACACGTATTCCCGCAGGGGGTGCGCTTGCGGTTGACAGAGTTTCATTTGCACAGATGGTCACCGAGCGCATCAAAAATCATCCGAATATAACCATATCTCACTGTGAAGTAACCGATATACCTCAAGGGCGTGTCATCATTGCCACAGGCCCGCTCACTGCAGATACGCTTGCCGATAAATTTATACAACTCGTGCCTGACAAGAAAATGCTCAGTTTCTTTGATGCAGCCGCACCGATTGTCTCATTTGATTCGATTGATATGCACAGTGCGTATTTTGCATCTCGTTATGATAAAGGCACCGCAGATTATATAAACTGCCCATTGAGCCGTGAGCAATATCTTGACTTTTACAATGAGCTGATTGTTGCTCAAGAGGCGCAGCTTCATGGGTTCGAAGATAAAAAAGTCTTTGAAGGATGTGTGCCGATAGAAGTAATGGCCAAACGAGGTGAGGACACCATGCGCTATGGTCCGCTCAAACCGGTCGGTCTGCCTGATCCTAAAACCGGTAAAGAGCCTTATGCGGTGGTGCAGCTTCGCAAAGATAATGCCGAGGGGACACTTTACAACATCGTAGGGTTTCAAACGCATTTAAAATTCCCGGAACAAAAGCGTGTGTTTTCGATGATTCCGGCTTTGCAGGACGCAGAGTTTGTTCGTTATGGTGTGATGCACAGAAATACATTTTTAGACGCACCGAAGCTGCTTGACCGTTATAACCGGCTTAAATCAGACCTGCGTATTAGTTTTGCCGGGCAAATTACCGGAGTTGAGGGATATGTGGAGTCTGCTTCTTCCGGCCTTCTGACCGGACTTGAAACACTCTGTGAACTCAAGGGGCTTGAAGCAATCAATTTTCCGGAGGAAACTGCAATAGGTTCATTGGCACTGTATACATCGGGCGGATCGGTATCGGATTTTCAACCCATGAATGTAAATTTCGGTATCATCAAGCCGCTTGAGCAGAAGATTAAAGGCAAACGCAACAAAAATATAGCGCTTTCTGAAAGAGCGCTAACGATTATTGATGAAATTGTTGAGCAAAGGCTTAAAAGTTAAAAGCCTCGCAAGTTTTTATGATCGTTTACTTTGTGCTTTACAATTTGGTGATTGGGGGATCATATGAAAGTCATTGTAGATGCCATGGGGGGAGACAATGCTCCGGAAGCGATTGTTGAAGGTGCGGTATTGGCTGCGCAGCAGTCGGATATCGATGTTATTTTGGTTGGCAAGGGAGAACAAATCCTTCGCATTATTGAAGATCTGGGATTTAAAGACATCCCATCCAAAATTGAAATAGTCAATGCAACACAAATTATAGAAATTGAAGATGATCCGGCTAATGCATTTAGAACAAAGAGTGATTCGTCTATGAGTGTTGCGCTCAACCTGCTCAGTGAAGGCAGGGGAGATGCTTTGATTTCAGCAGGCAGCACCGGGGCGCTGTTGTCCGCAGCGACACTCATAGTAAAGCGTGTCAGGGGCATCAGACGCGCTGCACTTGCACCATTTATACCCAACACACAAGGTGGGTTTGTGCTCATTGATTGCGGCGCAAATTCAGAGTGTACGCCTGAGTACCTGCTTCAATTTGCGTATATGGGTACTTTTTATGCGCAGGACATTATGAAAATAAAATCACCCAGAGTTGGTCTGCTTAACAATGGTGCTGAGCCTACTAAGGGTACTCCATTGCAACTGGCGACTTATGAGCTTCTGGATAACGCAGCCAAGTCAAAAACGCTGAATTTCATCGGAAATGTTGAGGCAAAGGAAGCGATGAAGGGCGCCTGTGATGTACTGGTGTGCGATGGATTTACCGGAAATATTTTCCTCAAATCTCTGGAAGGCATGGCTTCGCTGATCATGTCTGAGCTTAAGGGCATATACATGCAAAGTGCAAAGACGAAGCTCTCTGCGTTGCTTATTAGAAAGAACTTATCTCAGCTCAAAGAAAAATTAAATCCCGATGCGATTGGCGGAACTCCGCTTTTGGGCATATCTAAGCCCGTCATAAAAGCGCACGGCTCATCTAATGCACTCGCAATTAAAAATGCAATAATTCAAGCCAATTCGGCTGCAAGTGCGCATATCGCAGCTAAGCTTTCTGAGCATATTGCACGTATGAAAAGTGCCGATGATTAATGAATATGCGATTTTGAATTTTGCATAAACGGATATCTATCTGACCAAGCCGATGGAGGAAATTTTTCATCAGGCCAAAGAGGAATTTATGAAACAACCGCAGCTTGAAGTATTGATGTCACAGCTTAATTACACCTTTAAAAACACGGCTTTGCTTGAGGTTGCCCTGACGCACAGTTCATATGCCAATGAAAATCAGTCCAAAGGCATACCCAGCAATGAAAGGCTTGAGTTTCTCGGTGATGCAGTGCTTGGGGTAACTGTTTCCAAATTACTTTATGACAGTGCCGCAAACTTACCGGAAGGCCGCATGACCAAACTCAGGGCGGAGCTTGTGTGCGAGGCCAGCCTGACATCCATAGCGCATAAACTAGATCTGGGACAGTATATAAAACTGGGCAAAGGTGAGGAAAAAGGCGGTGGACGCAAACGTCCATCTATTCTTGCGGATGCGGTTGAAGCGGTTATTGCTGCAATTTATCTTGATGGCGGCTTTGCACCGGCAGCTCAATTGATTGAAAGATTTCTGTCAGTGGATTCCAATCAATTTTTGCAGAAAAACACCGATTACAAAACGGCATTACAGGAGCTGATTCAGGTCAATCCCGGTCAATTGATTTCATATCAAATCAAAGGTGAAAGTGGCCCTGATCATATGAAGGTATTTACTGTTGAAGTGCTGCTCAATGATGTAACAATCGGCCTTGGGGAAGGCAAAAGCAAGAAGTTAGCAGAACAGATGGCCGCAAAAGCGGCACTTTTGAAAATGCATGAGCACTCCTAAACGCCGTATTATTCCTATATTTATTCCGCACTCCGGCTGTACTCATGAGTGCGTCTTTTGCAATCAAAATCGCATTTCCGGTGCACTTGCTCCGGCCATTTCTTCAGATGTTCAAAAGATATTTTTCACTGCAACGGAGCATATAAAGCATGAAGACATCGACACCTATGAAATAGAGATTGCATTTTATGGCGGGAGTTTTACTGCGCTGCCGGAAGTACAGCAAAATGACCTGCTTTGTACGGCACATGAGCTGTTGTCAAACTTTCCTCATGGAGCAATAAGATTATCAACCAGGCCGGACTGTGTTGATCAAGTCACAGTCTTGCGGTTAAAGAAATATGGCGTGAGCACTATTGAACTTGGAGCGCAGTCGATGTGCGATGAGGTGCTTGCGCTGTCACGTCGCGGACATACGTCAAATGATGTCAAGACGGCATCACAAATCATAAAGTCAGCAGGGATAGCTCTGGTTATACAGATGATGACCGGGCTCCCCGGAGATGATTTTGACAAATCCGTATATACTGCGCGGCAGATATCATCGCTCAAACCTGATGGGGTCAGAATATATCCAACAGTAGTCGTATCGGATACCAAGCTCTATGAAATGTATTGCACAGGGTCTTATAAAGAACATTCTGTAAAAGAGGCTGTCGCACTTTGTCAAGTGCTGGCGTTGATATTCGAAGATGCGCAAATTCCAATTATTCGGTTGGGATTAAATCCGACCGACGAGCTGAGCGGCGGTCAGGCGGTTGCGGGTGCATATCATCCTTCATTTGGGGAACTTGTGTATTCTGGGATATTATACCATATCGTTGCGGCTCAGCTTCAAGACATACCCAAAGACAGCGATATCGAGATCATCGTACCTCAGGGACAGACATCAAAAATGATAGGCCAACATCGGTGTAATATGATAGCGCTTCAAAAGGAGTTTTGCATACGTTCTGTTCAAGTTATTGAAGCAGCGGATTTATTCAAATTAAGTGACACAAAAACAAGGCGTGTGAATTAATCAGCGCTTACCAAGCGGGTAGCAATGTCGTTATGGCGTGAAATGATATGGATACGAGCCGCTTTTTGTATAAAATAAAAAGTATCTGGACAATTTTAGTCCAATTGTGTACAATATTGCAGTGTACCGAATGTGGTTTCTTGGATAATCATACAGGTTTTTTGTACTTTCAAAAAAATTTGAAAAAAAGAGAGCAAACCGCAACACTTTGTGCTATACTAGACTTTAATGCATTTGCACATTAATGTTTTACTTCGGTAATGGAATGCATTGATTTCTAATTTTTAAGAAAGCGTGGTGATTTTTTGTATGGAGAAGGTCGTTTGACGCTGAGTGGTTATTTCGAATACGATATATCCGGTAGCGCACACGCAAAATAAACCGCAATTCCCAAAAATAAACTATGTATCATTATTTTATGGAGGCAAAAATGCGAATACAAGATTTTAAAAGAAAAAGCGTAGCCTTATTGCTTACAATGCTCATACTTGTTTCAACAGGCGTAACAGCTTTTGCACAGGACAATATGCCTTGGGAACCTGAGTCATTAGACATTGCAGCATTTGATGCGAATCTAACACTTGAGGAAGTCAGGGCAACGGTGGCGTTTTTACAAAGAACAATCACAGCCACATCAGCAGATCGAGTTCCTCTCGGTATTTACTGGGTGACCCCGGCATTTATGGATAGCTTTAATTCGGCAGTTGCACCATTTATGCCGCCAGTTCCACAAGCAGCTCTAATGACAATGGCTTTTGATGAGCCTTTCGAAGAGCCTGAGTACTTTGCCCCTGATTCAGGCGTCGGTCCGCAAGCTTTAACTCAAGAAGATACCATCGAAGCAAGCGATCTGGAAGCAGAGGCTTTTGCCGTATTGGCCACATGGTTTGCAAATCCGGAAGCCATGATTGCAGAGGCAAGTGATGATATCGTGGTCATAATGCTCAGTGCAGCAGTAAATCACTTTAAATCTACAAGGCAAACAGGCACTCTTCCTGCATCAGAATCATTTATCAGAAATGTAGCACTGTTCCCTGAGCTATGGTGTTCAGAAACATTGCGTACGGCACCTGCTTTCCAGTGGACAGGCAACAATACACATGATCTTGTGGGCACGACATGGAACGAAAGACCTGATCGTGACAATGATTTCAATATCGTTGAAGAAGTATTTATTGAGCTGCCGATTGATACGGATGGTGATGGCAGACGTGACCTCATCCGTGCTACTGTGCGCCGTCCAATCGAATCAGAGCGCTATACGGACTTGAGAATTCCGGCGTTTTTGGAAACAAGCCCTTATAGAGAAGGTACATTGGGTCTTACAGTTATTGACGTTACAACTCCAATGTTTGCAACGCCTGACACCTCTCATTATACCTATGCAGATGTCACAAGCCTATTGCCGCGTGCTGCCGATTGGCCGTGGGATAGAGCGGAGGCAATACACTGGAACCGTGATACACAACAGTGGAATGTGGGTGTACAACCGGCCACTCGCGATATCGGTGTAATTCCGGCTGCCAGACCGGCAGTTGCGTCTGAAAATGTAGTTACACGCGGCAATCCTGTTCCGGTAACAGCAGCTGCCGGCGGTGGTCATGTAAATCATGGCGGTAACTTTGCATCATATATGTTTGTGCGCGGTTATGCCGTTGTGACAACCAATACAGTAGGTAATGTATTTGCTGATGGATTTACCTCTACAGGCGGTATATGTGAAACATTATCCGCAGTAGCTGCAATTAAATGGCTCAATGGTGAAGCCAGAGCCTTTACATGCCAAGATGCGATCTATGAAGTTGATGCGACCAGTTGGTCTAATGGCATGGTCGCCATGTCCGGAGCTTCTTACAACGGAACATTACCGATCGCCGCTGCCGCTACCGGAGTAGAAGGTCTCGGACTAATTATTCCGCAGGTTGCAATTTCCAATTGGTACTACTATCATCGTGGTAGTGGTACAGTGATTTATCCGGGTCGTAACAACAACTGGCATGCCGGATTCCCCGGAGAAGAAGCTTCTGATCTGGCTCTGATTTGCTTTACCCGCAGAAGAACTGATGGCGCTGCACTCAATGCAATTGCCAGAGAGATTCCATCGTTTATGCGTTTCCACGCTCCTGCCAATGACCCTATATTTGGCAACGAAGGTGTACAACTGAGAGCAAATGCCGATGCGCATTGGGCTGATATGATTGCCGCTGAAGATATCTACTCCGGCAACTATAACCGCTTCTGGGATGAGCGCAATTATCTGGCAACTGCTGATAGGATTACTGCCGGTATCATCATGCAGCATGCATTGGGTGACTTCAATGTCATGCCCAGACATTTTGATACGCTCTTGCGTGCTGTCGCTGCACATTCGGATGCTGAAATGAGAACGGTACTCTTCCGTGGCGGACATGGTGGTTTCCACACCCATGGTGCAGTGTTCGACTGGCAGCACCTATGGTTTGATCATTTCTTAAATGGCGTTGCCAATAATGCGCTGGACATGCCAACCATTCAGATCCAAAGCAGCATCACCGGTCAATATGAAGCATTTGACACTTGGCCGATTCCGGGTTCTGTCTACAGAAGATACTTCCTCAATCCACCGGCAGATATTGATGAAAGCGCAGCCGGTTCTTTGAGCTTTGGTGTTCCGGCAGCTCATGAATTTACGATTCAAGATGCTTGGGATAATAGCAGACTAAGCTGGAATAGTACCGGTATTCCGCCGGTCGGAGCACAGTATGTCAATGCTGCCTTTATAGACCGTACGCACGGTGCAGGCGCACAAACAGGCGGACGTCCTCAACTGCTCTTTGACTGGGAAAGTGCATTGTTTAATGTAAATGATCTGGACACCCCTAGCTCTGAACGTCTTGTGTTCGTAACTGAAATCACTGAAAATGTCAGAGTGAGCGGAACAATCGTAGCCAGTATTGAAGCAGCCTCCGATGTACCATGGGGTAATATTACCGCATCTTTGGTTGAAATACGCCCGCAGGATCGCGGACGTATCTTTACTACGACCTCTGCCATCAGTGCAATACCTGCACAAAATGGTGCACCGGGATTCAATATTGTAAATCCTACGGCACCAACAACCCCATCCGGCACTAATTTCTGGCATGAGTACAAAAAAATCACTATGGGTCACGCTGATATCCAAAATCCAAACCAAGATGCAGACGAAATCATCCGTGTTGCTGATTTCCATGCTGTTGCTCCCGGATTTGAAAATATCACGCGCGGGCGTACATACATGGAAGCACTGGAAACCAGCATGATCCCCGCCTACTACTACAGAAGTATTGTTCCGGCAGCAGGTGAGTTCCATACTTACATTCTATCATTTGAAGTCATGGATTGGGAATTTAGAGCCGGTGACCTGATGGCCATTATGGTTTATACCAGTGACTATCGTTATACTATGACACCGTCCAATCCGCCCGCAGTAACCATCAGAACCGGTGCGAATACTTTCATTGACATTCCATCAATAACACCGTTTAATGTAACTGAAGCTGTGCCGCAGCCTTTCGACCTATCGTTTAACATCTTTAACAATGGCAACAATAACAATGCAGGACTTGCCAATTTGGGTGTCATTCGCATGTGGCCGCAAATTAACGGCGCAGGCGCAAATCTGTCCTATGCACATCTGGAAGTAACCGCAGAAGACCAAGACGGCGCAGATGCAATGGACTTTGTCCGCATCAATCGCATATGGAACAATCAGGGCTATGTCAATATGATTGACGTGAACAAGCATGCACCATGGCAGTACATCGACTTAACTGTGGATTATCGCGGTCAGACATTTGAGGTGCAACTCACAAACAATATGTTCCTGAGTTTGCGTGCGTTTAACAATGGCACATGTGATGAAGTTCCGGGACTGGCCGGTAGTATCCGCATATGGCCGCAACTTGGCGGTGTAAGTGCTCCGATTCCGATGTCCGCAGTGCTTACGGCGGTTGATCAAAGTGGTAACGATGCGATGCATCTGATCACCAGAAACCGCCAGTGGGTAGATGGTGCAGGCTGGCAGGATAACTACATGAACTTTGATGTAGATAAGAGCACTCCGTGGCAGACCATCCGCTTTACAATGACCGTATTCGGTCAAACTGTAGAGGTGCTGCTCGAAAACAACTTGTTTGTTGCAATACCTTTGGATGTGCTGGGTTTGCAGGCGTTTAACAATGGCAACTCTAGCAATGCATCGCTGGCAAGTGCCGGAATCATCCGTATTTGGACACAGCTTAATGGTGCCAATGCACTGGTTCCTTTTGAGGGGCTGGTTGTGACCGCGCTTAATCAAGATGGTATAGATGCGAGCGGCTATGTCCGTGTCAATCGCGTGTGGAACAACATGGGTTATATCAATCTCATTGATGTAACTAAGCGCGATGCGAACTGGGAAACCATAGACTTGACAGTGACACTTGCTACCGGACAATATGCGGAGCTACTGCTACGTAATGATATGTTTTCGTAGAAATAATCTAAACTTGCATTAAAACGGCTCAAGTGAAAAATGTGTGTGCGGTGAGACTTGTCTTACTGCACACACTTTTTTACAATATAGAGATTGAAATTGTCGTGCATATACAGTATAATGTGGTGTTGCTAACCGTTGTGTAAAAAACGGTTGTGCGAGTAAAGAAGAAAGCTGGTGTTTGACCTGTATTTAAAATCCCTAGAAATACAAGGCTTTAAGTCTTTTCCTGAAAAGACCAGACTTACATTTGATAGACCGATAACCGGTATTGTAGGGCCGAACGGCAGCGGCAAATCTAACATTTCTGACGCACTATTGTGGGTCATGGGTGAACAATCAACCAAAACATTACGCGGCGGCAAGATGGAAGATGTTATATTCGGCGGTACACAAAGACGTTCACAGGTAGGATATGCCGAAGTTTCACTCACATTGGATAATTCAGACGGTAGATTCGGCCTTGAAAATAATGAAGTGATGCTGACCAGAAGATACTATCGCTCCGGTGAAAGTGAATATTATATCAATCGCAGCCAGGTTCGGCTTAAAGATTTAAGCGAGCTGCTTATGGATACAGGCTTGGGTCGTGACGGATACAGTGTCATCGGTCAGGGCAGAATTGCTGACTTATTATCTACCAAAAGTAAAGACAGGCGAGAGATATTTGAAGAAGCTGCGGGTATATCCCGTTATCGCCACAGAAAAGAAGAGTCTGAAAGAAAACTCGGACAAACGGAAGAAAATCTACTCAGAATCGGCGACAAAATTTCGGAATTGGAGCTTCAAGTCGAACCGCTTCGTGAGCAAGCCGAAACTGCAAAGAGGTATTTAAAGCTTCGAGACGAATTGCGCGGCATAGAAATTTCTGTATGGCTGATCCAACTCGATACACTTAGAGCAAAGGCTGAAAAAGCGGACAGTGACTATAAGCTGTCGGTTGAAGCCCTTGATAAAGCATCACAAGATTTAGATGATGGTTATCAAGAGATAGAAGCGCTTGAGGATATGACCAGAGACTGCGAGGTTGATGCAGAGGCGGTACGTGCGCAAATATCACACGCTGAGCAGCGCCTTTCTGAAATAGAAAGTGAAATCGCTGTGCTCAAGTCTCAAATGGAGGGTAATGCCGGGCAAATAGAGCACCTTGCGCAAGAGCTCGTCAGTCAAGATGAGTCCCAAGATGGTGTAGGAAACCAAATTAGTGAGGGCGAAAAAAGACTGGGTGAAATTGCGGATGAAAAAGTCGGACTTGAAGCAAAAACAGCCGACTTGATTGCGAAGCTTTCAGATATTTCTAAATCTGCCGGAAGTGTCGGTGATGAGCTTTCTGCATTGCTGGAAAAAGAAACAAACATTAAAAACGAAATTATTGAAGATAGATCAAGGCTCTCAGCGCTTGCCTCCCAAGCTCAGGAGCTTTATGATATGGAACTCAATGTTAAGAAAGAACGTGCTGAAGCTTTAACGCTATTAGAAAATCAGCATACTGGTCACAAGCAAAGTAAAGATGAACTGGATAAATCCAAAGAGGAAGTTGTTACACTGGGCAATATCGTCAATGGATTGGGAATGAAAGTGGATGGCCGGGTCAAAAAGGCTGAGCTTTCAGGCGAAAAGCAATCTAGAATTTCACTTGAACTAAAGACACTGCAGTCCAGGAAGTCACTTTTGGCAGAAATGGAAAAAGAATATCAAGGGTATTCTAAAGCTGTAAAACTGGTGATGCAAGAGCAAAGCAGGGGTGTGTTGAAGAATATCCATGGCACAGTAGCGGGTCTGATCAGTACAAGTGATAAATATACTGTAGCCATTGAGACTGCTCTAGGCGGTGCAATGCAGAATATCGTTGTAGGCTCAGAAGAAGACGGAAAAGCTGCAATAAACATGCTCAAGAGCCGCGATGGAGGCAGAGCAACTTTTCTTCCGCTTTCAACGATTAAAGGCAATGTGTTGGGGGAAAGGGACATCAGCGATGATCCGGGATATGAAGGTATTGCACTTGATCTTGTAAAGTTTGATGCTCAATATTCAGGGGTCTATGCAAGCCTTTTAGGGCGCGTTGTGATTGTTGATAGTCTCAATAGTGCCATCAGGATATCTAAGAAGCACAATCAAAGATTTAGAATAGTCACACTGGATGGTCAGGTCATTAATGCCGGCGGCTCTATGACGGGTGGCTCTGCGGCAAGTAATGCCGGAGTGCTTTCTCGTGCCAATGAAATCAATGCACTGGTTGGACGAATTGAAACCTGCACTACGGAGCTTACGCAGGCAGAAAAGGATCATGCCGAATGTGTCAGAGAAAAAAATGAGATAGAGTACGAACTTTCGACTGCTCAAGCGCAACTACGTACCGCCGAGGACACACTGCTAAAACTAGAGAGCGCCCATGCACTGATTGAAGTTCTGATTTCAAATGCAAAAGATGCTGTCAGTGCATTTGAAAGTGAAATAGAAAACATCAACAAAAGGATCAGTCTCAATGTTTCTGAAACTTCTGATCTGAATGCCAGTATCAAGCAGCGCGAAACGCATGCAGATCAAATCAAAGGTGATATAGAAAAAGAGCTTAGCGGTCAAGAACAACTGGCTCAAAAGAAAGAGGAAATTGATTCCGAGCTTTCAGAACTCCGTGCAAATCTCGCATCTCTGGAGGCTGAAAAAGACGCACTGACTAAATCCGTATCTGATTTGTCTGCCATTCGTGATGATATGCTTGGCAGTCGTGAGCGTCAATTGGAAACCATAGATGGGCTCAAAAACAAAAATATGCGTATCCGAGAAGATATTGCAGAAAAAGAGCAAATTTCTTCGTCTATACTTCGTGAAATTGATGAGCGCAAACACAATCTCAATGAGCTCAATGACAAGAAGCTTAGCATAGAGGCTAAGCGAAGCGCCTTAGGTAAGGCCAATCAAGAAAAAAACAATGAATTACTCAATCTGCAACGAGAAAGCTCAAGACTTGAGCAGCAAAAGCAGCAAGCCGAAATGGAAGAAAAGCAGATCGTTGACAAACTCTGGGAAAATTATGAACTGAGCAGAAGCGCTGCTGTAAATGCCGGAACTCCGGTAGAAAATGTCGTCGAAGCTCAGCGGCAGATATCTTCATTAAAAAAAGAGATATCAAGTCTCGGAAATCCCAATATAGGGGCTATAGAGGAATTTGAGCGCGTGAACACCCGTTATACATTCCTCAGTGAACAAAGAGATGATGTGCGCAAAGCCAAGGATGAACTGCTCGGAATTATTGAAGAGATCACTGCGCAAATGCGTGAGATTTTTGTTCGTGAGTTTGAGGTCATCAATACAGGCTTTGGAAAGACCTTTAAAGAACTATTTGGCGGCGGCAGAGCTGCGCTCATATTGGAAGACCCGGACGATGTGCTCAATTGTGGTATCGAAATAGAAGTCCAGCCGCCGGGAAAATCGCTTAAAACACTGACTTTGCTGTCCGGTGGTGAAAAGGCATTTGTGGCTATTGCAATATACTTTGCTATTTTGACAGTAAGGCCACCACCATTTGTTATCATGGATGAAATTGATGCAGCGCTCGACGATGCAAATGTACTGCGCTTTGCTTCTCATATGAGAATGATGTCTCATAATACGCAAATGATCGTCATATCACATAAAAGAGGCACGATGGAAGAAGTGGATGTACTTTATGGGGTAACGATGCAAGAACTCGGTGTATCCAGTCTGATCATGCTTGATCTTGATGAAGCAGAAAAGCATATGAACAGCAAGCAAGTCACCCGATAGTCTGAGATAGGAGATCATATTGAATTTTATAAGTAGATTAAAAGAAGGTCTGGCTAAAACTTCGAAGAATATGTCGCAAAAACTCGGTGGGATGTTTGCAGCTTTTACCGGCGCAAATGAAGAGTTCTTTGAGGAATTGGAAGAAATACTGATATTATCAGACCTGGGCGCTCAGACCGCAACCCGGGCGGTTGATGAGCTTCGGGAAAAAACCAAGCAAGAGGGATACCGGACAGGTGAGGAAATCAAAGCGGCCTTAGCTGAAATTCTGGCCGGATTGCTTGAGGTTGGAGACAGTGCGCTTAAGCTTACGACAAAACCTTCTGTAATTTTAGTTATCGGTGTCAATGGTGTAGGCAAAACCACAACCATCGGAAAGTTAGCGCAAAAATTTTCAAATGAAGGTAAGAAGGTACTTCTGTGCGCAGGAGATACCTTTAGAGCAGCAGCAGGTGAGCAGTTATCGATTTGGGCATCCCGGGCCGGTGTAGACATTGTGCGGCGTGATGAAGGTGCAGACCCTGCGTCGGTAATATTTGATGGTCTGAGTGCGGCCAAGGCCAGAGGCGCTGATATTATTATCTGCGATACAGCCGGAAGACTCCATAATAAATCAAATCTCATGAATGAACTGAATAAAATCAGCCGAGTTATTGATAGAGAGCTGCCTGATGCAGATCGGGAGACGCTACTGGTGTTGGATGCAACAACCGGACAAAACGGACTGATTCAAGCCAAAGTCTTTAAAGAAGCTGCTGATATCACAGGCATTGTGCTCACGAAGCTCGATGGGACTGCAAAAGGCGGAATTGTGTATACCATCGCCTCTGATTTAAATGTACCTGTTAAGCTGGTTGGCGTTGGCGAAAAGGCTGAAGATTTGATCGATTTTAACAGCCGTGAGTTTTCGGAGGCAGTGCTTTCAATATGACCTTTGTTCTGGCTACGGCCAACCCCGGAAAAGTTATTGAAATGAAAGAAATCCTCTCTGGATTGGATTTTGATGTGGTCACTCGGGCTGATATGGGCATTGAGATAGAGGTTGAGGAAACCGGGCAAACCTTTTTTGACAATGCAATGTTAAAGGCAAGGGCGATATCTCAGGCCACAGGTTTACCTGCTATAGCCGATGATTCGGGTTTGATGGTATGTGCGCTCAATGATGAACCGGGCGTTTATTCGAGCACCTACGGCGGTGCTGAGCTCACTGACACCGAGCGTTGCGCATATCTTCTTGAGCATATGAAAGATCAAAAACAAAAAAGCGCAAAATTTGTCTGTACTATTGTATGTTTTTTTCCGGATGATACATATATTTCCTGCGAGGGCACGTGCTCTGGTGAAATAATTGCTGCGCCTCGCGGTGAAAATGGATTCGGTTATGATCCTGTATTTCTCGTTTCGGATACCGATAAAACCATGGCAGAACTATCTTCCGATGAAAAAAACAAAATCTCTCACAGAGGAGAGGCACTGAGAAAATTCGCCTTACTATTGCAGGAAAGGGGACATCGGTGAAGATTGGTATTTTCGGCGGAACTTTTAATCCGCCCCATATTGGACATGAAAGGGCGGCAAAAGCGGCTGTAGCTCAATTACAGCTGGATATTTTGCTTGTAATTCCTGTTGGGATTCCTCCGCATAAGCGATTACCGCCAGACTCACCATCAGCAGAAATCAGGCTGATGATGACGCAAAATGCTTTTTCCGAAATTCTATATGCTACAGTGTCGCATATAGAGGTAGAAAATACACAACCAAGCTATACCATCGAAACCGTTGATAAAATAAAAAAAACATACCCTAATGCCAAACTTTTTTTACTCATGGGAACAGATATGTTTCTTTCACTTGAATCTTGGAAAGCATATGACGCTCTGCTCCCTAAAATCATACCGACTGTATTTCCAAGAAATGATGATGATTTGGACAAAATAAGCACATATTCTGATTATTTACGAAATCAATATGGTTGCCGTACGGAAATCATAAAAAACATCATTGTGCCTATTTCTTCTTCGGAATTACGGCATATTTTACCGCTTCGTGATGGTGTGGGATACATAACGGATACAAATTATGCGTATATAATAAGCTCAAGGCTTTATGATGCGAAACCCGATTGGGATTGGCTGAGAAAAAAAGCGTACGAGATGCTTGATTCCAAACGGATACCGCATGTCAGAGCCTGTGAAGATGCGGCAGTGCTATTGGCTGAGCATTGGGGCGTAAATGAAGATGATGCGCGAGAAGCTGCAATACTTCATGATATTACCAAAAGACTGAACACAGCCGAGCACTTAAAAATACTTAAAGCGCATCACATTGTTATAGATGCCTTAAAAAAGGAAGAATCCAAGCTGCTGCACGCCAAATCCGGCGCACTATTAGCCAAGTCCATGTTTGGCATTTCACATGATGTGGAAGATGCAATCAGTTGTCATACGACCGGCAAGGCCGAAATGTCTCTGCTTGCCAAAGTGCTCTATCTTGCTGATTATATTGAAGCGACTCGTGATTTTCCGGGCGTAGACCTTTTACGGTGCTTAGCATTTGAAGATATCGACGAGGCCATGGTATTAGGACTTGAAATGACCATATCCGACCTCTCATCTCGATCTATTTCCCCGGACGCAGCAACGCTTGCAGCAATAAGTGATTTGAAAAGTCAACCATAGCGCGTTGGCTCTGATACGAAAGGAATGTTCGTAAATATGAAATTATTAGGTAATTTTAAAGGTGGCCGACATTTGAGCAAAAATGCAACCAAAGAGACATTGGATGCTTCTATAGATGAAAAAAAAGGAAAGAAATCTAAGCGTCCCAGAAGTATTATCAAAATTATTCTCTTGAGTATTGCCGTAGTTATAGTTGCGGCTGTTGCTGTAGTTGCACTGGATATATTTGCAGACACCGAAATGATTGTAAGACCGCCAGAAATTAATCTAGAACCTAGACCCAGAGCAACACAGGGGCCTATTGATTCGGATAGTCCGGACAGTCCGAGCACACCAACAGAATCTTTAAACTTAAGAACCCCTGCGGGACTTGATGCAAAATATACTTTTTTGATCCTCGGTACAGATGATGGCAGCAACACAGATGCGATTATGGTTGCGACATTAGATCTGGGCGCTGAAACTTTGAATATAGTGAATATCCCGCGTGATACGATGGTCAATGTAGGATGGAATACCCGAAAAGCGAACTCTATTTACGCCAATATGCGTCATCAAAATAGAAATGCAGAAGATCGTATGGCCGCGACGATGCAAGCGACTGTTGAGCGGTTTGCGGACATTCTGGGATTCGAAGTGGATTATTGGGTGATGCTGGACTTAAGGGCTCTTTCCAGACTTGTTGATTCCGTTGGTGGCGTCAACTTCTATGTTCCGGTCAATATGAATTATCGCGATACGGCTGATGGACTGCATATAAACTTTAGAAGAGGGATGCAGCATATCAATGGTCAGCAAGCGTCGGAACTGCTGAGATTTCGTAGTTTTGCAAGTGGTGACCTTGGAAGAATCAATGTTCAGCAACAGTTTCTCACTGCTGCAATTGAGCAGATTATTGCCAATAGAGACGCTATAAGTGTGACGGATTTAGCAAGTATTTTCCTTAATTATGTGCAAACGAACTTGTACTCTCCACCGCTTCATCTGGATCTTGTTTGGCTCGGAACGCAATTTTTACGGAGAATTGATCCGGAAAATGTCAACTTCATCACCATGCCGGTTCATAATGATTCTGTCGGTGGTGTCTCCTATGTTTCAATACTCCTTGATGCATGGCTTGAGATATTAAACGAAAAGATTAATCCATTCTTCGAAGATAAAACTGTGGAAGATCTCAGTATACTTACACGCGGACCGGACAGACGGCTCTTCGTCACCGATGGCAATTGGGCAGGCAGTTCGAATTGGGGCGCAACGAGCAGAGGCCCGGCTTCGCCGCAAGCCAATACCGGAGGACTTCATGTCACCGGCGGCGGTGCAAATCAAGGCACTCCGGCTACTCCACCACCGTCAGGAAACGGCGGCACACCGACTGCACCTACTACTCCGAATGCCGGTACTGTTCCTGCCGATCCGCCACCGGTAACCAATGGCGAAAATGAAGATGATGGACGGTCCGATGATTATCTCGATGATCAGACGGATCACGAGCCGGATGATGATTATTTCTCGAATCCGGACGAAAGCGCTGAGCCTGCGGAAGCGCCAAATGCATCGGAAGACACGGATATTCAAGAGGGTCTGTCTGATTACATCAGTGCAGTACCGGAACCTGAGCCGCCAATAACCGATCATGCCAATTCCGGAGCGCTTCCGGCGGATACACCCGGTTCTACAGAGGTGATGGAGTATTAAATAAGCGTTACTTCACCCGAAGAATCTTAAAATGATACAAATATACCGGAAATTATCCTTCGCTTTGCTCAAGATGACCTATTAAGCTATTGCTTAATATACCTTACATGGTGTATAGTGGCTTATAAATAGTTTTGAAAGGATTGTATTATATTAATGCTGACACCAAAAGAAATTGCCGAGCTGATCGTTCAAACGTTAGACAATAAAAAAGCACAGGACATTAAACTACTTAAGACACATAATATCACTGTTTTGGCTGACTATTTTGCAATATGCACAGCGACATCAACAACACAATTAAAGACATTATCCGATGAAGTTGAAAAAGTTCTGAAAGACAAAGGTGAAATGCCGTTGCGCAGGGAAGGGCATAGAACCGGCGGGTGGGTGCTGATCGACTTTGGCTGCGTTGTTGTGCATCTGTTTTTGCAAGAAGCGCGTGAATTTTACACACTGGAGAGACTCTGGAGCGATGCACAAGACATTGATATCACTGATATCGTGACACAATGATTTAATGACATGACGATTACACGCTGTATAAAATATACGGCGTGTAAAATAGCATTTAGAGAGGGAAATCGAAATGAAATATGAGTTTGGCATCATTGAAAAAAAATGGCAGGACAGGTGGGAGCGAGAGCAGTCGTTTGCCGCTGTGACCGGAAGCCTTAAGCCTAAGTGCTACTTACTTATTGAATTTCCATATCCTTCGGGTGATGGTTTACATGTGGGTCATCCGCGCCCATTTACCGCTATGGACATTGTGTCTCGTAAGCGCAGAATGCAGGGATTCAATGTACTGTACCCTATGGGATTTGATGCTTTCGGTCTACCGACCGAAAATTATGCTATAAAGAACAAAATTCATCCAAGGATTGTTACTCAAGACAATATCAAGCGCTTTACAGCGCAGCTGAAAATGCTTGGATATAGTTTCGATTGGGATCGATGTGTGGATACTACCGATCCTGAATATTATAAATGGACACAGTGGATATTTTTAAAGCTATTTGAAAATGGTCTGGCCTACAAGGCACAGATTCCGGTCAATTGGTGTACTTCATGTCTGTGTGTGCTTGCTAATGAGGAAGTTGTTGATGGGGGCTGTGAACGTTGCGGCGCTGCTGTTGTCAGGCGTGAGAAGAGCCAGTGGATGCTCGGTATCACAAAATATGCGCAAAGGCTATTAGATGACCTTGATGATGTTGACTATGTTGAGCGTGTGAAAATTCAACAGAAAAACTGGATCGGACGAAGTGTCGGTGCGGAAATTGATTTTAAGACCACCACAGGTGATGCTATCAGGGTCTTTACAACCAGACAGGATACACTTTTCGGCGCAACGTATATGGTAATTTCACCTGAGCATCCCTTGCTTGAGCAGTGGACACCCGAAAACATCAGTGAAATCAAAGCATATCAGGCTGCCGCTGCATTAAAGTCAGATTTCGAACGCACAGAGCTCTCAAAGGATAAAACCGGTGTGGAAATTAAGGGCATCAGAGCGATAAATCCGGGTACCGGAAATAAAATCCCAATTTATATTTCTGACTATGTTTTAGCTACTTATGGAACAGGAGCCATCATGGCTGTTCCGGGACATGACACCAGAGACTGGGAATTTGCAACCAAATTCGGCATTCCGATCATTGAAGTCGTATCGGGCGGTGATGTCACGAAAGAGGCGCATATCGACTGCGAATCCGGAACTATGGTCAATTCAGGATTTATCGATGGATTGAGTGTCGTAGAGGCCAAGGCGAAAATCAATGCATGGCTCTTGCAAAGCGGTATCGGTGAAGAAAAAGTCAATTACAAACTCAGAGACTGGGTGTTTTCTCGCCAGAGATATTGGGGAGAACCCATACCTGTAGTTTATTGCGAGACTTGCGGATATGTTGCACTGCCGGAAAGCGATCTGCCGCTGATCTTGCCGGATGTCGAAAATTATGAGACGACGGATACGGGAGAAAGTCCGCTTGCAGCGATGACAGATTGGATCACAACGACTTGTCCGCAATGCTCCGGACCTGCACAGCGTGAAACGGACACCATGCCGCAGTGGGCGGGTTCCAGTTGGTATTTTCTCAGATATACGGATCCTGATAATCAAAATGCACTGGCTTCACGTGAGGCTATTGATTATTGGACTCCGGTGGATTGGTATAATGGTGGTATGGAACACACTACGCTTCATTTGCTATATTCACGTTTTTGGAACAAGTTTTTATATGATATCGGTGTTGTGCCGACCGCAGAGCCGTATGCCAAGCGCACGTGTCATGGCATGATACTCGGTGAAGATGGCCAGAAAATGAGCAAATCACGCGGAAATGTGGTCAATCCGGATGATATTGTAAAAGAGTTCGGTGCGGATACCCTCAGGCTTTATATCATGTTTATCGGTGACTTTGAGAAGGCTGCGCCATGGTCTCAAAATGCCGTCAAGGGTTGCAAGCGCTTTCTTGATCGTGTATGGAATGTGTCTGAAAAGAAGTTGAGCGGCGATGATATTTCAAAAGCGCACGAACTTGCTGTACATCGTGCAATAAAGAAAGTCGGCGCAGATATTGAGAATTTAAAATTTAATACAGCCATTGCGACTTTGATGGCACTCGTTAATGATTTCTTTGATACAGCGCCGTCTCGCGGTGATATTAAGACGTTACTCATGCTTTTGTCGCCATTTGCACCGCACATTTCCGAAGAATTGTGGGAAATTCAAGGATTTGACGGCTTGGCCGCCGAGCAGCCTTGGCCCGAGTATGACGAGGCAAAGACCATTGATTCAACATGTGAGATTGCAGTGCAGATCGGCGGAAAGCTACGCAGTACAATCCAGGTGCCGCTGGACTCAGACGACAGTGTTGTTATTGACACTGCCAAAGCCGATGACAAGATCATACGTTATATTGAGGGTAAAGAAATTGTCCGTACTATTGTTGTTAAGAATAAGCTGATTAATTTAATTGTGAAGTAAGGAGCGTATAAAATATGACCGACTACGGCTATTACATTATGTTAATATGCATTATCGTGGCTATATTAATCATTGGCATTGTTCGCAGATATATAATTTTAAAGCGATTTGATAAAGTCACTCATAACATGGATTACCACGAAGTAGTTTCAATTGTTGGCAAACCACACAACAGAAATCATGCATCAGGCGGTCACGATATCATGACATGTACTTGGAAATACAAATTTTCACGCTATAAGCATACCATTAAAATCGTCGTATTAAAAAACAATCGAGTAGTCTCAATAACAGATGGCTAGTGCGAATCTGGGACATAATTCCACTATGTTCCAATCTCTTCTCCTCTTCACAATTGAACAAAATTTTTATTTTGTTCAATTGTTGGTGGATGTGCCAATAGCCTTTCCTTTTAATATAATCTATAATAACGTAAGCGATAATAATTTCAACTTTATGATTAAGCGATATCAAGCTGATAAAGGAATACAATTATGAACTACAGAACTGAATCCCCTGAAATAATTCGAGAATTTTTATTCTATCATGAAACCATCAAAGGTCATTCTAAAAAAACCGTCGATGAATATTTTTTAGATTTGCGCACATTTTTTCGCTATATGAAAATCCATAAGAATCTGATTGCTCGTGATACGCCATTTGAAGAAATTTCCATTATGGATATCAATCTCAATTTTGTTGAAAAAATTACAGTTTCAGATATTTATGAATATTTAGCATTTCTCTCACGTGACAGGCCTAAGCAACAAAATAGCCGAAATACGGACTATGGATTAAATGCAAACAGCCGCGCCAGAAAAGTTGCAGTCATCCGATCATACTATAAGTATTTAACGCTAAAAGCAAAAAAACTCAGCGAAAGCCCGGTCGCTGATATGGATTCACCCAAATTACGCAAATCGCTTCCTCGCTTTCTCAGTCTTGATGAAAGCGTACGACTTTTGGACAAAGTGGATGGCAAGCATCGTGCGCGTGACTTGTGTATTTTGATTATATTTCTCAACTGCGGACTGCGTATTTCAGAACTTGCCGGACTTGATCTTACCGATTTGCGAGAAGACCATATCAGGGTCATTGGCAAAGGTAATAAAGAAAGAGTCGTTTATATCAATGATGCTTGTGCCGAAGCAATTAATGAACATATAAAAATCAGAAAGAATATAACTGCAACTGATGGGCGTGCACTATTTCTCTCCAGTCGCCGCACCAGAATAAGTACGTCCACAATCCATGCTCTGGTAAAAAAACACCTGTTGGCTGCCGGACTTGATAGCACAAAATATTCTTCACACAAGCTGCGTCATACCGCGGCTACACTCATGCTCAAAAGCGGTGTAGATGTCCGCACACTTCAAGAACTGCTGGGACATGAACATTTAAACACAACGCAAATCTATACGCATATAGAAAACAGCAGCCTGCGAGATGCTGCAAGCCGCTCCCCTCTTTCAGGATATAAAAAGAAGACCTAAGCATAATACACCATATCGGATTGCACTTAAAAATATTTTCAAAGACGACGAATTAAACACTGATTCAGTTACCGAGGATCTCTCGGTAACTGAATCAGATGGTAAAAATCACTATTTCAAGTTGCTATTCATGCTCAAAAGGATCAGGCAATCGTGTATCTATGATAACCGTACGCACCTCGCCAATCCAATTCACCTCAAACCCGATCAGATCTGCAAGTGTACGCAGCCTAAAGAAATTAAATCCGTCAATTAAATATGCGTCAACAGCGTGTGATGCGCCATTCCAATAAAGTCTTGAAGGTGTCGTTCTAAACGGTCGTGCTCCCGGCACGGCAAGAGAAAGCTCAGTACCATCAGATGTGTAATGCATACCACCTATGAGATGTATTGCATTTGCAGATGCATTCCATGCGACCTCAAATTGTCTTTCTGTACCGTTGAGCAGATATGCAATGTCTCGCAACTTAAAATAATGATATCCGTCAATCAAATACGCTGATATGGGCATTTGTGTCCCGCCATTGAGAATAAGATTGGCTTCCGAAGGATTAGCCAGTCCATCGGCAGGTTCGGGCGATTCAGGTAATTCTGGTATTTCAGGTATTTCTGGCAATTCGGGCGGTGTGGGGGGCTGCGGAGGTTGTTGGGAAACAGGTCCGACAATACGATCAGCGTTTGCAAATCCCCATTCCAACAGCGTCTCAGTATCAGGAAAACGTGTTTCTAAAGTGTTGCCCATAACTACTGTAATCAGTCTGCGGCCATCGCGGTAAGCTGTTCCTACCAAACAGAAGCCTGCCGGTGTTGTGAATCCGGTCTTTAGCCCATCGGCACCTTCAAATCTGGTCAAAAGATGATTGGTGTTTATCATCGGGTCGCCGCCCTGCCAGCTGACATTTCTCATAGATGTAAAATCAAGCACATGCGGATGATCCATAATTAAATGTCTCATCATCCAAGCCAGTGCAAGCGGAGAAATGCGATTGTTGGGCGAAATGCCAAAACTATCAGTAAATGTAGCTCGGATGTTCAGTGATCTGGCTTTTGCATTCATTTGCGCGACAAGCGCCTGATCACTCCCGAATATCCCCTCTCCAAGTGCAACTGTGGCACCATTGGCAGAGCGGATAATGACTACTTCAAGCAGCTCCCGAACCGTATGATACGCACCTGCATTGAGCGGCACATTGGACCAACCGGGTGTCCGGGACAAGGTTGCCACATTCTGACTGATTCTTATCCTTGAGTCCATGGTCGCTTCACCATCTCTAATTGCGTCCAATACCACATGGACTGCGACCATTTTTATCATGCTGGCAGGGACGCGCTGTGTTCTGGCATCACGCTCAAACAAGGGCGTTCCTGTTTCAAAATCTATAACAACTGCACCTCTGGAGGTTATCACCGGATTGTGTGCAGTAGAAGCTTGCACATATATAGGAACAACTAAAGAAACCACAATGACCAACGCTAAAATAATCGCAACTTTTCTACCTAATCTTCTCATTAAACTTCCCCATCAAAAATTTTATTTAGTCCATGAAATCTATTTATGCGCCCACTCTTTGTGCTGGAGTGCTTGCTTGTGAAGCCGAGCATAACTTTCCATACGCGTCTTTTGTACACTGCCCTGTTTGAGCGCTTCTAAAATACTGCATCCGGGTTCTTGGATATGCGCACAATCTAAAAATCGGCAACCACCAATGTATGGCTCAAAATCAGGAAATAAAGTGTGAAGCGCTGACGGCGCTGCCAATCTTTCAGTGTCAAATGCGGAAAAACCGGGTGTATCAGCAATGATTGCTCCGCATTTCAATCGAAATAACTCTACATGTCGTGTTGTGTGTCGTCCTCTGCCGAGCTTTCTACTCACCTCACCGACCGAAATGTCAAATTCCGGGTCAAGTGCATTGAGAATGCTGGACTTCCCCACCCCGGAATTTCCGGTAAAAGCACAAATACAACCCTCAATGGCTCTTTGTAACTGATCCAGTCCCTCACCGGTTTTTACACTTGTCTTGACTGTGCAAAATCCGGCAGCGCTATATATATCATACAGCCTATCGGCCGGGTCTAAATCAATTTTATTGATACAAATCACAGTTTCGCAGCCATTTTTGTGCGCAACAACCGTCATCCGATCAATAAGATAAGGATCGGTAACCGGTATTGCGCCGGATGCGATGATCACCAATTTATCAATATTTGCAATCGGTGGTCTCACAAAAGCGTTCTTTCGCGGTAAAACGGAATCTAAAATCCCCTTGCCCTGCTCAGTTTCCTTAACTAAAACCCGATCACCAACAAGTGGTGTAATATTTTCCAGACGAAACTTGCCTCGCGCTCTGCACTCGATTATCGCTCCGGCAGATTCAACATAATAAAATCCACTCAGCGCTTTGAAAATAATTCCCTCTACCATAAGCACAATTATGCATCCGGAGTGTCTGTACTGTTGATATCTTCCGGCCAAATAGGTGCCTCAGGCGCAGGTTCTACAGGTATATCAGGTAAGCTGCCTGTATCCGTCTCATTAGGTGGCTCCGGTATGGGCGGAGGTTCCGGCACATCCCCCGGCGGCCATGGATAATCGTCTGGCGGCTCGTGCGGAATTTCCATGTCCGGATAGGGTTCAGGGTCGGGATCAGGTTCAGGCTCTGGTTCTTCCACCACTTCCGGACCTAGTGATATGCTGACAATGATATTGGAACCGGCAGGAACTTCATCCCCGGCATGGCGGATATACGTCACGGTATCCGCAGGGTGAACATCGCTGTAAAACTCCTCGAATACGAGGACAAGATCACGTCCCCGGAATTCTGAGGTGACGGCTGTCAAGGTAGTTGGCAGATTAAGCTCAGGAACAGATACCATAGGTATATTCGGTCCGCCGCTGTATCTTATAATGATCGTATGGCCTCTGGCGATATCTTCTCCGGCAGCCGGGATCGTCTCAACGACCAGTCCTTGCGTTATATCACTAGCCACTGCCGAAGTTTCGATATCCAGATTTAAATTCCTGTTGATCATCTGGTTTCTGGCCACGCCCCAATGCAACCCCAACAAGTCCGGCATAATCGTCGGCGGAGGTGTCCCCAATGAAACCGCTAATTCCACATTGATTCTGGCGCCGGGCAGAGGTTCGCTGACTTGCCTATCCGGAGCAGGACTCTGGAAAATAATAAAGCCTTCCGGAACTTCGGTGTTGTATTCTTCTCTGATTGGATTGAAATTGTATATATCCGTGTATTCATCGTTGTTTATTACATCTTCAAACCTACGGTTGACAAAAGTGGGTATCAGCAATGGCTCACGTTGTCCCGTACCAAATATATCACTTAAGAAAAAGTTCCACATAAATACAGCAATTACAACCAAAAAAACAATTACGCTGAAAATACCAACCAGTGTTGATGTACTGCTCGCTCTGGTCTTGGCTGCACGATAATCATCCGGTGTCAACTCCGGACTTTTACTTGCTTTGACTCTACTCTGCTTAGGCTTGATATCCGGATGGATATCAGCGTCCGGTTTGGGTTTTGGTTTGGGCGGGGCTTTTTTTATGTCATTCGGTTTTCTCCGGCTCATTTGCGTTGTAGGCTCAGCATGATTTGCCCGCGATGCGGGCTGTTGTTGCTGTTGAATGCCGGGACTCAGCGCTGCAGTCCGTTGTCCCACTTGCGGTACTCTGGGAAGCGCATTGGCCTCAGTAAAAGAATCCACCTCAGTTACGAATCTGTTGTCCGGGTCTGAGGGCGCATAGTTAAATACTATAGATGGATTCTTCCGGAATTCTTCTAAATTCTCCAGCATTTCCTCTGCTGTTGTAAATCTCATATTCAGATCGGGTTCCATTGCATGCATGGTGATATCTTCAAGCCCAACCGGAACGTCCGGATTGATATCTCTGGGCATAAGCGGAATCGCACTGATATGCTGTATCGCAACAGATACGGCAGAATCCCCGACAAATGGCAGTCGGCTGGTGAGCATCTCATACATCACGACACCCAGCGAGTATATATCTGAACGTGCGTCAATATGTCCACCCTTGGCCTGTTCGGGAGAAATATAGTGCACAGAGCCGAGCGCTTCTTGAGTGAGCGTATTGGAAACGGTGAGCAAGCGTGCAATGCCAAAGTCGGCGACCTTGACACTACCGTCTTTTAAAATCATGATATTGTGCGGTTTTATGTCACGATGAATAATTCCACGTGAGTGTGCATGGCTGAGCGCTTTGGTTATTTGAGAGGCAAAATGCAAAGTTTCCTTCCAATTCAGAAGACCTTTTCTATTGATGTATTGTTTTAATGTGATGCCCTCGATCAGTTCCATCACGATATATTCTGTATTGCCCGCCCTGCTGACATCGTATACTGCGACGATATTGGGATGAGAAAGCATGGCAACGGCCTGTGACTCCGTATAAAAGCGCCGCTGAAATTCTTCATCTCCGGCAAGGTCTTCTTTTAATATCTTAATGGCAACCATTCTGTTCAGACGATGGCAACGTGCTTTATAAACCAGTGCCATTCCGCCTGTGCCAATAAGCTCTAAAATTTCATATCTATTGTCAAGGATTCTACCTATATATTTATCTTTGCCGTCCACTTATATGCCTCCTCTTAAACTGCCGGAACTTGCATTTCCGAAGTGGAATCTCTTTGCTGTTTTCTAAAAATCACTACAGTAACATTGTCAGGCGCTCCTCTGGAAAGCGCCATGTCAACAAGTGTCTCACAAGATGTCTTTACACTGCGGCTTTTCTGCAACTCAAAAAGGATTTCACTATCCAATATGACATTGGACAATCCATCTGAGCACAATAACAGATATTCGCCCTCAGCCAAATTAAGAAAAAATACGTCTGGCGCTTCTTTTTTGTTTGTTCCGAGCGCCTTGGTAATGAGATTTCTGTTGGGATGCCTTTTGGCCTCAGTGCGTGTCAGATCTCCTCTGGATATCATATCTTCGACTACAGAGTGGTCTTTGGTTATCTGGGCGATACTTTGTGATGTAATATGATAAAGTCTGCTGTCACCTACATTGACAACCACTTCTCCATCAGGTGTTGAAATTGCAGCAGTCAACGTGGTACCCATCCCTGCAAATTCCGTGTTTTCATTGCTTTTATCATACACGGCTTTGTTTGATGCGGCTACGGCCTCTGTCATGTTCGTTGCAACATTTTTTTGTTTGCGCACATCTTCGATATGTTTTTCGATGTGATCGACAAATGTGTCTGCGGCCAGCGTGCTGGCAACATGCCCTGCCCTTGCGCCACCCATACCATCACAGACAACAAGCACCGTGATGTTTTTGTTATCCTCATCTAAGAATATTTTAAAAACGTCCTGGTTTTGCTGCCTTATTTTACCACTATGAGTAATTCCCCAGAAATCCATACTTATGAGCCCTTCTCTATATGTCTCACACGTAATTGTCCGCACGATGCCGATATGTCTTGTCCCAAGCTGCGGCGAACAGTTGCGTTGATATTGCAATGATTAAGAATTTTCAAAAACGCTTTGATTTTCTCAGTGCTGCTGCCCTTTAAAAGTCTTTCCGGTACGTCACTCAGAGGAATGATATTCACATGGCTTCCGCTGCATTTAAGCTTCCGAGCCAAAAGCTCGGCATGAGCGCTCGTGTCATTTACTCCATCAATCATTGAGTATTCATAAGATACACGTCTGCCGGTTTTAGAAAAATACCTGTTACAAGCTTCAAGTAATCGGTCAACTCCATATTTGCGGTTTATCGGCATCAGTCGTGACCGTGTCTCATCATCCGGTGCGTGCAGCGACACCGTTAACGTTGATTGTATCTTATAATCAGCTAGTTTGTCAATGTTTTCTATGATTCCGCATGTCGATATGGTGACTTTGCGTAAACTCATTTTCAGTCCTGCCGGATGATTGATCAATTTAAGAAACCGGATAACATTTTCAAAATTATCCAGCGGTTCTCCAATGCCCATGATGACTACATTGGATATCTTTTTTCCGGATTCTTTTTGCGAAAAAAATACTTGATTGAGCATCTCTGATGCGTTTAAGTTTCTTTCAAGGCCGCCTATCGCCGAAGCGCAAAAGGCGCATCCCATTGCGCATCCTACTTGAGATGAAATGCAAACAGTGTTGCCGTAAGCATATTGCATCAGTACGCTTTCAATAGTTGCGCTATCATGCATTTGCCATAGGAATTTAGTCGTTTCATTTGCTTGAGATGTGCTTAGAGTGATGAGTGTTGGAGCGTTTATATAAAATTCCGCGTCCAACTTTTGGCGCAGCGGCTTTGAGATGTTCAGCATTTCATCAAAACGAGATGCTCCGCCATGTATCCAGCCAAATACTTGTTTTGCCCGGAATTTCGGCTCGCCTATGGACAAGAAATATGTTTCAAGCTCCGATAGCAGCATTGACTTTATATCTGATTTTATCATCGTCATCCCTCACGCCTTCTCATCTTACAAATGAAAAAACCATCTGTGCCATGAACATGCGGCCACAGTGTGATCATGCCATCTGAAACTTCTCCGATTTTCGACAAGATAAAAGACTCGGTAACAAAGCACTCATGCGCTGAGAGAAACGCATGAATAATATCTTCATTTTCACTGCGCAATACACTACAGGTCGAGTAAAGCAAAACGCCTCCCGGCTTTACAAACGCAGAAAGCTCGGTCAAAATCTGCTTTTGAATCTCCGGCAAGCCAGAGATATCCGCTTGTGCTTTGTACCGTATCTCGGGTTTCTTTCTGATGATACCGACACCCGAACAAGGCACGTCAGCCAAAACAACATCGGCAAGCGCACATGAATCTTCTTTTGTTGCATACCTCGCAAGGTGGTTTTTTACAGATAGACCACTTGCTTGCGCTGATACATCTGCCTCTATCACATCGATTATATTGATACCCATGCGTGTACTGCCGCTTTCAATATGTCTCAATTTTGCAGCATGTATATCACAGGCAAGTATATGCCCCTCATTTTTCATAAGTATTGCAGCAGCAAAAGACTTTCCGCCCGGAGCAGCGCAACCATCTACAACAATATCGTCCTGCATAGGAGATGCAGCTATAACTGAAAGTCTGGCAGCAACATCCTGAACATAAATAAAGCCTCTATTATAAGCCTCTAATTTCGTAATATTACCTGCGCCTCTGAACTCAATGCAATTGCCCAGCCATTGGTGCGGCGTTGCTTCTACACCGTCTTTGGCCAAGAGGGAAATCGCTTCATCAACATTGGTCAGCAATGTATTGACTTGAGCCGTTATGGGCATGTTATTTTGATTGTTATGCATGAGCAGCGAATGGGTCTCTTGCGCCCCTATGGTCTTTATAAATGCGTCCACCAACCACTCAGGATGACTGTACTTTATAGATAACTGATGCGCTGTGTCTCCGGTAATTTCTGGCAAACTTCCCTCTGATGCCGCTTTAGAAATCTTTCGCAGTAGCGCATTGACATATCCTGCGGCGCGTTTGTTCGCATACTTCTTTGTCAACGAAACCGCCTCATTAACCGCTGCATTATGCGGAATCTTCGTTAAAAATACGATTTGATAAATAGAAAGACGCAATATATCCAGCACCCTTGGTTGAAGTTTTTTTAACTCTATATTCGAAAAATGTGACGCATAGTAGTCACAAAGCATCAGATTTTGCAGCACACCATAAACCAACTGCACTGTTAACGCTATATCTTTCGGCGAAAGCGTGGCACTGCTAACTACACTGTTTAACGCCATATCCGACCAAGCCTTCTTGCGTCTATAGATACCCAGCGTCTTTAGTGCTGCTTCTCTAGCGGATAAATTTTTATTCTCATCTTGCATTTTGCACTTCCCTACTGATCTGTAAAAGCTTAAACGTTCACAATCCTTGCGCGTAAAATTGGTTTAATTAAAAATAGAATTGCCCTTAAGATGATCTGCTGCCGACATACGCTTTCCGCCCGATGCCTGTAAATCCTTTATGATGACAACACCATCTAAGCAGGCAATTTCGATCCCATGCTTCCCGGTAGAGACCAGTGCGCCGGGAGGCGCTAAAGTGTCTTTTTGAATAGTGTCCACGGCAAATATTTTATACACCTTATCTTTAAACAGCGTGGTCGCAACAGGCCATGGATTGAGCCCTCGCACTTTGCATTTGATATGAAGTCCCGTGGTGTTCCAGTCTATAGCTGACATATCCTTGCTGAGCATCGGCGCATATGTCGCATCATTTGAATCCTGAGGAATTCGAGGCGCCTCACCTTTACTGAGCAAATCAATAGTCTCATTAAGTAGGTTCGCGCCCATCTCTTTGAGTCGTTCAAAGAGTTCACCTGAGGTCTCATTCGCTCCAATTGCAGTATCATGCGTCAATATGATATCGCCTGCATCCAGCGCTTCTGCCATATACATTGAAGTAACGCCGGTGACCTGATCTCCATTTAATATGGCCCATTGGATGGGCGCAGCCCCACGGTATTTCGGCAATATGGACGCATGAATATTTATCGCGCCTAATGGCGACATGTCAAGAATTTTGGTGGGTAATATTTTCCCATATGCTACGACCACAATCAAATCAAAATCAAGTGATTGCAATGTCTCTATCACCGCATCATCCCTCAGGGATACAGGCTGATATACAGGTGTTCCATGCGCTAGAGCAAGGTCTTTTACCGGGCTGCTTGTTACTTTCATGCCTCGGCTTTTGGGTTTGTCCGGCTGCGTAAACACACCGACGACTTCATGTCCATAATGATAGAGTGCCTCTAAAGATCTTTGTGCAAAATCCGGCGTTCCCATAAATATGATTTTCATATATGTTGTATCCTTAAACCATTAATTTTCCGGATCACTTTTACCCAATTGGTCAAGCTCTTCTTCGGTAAGTATATGGTCAGTAAGTATTGTAAAAAGCACACCATTGAGGTGATCAATCTCGTGGCAAGCCGCACGAGCGGTCATCCCGCTACACTGAATTTCAAATGTATCTCCAAATCGATCTTGCGCTCTGACTGTGACCGATTTAGGTCGGCAGACTGTGCCGTACGCACCGGGAACACTCAGGCATCCCTCAAGACCCTCTTGAATTCCCTCCTGCGAGATAATCTTCGGGTTTATGAGCTCAATGACATTTTCTTCAAAATCCTCTTCACCATCACCGTCGATAACTTCAACAATCAGTGCCACCCTGCGCAATACTCCGACTTGCGGAGCCGCAAGACCCAGTCCGTTCGCCGCCTCAAGCGTCTGATGCATATCATCGAGCAATATATGCAATCTATTGTTAAATTCAGTTACCGCCCTGCTCTTTTTCTGCAAGGTAGGTTCATCTCCGGTTAAAATATTTCTGATGGCCATATTGTTTCTCCATAGCTTTCAGTTATTCATGTTTACTCATAAACATCCATATCGGCAAAGACCGTTACTGAGCGGCAAAGTCTATCGCGCGAAATTTCTCTCAATGTATGTGCGATTATATTTCTTACACGTTTGGTATTTTTACAACTCACAAGCAACCTGTATCGATATCGATTATTGATCTTAGACACAAGTGCCGGAGTAGGTCCAAGCAGCTTTACATTCATACCTACAAAGTAATAAGCCAGCGCCCCCGCCACTTTAGCACACACTTGCAAAACTGCGGTCTCATCACTCCCGGTTGCGGTTATTGTCATCAGGTCATGGATTGGTGGACTCCCCTGCGCCTGCCGAAAAACAATCTCACGTGCATAAAACTCATCATAATCTTGTTTTGAAGCAAGTTTGATTACATCATGAGCGGGTGTTAGTGTCTGGATTACTGCTCTGCCCGGTTTGTCTCCACGACCCGAACGTCCAACAACTTGGGTAATGAGTGAAAATGCACGCTCATGCGCTCGATAATCACTCATATACAAAGATGCATCGGCAGAAACCACGCCAACCAAGGTCACATTTTCAAAATCCAGCCCCTTGGTCACCATCTGAGTACCCAGCAATATCTGAGCGTTGCCCTCTCTAAAGGAAGAAAGCAGCTTGTCATGTGAATTCAGTCGTGAAACCGTATCCGCATCCATACGGATTGTACCCACACCCGGAAAGAGTGCTTCAAGTTCCACTTCGACCTTTTGCGTTCCTGCCCCAACATATTTGAGTCTACCTTTGCAATCAGGACAGTTAAAATGAATCGGATGGGAAAAGCCACAATAGTGACACAGCAGCCTTTTGTTCGTATCATGGTAAGTCATATTCACTGTGCATTTCTCACAGCGAAATGTAAAACCGCATTCTCCGCAAGCAACCAGTGGATTAGTACCGCGGCGATTAATAAATAAAATGGTTTGCTCATTATTTTGCAAATTGTACTCAATTTCTCTTCGCAAAACAGAACTTATAGAGCCTCCATTACCATCTTTTAGCTCCTTGCGCATATCTGCAATAAGCACCTCGGGTAAGCTCTTATTGTTGTATCGGCTCTCAATGCGAAATAACTTGTACTTACCTGTTTTGGCATGATGCATACTTTCAATTGATGGCGTAGCTGATGAAAGCAGCAACAATCCTCCACTATGGGTGATCCTGTACTTTGCGACGTCTCTGGCATGGTATCTGGGACTGCTCTCTGATTTGTAGGTGTGCTCTTGCTCTTCATCGATCACAATAAGACCAATATCCTTAAGTGGGGCAAAAATAGCGGATCGTGTACCGACCACCACACGAACGACGCCCGAACGAATGCGCTTCCATTCGTCAAAGCGCTCTCCGGTTCCAAGCGCAGAGTGCAGTACCGCAACCATATCTCCAAAATAAGAAGCAAATATGCTGACCGTTTGAGGGGTCAGCGCTATTTCAGGAACTAAAACCACCGCAGTTTTGCCCAAAGCCAGCGCATGCTCAATAAGCTTTAGATATATAAGTGTCTTTCCGCTTCCGGTAACACCGTGGAGTAATACCGCTTCGGGATTTTCACTTTCAACAAGCGGTGCAACAGCATCAAAAACTGATTGCTGCCCTTGTGTGAGTGTAATGGGTTTCGGGTCTTTGATTGTCTTAATTTCAGGACGTCTATATATTTTATGTTCGCTAACAGATAGAAGATTTTGTTTGATTAACGCATTCATAACCGGGGAAGCCGCTCCGGTTATTGAATAAATGTCTTTAATCGGCATACTTCCAACCCCGGCAAGAAGTGAAAGTACATCTGCTTGTTTGGGTGATCTGAGTCTTTTTTCATCGGCTAAAACATCTGCTTCATTGGGATTAATAGAAAGGGTCGCGATTTTGATGGTTTTGCCGCTTTGTTTCATGACACCATCTTTAAACCACATCCCCGCAGGCAGCATGGCTTTGAGTGCATCAAACACCGTGCAAAAAAACCTGTCGCTCATCCAAAGCGCAAGTCTTAAATTTTCGTCACATAATGCCGGCACATCATCCAGAAGCGCAGTAATACTCTTGAGCCTCTTGCTGTTGCTCTCATCCGCAAGTGAAAGAATGACGCCTTCGCTGTTCTTGTTGCCCTGACCAAAAGGCACCAGCACTCTCATGCCGGGAACGGCATATTCAATCATACACTCAGGTATTGTGTAATCATAAGGTCTGTCAATAGCAAATGTTGCAGCTGCAACTGCCACTCTGGCAATGTTTTGCGACATATGCGTTGCTTACAGATCTTCAGGGATCGTGATGCGCAATTCGCCATCTGCGATTTCTTGGATCGCTCTGGACACGGGCTTATCATCAATGATTTCGCCATGTTCATTGGCTATGTTTGAGATATCTCTTGAGCGCCTTGCGATGATATTTACCAAAAGATATCGGCTATTGACCTGTTTGAGCAGACTTTGGAGTGATGGATATAACATTTATTGGTCTCCTTTTTCAATGATCTTCAAAATTTCTTCAGCAGCACGCGTAATATCGTCATTGACAACAACATAATCATAATGCACTTTTTCTTCAAGCTCTTGCTCTGCACGCTCAAGCCTTGCTTTTAGTTGTTCTTCAGACTCTGTGCCCCTTGCACGTAAGCGTCGTTCCAGCTCTTTCATATCCGGCGGGATTATAAATATAGATACGGCATCCGGTTTTTTTTTCATGATTTGCTCGGCACCTTGAACTTCTATTTCGAGCAAGGCATCTTTTCCATAATAGATACAATCATCAATCATACTCTTGGGAGTACCATAATACTCCCCAACAAAGTCAGCATATTCTAAAAATGCCTCTGCCTTAATCAGTTCTTGAAAACGTTCATGTGAGACAAAATAATATGATTCTCCATGGATTTCACCTGCTCTGGGCTTACGAGTTGTTACAGAAATGGAATAGCAAAGTTCCGGACGAAGCTCAAGGAGCTTCTTGATCACCGTACCTTTACCTGCACCTGATGGCGCTGAAATGATGATCAGTCTACCCGTTGGATTACTCATCTGCACTCTCCCCCGAATCTTGTTCTGACTTGTCAGAAATCCTGCCTGCAACAGTTTCCGGTTGCAGCGCCGAGAGAATGATCGAGCCATTATCTGTGATGATGACCGCTCTGGTCCGGCGTCCGTATGTCGCATCAACGAGCTGACTTTTTTCCCTAGCATCAGAAATTATGCGTTTAATCGGCGCAGATTCAGGACTGATGATTGCGATGATCCGCTGTGCGGAAACCATATTGCCAAATCCGATATTAATCAGTTTCATATTCATGACCATTCCTTTCGTATTTCATCAGGCACAAAACATGCATTTGAATTACTACGGCTAATCATTATATCACAAATACACTGACTATTCAATATTTTGTGCTTGTTCTCGAATTTTTTCTATTTCGGCTTTCAGATCGACAACAACTCTAGCCATTTTGACATCATTACCCTTAGAGCCAATGGTGTTTGCTTCCCTGTTAAATTCCTGAACAAGGAAATCAATCTTTCTTCCAATAGGTTCGCGGCTTCGCAGCATCTCCCTCAGCCCAGAAATATGGCTGCGCAGCCTGACTGTTTCTTCATTTATGGCTACGCGATCAGCAAAAATTGCAGCCTCAGTAAGTATGCGCGCCTCGTCAATATCGGTTGTTTGCAGAATCTCCTGCATGCGCAGTTCTAATTTCTTGCGATATTCAGCAACACTCTTTGGTGACTGCTCCTCAATGAGCATTAAATGCTGCTCGATCTGATCCAGTCTTTCTGATATATCTGAGCAAAGCGTCCCGCCCTCTCTCATGCGCATCTCATTAAAACCTAAAAGCGCCTCTTCTAGCGTTGCAGAAACATCAGCACACAATTGCTCAGCATTTGCTTCTTTTTTTTCGGCACGCAATACATCCGGAAAACGTGTCAAATCCATTGCGCTGACCCTACCACCTAAATCATACTCCTCAGACATACTGCGCAAAATAGAGATATAGCCCTCTACCAGCGGACGATTCAGTTTGATTTCCACATCATCGGCACTTGACGAATCAATGGAAACAAAAACATCGACCTTGCCGCGTGATATATACTTAGACACCAAAGACTTAAGTGGCTCTTCAAGTGCGATGTAGACGCGCGGGATTTTTATTGAGCAATCTAAATATCGACTATTTACACTCTTAATTTCTACAGATAGTTCCAATTTTTCTGACGTGCCTTTTGCACCGCCATAACCGGTCATACTTTTTATCATATGTTTATGTATCCTTTACTAATATACTGCATCACGCTTTACCAGCTAATTCGTTTACGCTATAACTGGTTACTTCGAAAATGGAGCGCGAGATATTCTATTGATGTAAAACCAAATAAGTTTTGAAAACCCATAATCAAATAAAACAAAAATCACATTGCCACCAACATATATCAGCAGCACAGGAATCATATCACCGACAATCCCGGTCACCAGCTCCCTCATGAGCAACCAAATACCTGTTAGCGCTGCATTAAAGACTGCTAATTTTAATATCCACTGAAACGCTGTGCCGCTCATCCGCTCGACAAGACTCTTGACTATGGGATAGTAACCAAAAAAAGCAATGAAAAGAAGCGGTGCTGCCCTATTTGGTAATATAAGCATACCGATCAGTGCGCTGACAACAAATACGGATAACCCGGAACCAATACCGGACTCAATCACCGCCGCAGCAACAAATAAAGAAGCCGCCGCAACCAGCCCCGCCTGACCTGTAGGTAAAATTGATGCAAAATAAAGTGAAACAACAGTCAGCGCCACAAAGAGCGCCGACAATGTAATCTTTTTGGTCTTCTTATTCATATACATTAACTACATCTACAGCACATGTTCATGCAAAGCATGGCTGTGCAACAATCGCAAGCATCACAACCTTGACCTGCTACCGGTTGATGTCCATGACCATATGATCTATAGGCATGTCCGCCCTGACTCATAAATGCAAGCGCCTGTCTGTACTCAGAATTGCCGGGTTCCATGTTTGACGCTGTCCTAAAGTAATTTAACGCATCATCGAGCCAGCCTTTGCGATAGTAAAGACTGCCCATGAGAAAATTCCATTCGGCATTTCTGACAGGAAAATGACTCAGCAGCTGCTCAGCATATTGCAAATCTCCGGAATTTATGGCTACTCTTACCTTTTGACCTTCGGCTGAGCCGCTTGATGTGCCGGAATTCCCACCGCCGGGGCGATAATTTCCACCGCCACCACCCTCGCGCATCTTAGTGACTGCATCATATGCTTCATTGACTTCTTTCATCTTCTCTTGAGCCAAATCCGAAAGCGGATTGTCGTGGTAATTATCAGGGTGATATTTACGCACGAGATCACGATAGGCTTTTTTCACTTCATCGTCAGTTGCACTTGGGGAAACTCCAAGGATTTTGTAAGGATCGGTCATATACTTCGTCCATTCTTTTATATATTATGATTTCCCTTTTTGGGAGGCCATTTTCCATTAAAAACGCGGGTGCATGCATCGGGCATACCGAGATATATTATATTTTCGACAATCTGTGACCATGGATTATGCGGCAAAAGCTCAAAAGCCGAGGACAGCAGATTATTCGAATGGGTCAGCGTTACATTCAGTCTCAAGACCGCCTCTTGCGGAAGCTTGCTGCACGAATCAGGCTGATATAACAATGCCACGGGATTATAATTTCCGGATTTGATATCTTTTTTGTAATCATCACAGGCATCCATTATGTATATCCAGCGGCCTGTGTGGTAAAGTAATTCACCCATGGGGCGGCGCATCTTTTCAGGTATATCATGGTCTGCTATCGCTTTGAGGATGCTTGCAAACTTGTCTGCGATCTCGTCAAGTGAGGGGGTTTTCTGAGATTCATGCGCTGCCATATCGCTCAGTGCATTTCCGGCTTGACGGTCGAATTCGGGTTGGTTCAGAGCCGCTTTTTTATATGCCTTGCGCAAAATAAGCGCGCCTATTCTATAAGGAACAGAGCGAAAAAAGGTCTCATCAGCAATAGAATCTTTGAGCTTTAACCATGTGAGTATTACAGAATATCCGGCACACTGATCCAGTGCAGCATTTCCGGCGCAATATTTTTTTTTCTTGCATGGACTGGCGATACAGCGCCCATGTTTTATTTTGATCGCGTCGTCTTCATCCCATAGGAGCATAGACAAAAACACGAGTTCGTAATTTAGAATGAATCTTGAGGCCAAGCCATAATTTTTACCCAAGGCATGACATAAACCGCAGTAACAGGCTTTAAAGCGCTCAAGTTCCCTCACCTTGAGTTCCCCTTGCAGAGGCCGAATGTATCCAAACATTATGTCACTTCTGGGAGAATTCGAATAGAAATTGCATATTCTCCGACTGCCCCAACATCCGCATCAATTCCATCGATATATACTCTTGCCGGAACTCTGTGGCGGCCTACGCCGAGATCCCTGAGGTCCACAACCAGCCTGATATTGGCCTCTGTAATATATTCAAGATCTTCTGTTCGTCCGCGCAATCTCACCTCAACATGACTCGGTATGATTTGCACGACATAACCGGGTGGTGCATTGATGTAGAACAGATGATCTACCTGAAAATCTTCCCAGTCAATATTCAGTACATCGACCCGCACAGTTGCCGTTTGTTCTCCGGATTCAGATGATATTTGCGGGGGTAAGATAATGGGCATGGAGACTGTCGCTATGTTGGTAAAACTCGTCATATTGATCACACCCAATGGGGGCAGATTGAAATCTCGCAAAGCCTCCGGATCACCCGAAACTGTAATGAATTGCGGGGTGATTGACACCAATGTATTTTCATCGGACGAACCTGCCCCATGACTGATATTGACGTGCAATGGAATATCCTTGACTTGCCTGATCTGAATTGTTACGCGAACGGTATCTAAAGATGTCGTCAAAGCATCCAGCTCATTTTCGCTCAATTCATATCCATAAATGTCCACAAAGTAGAATTCCAGATCGTCAACATAGGTGGTTTCCAAATTTTCTACGATGATCGGAACATGGATAAAATCAATTCTGGAGAGTAGTTCTTCAGGGCCTTCTACAGTGATTGACTGAGGCTCAAATACAGGCGGCATTGCGATGAGGTCTTCGCCAGCGGTACCGCCGGTATATTCGACCCGAACGGGGATCGATCTGGCTGATAATCTGTCAATCGTCAGTGATACCCCTTGGACGCTTCTGTCGGTTATGGATATGGCGTTTTGATTGACACCGGCAGGAAATATAATGGTATAATCCATAAAAATTTGTGCCGGACGTGTGATGTTCGCCAGATTGATATTTACAGAAACTGTGGCATTGTTGAGCTGTGAGATAATGTTCCGCGGCGCTTCAAAGGTCAGCGACAACTCTTGAGGTTGGGTTTCAGATATCAGCAAGCCTCTGTCACGCAAGATTTCACGATTGCTGAATTCAATCGGAATGTTGTGAATGGTCTCTGTCAGCATTTCGTTTTCGGTGATCTCCACATACATCCACAATGCAATCGCCGCAAGCAAAGAAAATATGATAAAAAATAGCTTGCTGGAGAATATTTTACTTAAAAGTCTGCGCATTATTTATTCTCCTTTACCTTTGGTTTGCGAGATTCATCGGGCTTATCAGGCTTCGCACTGGTGTCTGATGTCAGTTCTTTTCGCAGTATCTTGTCAACAGTATCCTTAGACAGGTGGCGCTTGAGCATACCGTCAATGGCGATGGACACTGTTCCGGATTCTTCTGAAACAATGACTACTACGGCATCAGAGCGCTCACTGATGCCGACTCCGGCTCTATGTCTCATGCCGAGATCACGGTTGAGGTTGATATTATTAGACAGAGGGAGCATGCATGCCGCCGCCAATAGTCTGCCTTCGCGAATGATGAGTGCGCCATCATGAAGGGGTGAGTTGTGATAAAATATACTCTCTATTAATCCGGAAGAGGCCGAGGCATCAATTGCTGTGCCGGTCACGGCAAAGTCATTGAGTCCGACTTCTCTTTCGAAGACAATAATGGCACCTGTATTGCTTTTGGCCATGACTGCGCTGGCCGATACGACGCTGTCTATTCCGGATTCGATATTTTCATATTTATTTCGTCTGGCAAACAATAGATTGATTTTACTGGTGCCCATGCGTTCAAACATTTTTCTGATCTCGGGTTGAAATAAGATAATAAGTAAGAGCACGCCCATCTGAACGGCCTGCCGCAACAGGTAGCTCAAGACGGTCATATTGAACAGGTTAGAGACCACTGCGACTGCAACAACAAAAACAATCCCTTTCATCACACTGCTTGCACTGGTCTTTTGCATGAATGTAAGGATTTTGTAGATGATGAATGTAATAATGAGGATGTCTATGACATCCCAAATTAAAACCGTGTTTTGCAGTGATATAATCAGCCCGAATACTAATTGATATATCTCTCTGATTGTTTCCATGTGAAGTCCTCTGCGTGTTCATTTATTTCCATGTCAGTATACAATAAAAACGCTCGATTGACAATGTAATTATTTGGAAGTTAATGTTCATCAAAAGTCAAACCTGCTCAAGCAACACCACAGCATGTGCCGAGACACCATCACCCGATCCAGTGAATCCGAGCTTTTCTTCTGTCGTGGCTTTGACACTGATTTTTGATACATCCACATCAATTGTCAAAGCGATTTTGTTACGCATATCTTCTATAAATGAAGCAATGCGCGGCGATTGCAAGACTACGGTGATATCCGCATTGCCCAATGTATAACCCCGCTGATGGACTAAACTATAAATATGCTTTAAGAGCTGCACACTATCAGCATCTTGCCATTGCACATCTGAATCCGGAAAATGCATCCCGATATCTCCCATGGCAAGTGCTCCGAGCATTGCGTCCATCAGTGCATGAAGGGCGACATCTGCGTCGGAATGTCCGTCCGGCCCAAAATCACATGGGATTTCAACGCCGCAGAGGATAAATTTTCGCCCGCTTTTGAGGCGATGCACATCATAACCTAAACCAATTCTCATCTTGCTTCACTCTTTTCCAATTCGCCGGAGCATCTGCTGCGCAATAATCGCCTCTGCCACCACAACATCTTCACCGGTGGTCAGTTTGATGTTGTTTCGTGATCCTTGGGTCACATGCACCGGTACACCCATCAGTTCAGCGGCCATACAATCATCGGTGATATCCGGCGCATCTTTTTTGGCCTTGGTCAGTGCACCTTTTATCAAGTCCGCATTGAATACCTGAGGGGTCTGTATTTCAATCAAATCACTTCTATCCATCGTCTCTGTGACGATATTTCTGTTTACTTTTTTAATGGTAGAGCTGACGGGGATACCCGGAGCCACAGCTTGACGTTTGCGCGCTCTGAGAATCGTTCTTTCAATAATGCGCTCATCAATACATGGTCTTGCCCCATCGTGAATCGCAACGAGTTCAGTCTTCCATGAGACTGCAAATACACCATTCATTACAGATTCCAGTCTGGTCGCGCCGCCCGCCATGATTTTTGTTGCTTTGGTAATATGGTAATTCGCACAGAGTCTTGCAACCGATTCTATGCTTTCTTTACGTGTGACAATAATGATTTCATCAATCAACGCACAACGCTCAAAGACCATCAGCGTGTGCGCCAGTACCGGAATATCACTGATCTTGATAAAGAGCTTATCTTGACCATCCATACGCGCAGATGAGCCGGCCGCAGCAATGACGGCTGTGGTGTAAGGGGCTGCGCCCAGAAGTTTAAGTAAAATTCTCGAAAATAATGACATGCTCATGTCCATTCCTTTCGTATTGACAAGGGGTTAGGCGATGCAGGGCAAAAAGCTTTACAGTTCAGTGGGTATCTGAACCGTAACAAAAAACCGGTGGGATTTCGACGCTCTACAGCTAAACAAACTGCGGAGGTCAGAAACCTCCGCTACAAATTTATTTAACTCCTAAGCGAGTGATGCATTGATGCGCGATTCTACCTCTTCATATGAAAGTTTTTTTGAAAGAACGATCTCTGAAATGAGTATCTGCTTCGCTGAATGCAACATCTTTCGCTCACCTGTTGAAAGTCCCTTTTCAACATCTCTTGACATCAGTCCTTTGACCACACGCGCTACTTCTAGGAGATTTCCGCTTTTTAGTCTTTGCATATTTTCGCGATATCTTCTGTTCCAGTTGGAAGTCATCTCTGCATCAATGCTCGGTATCGACTCCATCAGCTCATCCGCTTCAATCGAGCCCACAATGGGTCTGACCCCGATCTGCTCGGTGCTCTCGGTCGGTATCATAACGACCATTCCACCAGCGGGCATCTTGAGAATATAATACCGCCGGATACAACCGTTCATCTTGCGTTCTTCAATGCTGTCTATGACTCCTGCGCCGTGCATGGGATGTGCTATCATATCGCCAATACTAAACATTAATTCAATCTCTCCCGTACGTCAGGCAATGTTCTTGACACCTCACTTTTACACGCTAGCACATTGCCGCAACAAATTTTCACGAGGAAACAAGCGACGATTTCGCAACAAACGTCCGTAACCAAATCAAAAACTTCCCCATTTACTCCAGTATAACCGTTTTTACGCCAAACCGCAAGTGTTTACATAATATTTCTTAATAAAAATATGTTATTGATTTATTCTGTCTCATAAATTAGAGATAAGAAAAGATTCTTCAGGTGATAAACACACTGACCCATGAGATAAATCCTCAGTCACTTGCGCGTCATCAACGAAGAATCTTTATTGATCTTATAACACCCTAATACGTGGCTACAGCAAAGACCTAGCCTTGAGCCTCTTCATCATCAGGCTCGTCAAAATCTGTGATCGGATTGTCGGTATCGTACACGACAACCGGTGCATCTTGCTCATCTTGAGTTGCCTGAACATCAGCTTCTTGTAAAGGCAGTGAAGAAGGATCAATCAGCGCTCTGATGCTCAGTGAGACTTTCTTGCGGTCATTGTCAATCTCCGTGATCTTCACATCAACCATCTGTCCCTCTGAAAGCACTTCTGATGGCAGACCAATCCTGTGATCTGCAATTTGAGAGATATGGATCAGACCATCGACACCCGGATAAATCTCGGCAAATGCGCCAAAAGGCATCATTTTTACAATCTTTACATTAACCACATCGCCCACGGCATGGTTGGTTGTGAACTTTGTCCACGGATTATCCTCGTGCTTTTTGTAACCCAGTGAAATTTTTCGGTTATCTTTGTCAAATGACAAGATATATACCGAAACTTCATCGCCCACGTTCATGACTTCTGAGGGCTGCTTGATGCGTGTCCAGCTGAGTTCCGAAATATGAATCATACCATCAACGCCGCCAATATCAACAAACACACCGTAAGAGGTCATTGATTTTACAATACCGTTGTATTGCTTGCTCACTTCGATGTCACTCCAGAGACTTTCGGACTTTTCACGCCGCTCATCCATTTGAACCGCACGAATTGAACCCACTACACGTCTTCTGGACTGATTGACTTCTGTGATACGCAGCTTTACCGGCTTTTTGACTAAATCTGTCATGGGCGCAGATTTGGGTAGTCCTGTTTGAGACGCGGGAACAAAGACGCGGACACCTTTGACATTGACCACGACCCCACCCTTATTTTCCTCAACAACGGTACCTTCGACAATAGCCCTGTTTTCTCTTGCTTGCTCGATAATATCCCAGTTTTTGATTGCATCAAGACGCTTCTTAGAAAGCATAACCATGCCCTCAACATCGTTGACACGCATGACGAAAGCTTCAATCGTATCACCGATTTTGATTATTTCGTCGATATTTGTATGTTCATCATCAGTAAATTCATCTGTGGGGATATATCCTGATTGTTTCGTCCCTAAATCTACCGATACCTCAGTTGCCGTGATCGAGGTTACTATGCCGGTCACCTTTTCTCCTGTATGCAGAGTCTTGATAGACTTCTCCAACATCTCTTCAAAAGTTTCCTGAGCGTTGGCTGACTCTGCGGCAGGAAAATCAGTTTCAGAAGTTTCCAACTCAGGCTCCGCTACGGCGTCATCAACACTGCTCTCATTGACTGCCTCGGACTCTACCTCTGATGTGGCAGCAGCAGGGGTGATATCCTCTGTGACTTCTCCAGCTCCAAACGCCTCGGAAACAGTTTCTTCCGCTCCATCGGCATCAGTCGGCTCTAAAGGAACACTCTGCTCCTCTGATTGAGCTCCATCCAAACTTAACTCTTCGATCATTTTGTGGGCGACCTCCTTAATTATCAACGCCGGTGTCGACGCGCCGGCAGTTATGACGACGGTGTCTGACGTACGGACATTTGTGCCTTCAAGTTCGCTTGCATTTTGAGCAAAAATAACCCTCCGGCATTGCTTCTTACAAATATCCGCAAGTCTGAGGCTGTTGGCGCTGTTTTTTCCTCCAACGACGATCATAACATCCGCAATTTTGGATAGATCGGCAGCCTCTCGCTGACGTTTGCAAGTTTCAGCGCATATTGTATCAAATATATTCTGATTTGTACACACTTTTTTTATGATTTTTGTGCATAAATCATACTCAGCTTCAGAATTAGTCGTCTGTGAAATTACAGAGATGGGTTGGTCTGAAAAATTTTCACTGTTTAGCCACTTCGAAAGTTCATCAGCGCTTCCAAAAACCACAAAATCTTTACACCAACCGGCTATGGCTTTCATCTCAGGATGTGCACTTTCTCCTATAGCAATCACCAGCCGTCCCAAATCGGATTGCGTGCGCACGATATCATGAATTTTCTTCACATCGGGACATGTCGCATCAATGATATTGCATCCCAGTGCGGTCAGCTTTTCCAGCTCATCTTTGGCTGCGCCATGAGAGCGGATGATTACATTTTCACCCTCAGAAATATCAGAAATATCAGAAACTGCGCAGACACCTTTTTTTTCAAGCTCTGATATCACACTGTCATTATGTATGATCGGTCCGAGCGTAACGCAACTTCCGTATTGCTGCGCCGTTTGCTCGCATATCGCAACGGCTCTTTTTACGCCAAAACAAAATCCGGCCGACTTGGCTATCATTACACCCATAAATTATCTACCCTCTATATATTACATGTCTCATACCGCATATTGCTCAACTCAGCCACCGGTGCTTATTTCCAAACTACTGCATCCAATCTCAACCTATCTCTTGAGCACCGAGCTTTTCGATTGTTGTCATCAGTTGCTCTGAGAGCTGCAAGTATGCTTCCGGAGTGCGCTTGGATTCGGACTTTTCTATGTGGTAAGGCACACCAATCACCAGATTTACTCTGCTAAACACATGTTTTCTTCTCGGCACATAAATGGGTACAATGGGAACACCAGCACGTTCTGCAATTTTCACAGCACCGGTTTTTGCTGTTATTTCGTCCGCTTTATCCGCACGGCTGCCCTCCGGGAAAATAGCGACTTTCTCTCCATTTTTAAAATACGACAGTGATTGCTTTATTGTTGTAATGTCCCGCATTTCGCGATCAACGCTGATGGCGCCCAACTTCATCACAATAAATGATAAAACAGGTGTTTTAAATATTTCTACTTTAGCGATAAAGTGCAAAAAATGCTCTGAACCCGCAGCAAATGCTACAAAAATCGGGTCGAGTACACTAGAGTGATTTGCGCAGACCATTGCAGCGCCGGAGGGTATGTGCTCTCGGCCATTGATGTGTATGCGGAAAAAAATGCTGAAAATCACACGGACGACATAGTATCCACCTTTATAAAATCTGTAGCTTGCTTTCCATTTAAAGTTTTGCGCCATGGGACAGACCTCTTTCTGTTTATTATGCAATTGTTGCGGGCGACCGATGGTAGCTACAAAACGCAAGGGAGTTTTTTTGCGCTTAAGTTACCTGCTTCGATCGAAATTCTGAAATCATCTGACACAGTGCGACAAAGCTCTCTTCCAAATTGAGATTGGACGTATCGAGCAAAATCGCATCGCCCGCCGCTTTTAGAGGCGCTGCTGCACGCTCACTATCATTCTTATCTCTTAAACTCATCTCACGCGCCACATCTTCAAGCTGGGTATTGGGGTCTTTGGCCAGCAGCTCCAAATATCGCCTGTACGCACGCTTTTTAGGCTCAGCCGTAATAAATATCTTGAGACCTGCATCAGGTAATACCACCGTGCCAATGTCACGACCATCCATTATCGCATCATATTTTACCGCCATTTCACGCTGCATAGACAGTAAGAACGCCCGAACCGCAGGCATGGCAGACACATCTGAGGCATATTGGGACACCTCAGGAGTTCTGATGGCATCGGTGACATCTTGCCCACCCAGAAACATCCTTTGCACACCCGCATCATCATATTTCATTTCAAGATTTATTTCAGGTAATAAGCGTGTAACAGCTGCTTCATCTTGAGCATGCACATCATTGCGCAGTGCATATAAACCCACACAACGGTATAACGCACCGGTATCTACATATATCAGCCCAAAATGTTGTGCAACCATTTTTGCCAGAGTGCTCTTTCCTGCACCGGCAGGACCATCAAGCGCAATACTTTTTTGTTCCATTTTAGTGACCATTTCCCTTCTCTATCACGTTTGCTGCAACTGCTTTTGCTGCTGCAATTGCTGTGGACCATGCAATTTGCAAGTTAAATCCACCAGTATATGCATCTGCATCTATAATCTCTCCGGCAAAATAAAGGCCGGAAACCAGCTTCGACTCCATCGTCTTGGGATTCATCTCATTAAGCTCAATACCGCCTGAGGTGATGATTGCCTCATCTACCGGTCTCGGCCCATCAATATCAATGCGAAAAGACTTGATCAATCTGACCAGATTTCGCCGCTCTTCCCTGCTTATAGAATGCACCTTCTTTTCCGGCGCAATATCAGAACGTCTTATGATTGCAGGGATCATAGACTTTGCCAACAAATCTCCAAGCGCATTGCAAAAATCACGGCTTTTAAATTGATCAAAATCCTTTAAAATACGCAAATCGAGTTTCTTTTCGTCTAATCCGGGCTTTAAATCAATGGTGACATGATACTGCTTCGTCTCAAACTTACGCATATGCGCACTGGCTGAGAGCACTAAAGGACCGGACAATCCAAAATGAGTGAATAATAATTCGCCCAAGTCAGAAAAAATCGCCTTTTTCCCGCCATCAAATACAGATAGCGCTACATTCTTCAAAGCAAGCCCCTGCATAGACGCACATAATTCAGACTCCGCACAAAGCGGAACCAACGAACCGCGCAACGGCGTTACCGTGTGCCCAAGTTTTTTCGCCCAATCATATCCATCACCTGTTGCGCCTGTCGCCGGATAAGACTTGCCGCCGGTGGCCAGCAGCACATTGCTGCACGAGATGGTTTGGCTTGTTGTGGTGATGTCCAACAGATCATTATCATTTACGGAAATGGCACTGACCCTATCATGCCTTATGACCACGCCATTTTTTAACATAAAGCGCTTGAGCGCATCTATAATTTCATACGACTTATCTGACTGCGGAAAAACCCTGCCGCCGCGCTCTGTTTTGAGCCTTACACCCAGCGATTCAAACAGAACCATCGCATCATCGGGGGAAAAACCATTTAATGCACTATATAAAAATTTGCTACCGGTGGGGATATGCGCTAAAGCTTCCTGCACAGAACAATTATTGGTCAGGTTGCATCTGCCCTTACCGGTGATAAACAGCTTGCGACCTAACTTTTCATTTTTTTCCAGCAGCAACACCTTGACGCCCAAACTTGCCGCAGCACCTGCTGCAAGCATACCGGCTGCACCGCCTCCAACCACTACGAAATCATAACTCATATTTGCTCATAAACCCCATATTCATCCCATATCTGTTCAAGCCGTTCAAATCGCGCATATAAGTCTACCGGAGCTTTTTCACTCACTGCCACGATGAGCGCATTGACCAAGCTATGCGGGGCAACCAAAGTGTCTAAGAAGGATATCATATCGCTTCTTGAAAAAAGCAAGATGTCCGCCAGATTAACCAGCGGAGAAAGCTGACCATCCGTAATGCCAATGATCTTTGCGCCCACATCCCGGGCATACTGCATTGCCTTTAACGTTCTTTTAGAATAACGGGGAAAGCTTATGGCGATCAGCACATCCCCTTCCGACAGCATGAGCAATCTTTCAAAAACCTCATTGTCCGGACATTCTGTGATCAGACGTGAATTGTTAAAAATCAGACCAAAATTAAAGCCCATAAAACTGGCTAAAAAAGAAGATGAACGCATACCGATGATATAGATATTTTTGGCCTGCACAATGGCCTCAACAGCCTGAGCAAACTCTCCGCTGTCCGCCTCCTCCATGGTCTGGCGAATCTTGTCAATATCTGATGAGAGGACATGAGTCAGTATATCGCTGCTGTCCATGATATCTTTGGCTACTTTAATCCGCTGAACTGAGGTGAGCTTATTGCGGATCATATCTTGGAGCGCACGCCGCATCTGAGGATAACTGTCATACCCAAGCTCTCCGGCAAAGCGAACAACCGTTGACTCACTGACACCCACAAAATGCGCCAGTCTTACAGCAGTCATAAAAGCGGCCTTATCATAATTCTCTATAATATATTGAGATATCTTCTTCTGGCTCTTCGAAAAATTCCCGGAGGCTTCTGCAATGACTGTCAGAATGTCTTTTTCCAAAGTAAGTTCCTTTCTGCTTCTGTCAAGTGCCGCCATTTGCCGACGCCTAAATTGCCTAATGTGACTGCACCAACCGAAACCCGCTTGAGTGATAACACTCTGAGCTTCGCATGTGCACACATCTTTCGAATCTGCCTGTTGCGTCCCTCATGTATGGAAATGCTCAAAATACCGCCGCTTTCAGTTTGTTTGAGTAGCTTCACACCATGGGCACTGACCACATGCTCATCAATTTGCATCGGCTTTGACAGAATATCCAAGCCCTCTTTTATATCGCCGCTCACCCTTACCAGATAGGTCTTGATCTTCCCTTTCGAAGGGTGAGCCACGTCATTTGCAAATTGCCCATCATTGGTCAAAAGCAGCAGACCCTCAGAATCCAAATCCAGTCTGCCCACAGGATAAATCCGAGTTCCGACATCGGATGTCAAATCCATTACGGTCTTTCTTCCGCGATCATCACGCACTGATGTAATATATCCGCGCGGCTTGTTGAGCATGATATAGACCGGGGCATCCTTTTGCAAGAGCGAAACGCCATCAACGATGATTTCATCGCAGGATATATCTGCACTTTGTCCGACATATGCAACGATGCCATTGACCGAAACCCGGCCATCGTTAATCAGTTTTTCAGCCTCTCTGCGTGAGGCTCTGCCATAGGCTGAGATTATCTTTTGAAGACGCTCCTGCATTAGTAATCAGTCTTTTCGATATCGTCTACATTAAGCTTATCAATGCCGCTGATGCCTTCGCCCTTATTTTTATCCATAAAATCTGTAACTTTATCGATAATATCAGGAACGGTGTCGATGATGCGATCGACTGTAGAATTGCCAGGAGGCGAAACATGCAACAGTCTGACATTATCATTTTTGACAACGATAAAAGCCACAGGAATGATGTTTACACCTGCACCCGCACCGCCTCCGAAATTGGCAGGGGCAGTGGTGGCCTTCTTTGCAAAATCAGAACCTCCTCCGGCAAAACCAAATGTGACTTTGGATACCGGAATCAGTGTAATGCCATCTTGTGTAATTATCGGCTGACCGATAATCGTATTGGCATCAACCATCTCCCTTACTTTTTGCATTGTGGTTTCCATTAACTCACTAATTTGATGCTTTTCCATTTTTAATATCATCCTTTCCTGCATGTTCATTATTTACGGTTTGCTTAATCGTATCCTTTTGGGTTTTATCGCGCTTGAAAAATATCCTGAGCATCGGCAACAGTGCGACGATGATGTATATGGACTCCCAAACTGCAAGCGAAATCGCCGCACTGACATATATCTTACGCTCTGAAGATGTAAAATCAACACCTGTTTGAAAATCACGATGCCTGATGCGAAAGTGGTGATCCAGCACAGGAGCCAGCGTACCCATGACTGCATTTGCCATGCCATAAGTTATTGCCGTCTGAGATGCATCTGTTCCCGCAAACGTACAGTACACCGTCAGTTCTTTAATCAGTATGCGGCGCTTTACCCGGCGCAGCATATTGCGTAGCGGGGGGATTAAATCTAAAAAGCCCTTGAGTCCACCGGGCATCTTAAATGGCGGCTTATCTTTTTTCTTTTGACTTGCAGCTTCTTTTTTTGCTTTTTTACGTGCGTTCTTCTGCGCTTGCTCAGGCGTATCCTCTTTTTGCGGATAGACTCTAAATGAAAAAATACCCGCAAAAATCTTTACGACGACACCTTCGGAACTATATTCAACATGCACACCAAAGCGCAGCAAAGCGATGATGAGCAAAATCGCAATGATTATAAATAGTGTTAACATAGCAAAACCCCACTAACCATCTACCTCTGTTTCGCCCTCTCTTGCACTCAGCTCCGCAATTGCAGCGGTGATACCCTCTTTCGCTTCACCGGGCGTCTCCACTTTCGGAAGCATGGGCAAGTCCCGCAATGACTCCAATCCGAATGTTCTCAAAAACACATGCGTCGTCTTATACAGCGTAGGCCGTCCCGGAGCACTCAGCCGCCCGCAGGACTCTACGAGTCCACGCTCTACGAGTAAATTCACAGTGTATGCGCTATCAACGCCTCTGACTTGCTCTATATATGCCTTGGTCACCGGCTCAAAATATGCAATGATAGACAGTACCTCAAGGGCCGGCGGCGATAGTTGTGGAGGCTTTCTTGTCTCAAGCGTAAGTCTGATGTAATCTGCATACTCCGGTGAACTGCAGAGCTGTAAACTGTCCTCAAGCTTTAAAAGACGAATCCCCCGCCGCTCAAAGCTATATTTGTCGCGCATTCTATTTGCCGCCGCATCAACATCAAACTCATCAACCCCTAAAACGGCTGCGATTCTGGATAGTTTTACCGGCTCACCGGAAACAAATAAAATGGCCTCTATTATGCTATCGATATCATGATTTTCCATTTCATACTCATGACCTTTCATATGCTTCTGCTTCCCTTGCCATGTCCTCTGTAATTTCCTCAGTTGACGGATCTCTGCCCACCCCGGAAAAAGTAACAATCAGCTCATCTTGTGCACCGGATAAGGCCAGATTCCCCACCTTACATAACTCAAGTATGGCAATCAGTGTCGCAACGAGTTCCGGACGATTGCTCGCATCGTGAAAGAGCGCCGCAACAGGGACTTGCCCCACTTGCTTGAGCTTATCAAGTATCTCTGAAATCTTTTCAGGAATCGAAAAAGTAATGCGATTCGGTATCACCATTTCCCTTGGATTCTGACTGCCCAGCCGCACATTTTCTCTTTGTAAGATGCGCAGCAGCGCATCAATGAGATCAAAACTGACATGAACATATTTATACTCATTGTCTATCGGAAGATACTCCGGCGGCCCGGTCATTAAAGCACCGTCACGTGCGTACATTCCGGATAAAATCTGCGACACCTCTTTGATCTGCAAATATACCTCGCCGCGTTGCAATTCTTCAAGAGATGAAATCAGTTGCTCAAGCTCAGACACTTCCTCACCGCCGGATAGCAGCATCTTGGTCTTGATATACGTCAAATGAGATGCCATCGTAACAAACTCACTGGCAACATCCAAGTCAAGTTCTGCCATTTCATCTAAAAATGCAAGATACTGATCAAGGATATTGGAAATGCTGATATCTCTGATTTCGATTTTATCTTTGCTCAGTAGTTGAAGAATCAGCACGAGCGGCCCTTCAAAGTCTGAAACTTCGTCTTTACTTTTGACGATACCTTCCAACTTAAAAACAGGAGCATCCATATCAGGCCACCAACGAAAGCGCAGCTTGCCCCACCAAGAAGAAGCTGTCATATATTGTCTGAATAACGTCCCTCAATGTGTTTTGAAAAACCGGAATATTCAACAGAAGTATGAGCACAAAAAATCCATAACGCTCATACCGCATGAGCTTAAAGTAAGTCTCCTCCGAAACCAGTGAGAAAAGAATCTTTGATCCATCTAACGGAGGTATCGGTAGTAAATTAAACACTGCAAGCATGACGCTGATCCATATGGTTTGCAGAAAAAGCGTATGGATAAAATCTGCAACGCCCGGTGTGTTGATGGAGAGGATAGGTATTAATAAAATTCCGTATAAAAACATCAATACCAGCGCAAGTATCAGATTAGATAGTGGCCCAGCAAAGGCCGTCACCGCCATATATCTTCTCGGGTGCTTAAATGTATTCATATTGACCGGCACAGGCTTGGCCCAACCAAATCTAAAGACAACAATCATCAAAAGTCCAAAAGGATCGATATGCCTGATGGGATTGAGTGTCAGACGGCCTTGATTTTTGGCCGTATTGTCACCGAGCCGATATGCCGTAAATCCGTGTGCCAACTCGTGCACCGTGATACAGATCATAAAAGGAATGACGATGAGCAAAATACTGACAAGGACTTCTCCTGCACCGGCATTGGCAGGAAATACATTTCTAAACATCCAACTCTACCCACCTTTCGACCGCATCATATATCGACTGGAGCAGCAGCTCTTTATTTGTACCCTTTTCTGCGGAAAACGCAATAATATTGGTCTCCGGCGGCAAATCCAATGTCTTGAGAATCAGTGCCAGATTTTGATCTTTTTCGCTGTTTTTGACTTTGTCAATTTTGTTTGCAACAATAACCAGCGGACAGCAAGTGGCCTTAAACCACTTAGCCATGGTGATATCATCTCTGGTCGGTGCATGACGCGCATCTACAATCATGATACCCAGAGCAATATGATCAGCAGCCGAAAAATAAATCTCCATCAGTGCAGACCAACGCGCCTGCTCGCTTTTGGCTACTTTTGCATAACCATATCCGGGCAAATCTACAAAATATGCAGCATCATCAATCAGAAAGTAATTGATATGCACGGTCTTGCCCGGTTTGGAGCTCACCCGCGCAATATTCTTGCGGTTGAGCAACTTGTTGATCACTGAAGATTTGCCCACATTGGACTTGCCCGAAAACACGATTTGCGGCACATCATCCCCAAGCAACCCACGTGCGTCGGCTGCTGATTTGATAAATTCTACATTGTGAAGATTCATAGTTATCTCTCGCTTTTAAAGTGCGCTGCGCTCATCTTTAAACCAAACCCTAATGTCTTATGGTTGTTCCGGAATGAGACACATGCGTCTTGCGGCCTGCAACCGGTGGCACTGCATCTACAGTATCATCCTGATCTGTCTTCGAAAAATCTATCGCAACGTCAAGAATGCAGTCAATATTATCCGTGGCGATAAAGTTGAGTTGCCTTCTGACGGTTTGATCAATTTCCTCAAGATCCGGCTCGTTTTCGGCAGGGATGATTACCGTCTTGACCCCGGCACGCAACGCCGCCATCGTCTTTTCTTTAAGCCCGCCAATGCGCAAGATGCGCCCGCGTAATGTAATCTCTCCGGTCATTGCGATTTCACGCCGCACCGGTGCATTCGTCAGCGCAGAAATGACTGCGATACACACCGTGATACCGGCAGAAGGTCCATCCTTTGGAATAGCACCCTCCGGAAAATGAATATGAATATCATGCTTCTTATAAAAATCAGCATCAAGCTTGAGCTTTTCAGCCCTGCTGCGAATATACGAAACCGCAGCATGAGCAGATTCCTTCATCACATCGCCCAGATTACCTGTAAGCTCTAATTTGCCTGTACCTTCTAAAACATTGACCTCAACCTCTAGGACACTCCCGCCGGTTCTGGTCCATGCCAGTCCATTGGCAATACCTACTTCCAAGCCCAATGAAAGTGTCTCAGGCACATATTTACGCACACCAAGGAATGGCTCTAACATTTCCGGCTTAAGCTTTACGGATTTTGCTTCATTTGAAGCAATCTTGGCTGCGGTCTTTCTGCACACAGCGGCGAGTTCACGCTCTAGGATACGCACACCCGACTCACGTGTATAGTTTGCGATGATTGCACTAAGCGTATCGTCATAGACTTTGAGCTGGGCGGCACTCAGCCCATGCTTCTTGCGCTGCTTCGGCATCAAATGTCTTTTGGCGATCTCAGTCTTTTCTACATCTGTGTAGCTCGTCAGCTCAATAACCTCCATCCGGTCAAGCAAAGGCGCCGGAATCGTCTCGGTTGTATTGGCTGTAGTGATGAACATCACCTCAGATAAATCAAATGGAACTTCCATATAATTGTCACGAAATGTCGCATTTTGCTCAGGATCAAGCGCTTCAAGTAATGCCGAAGCAGGATCTCCGCGATGATCACGTCCAAGCTTGTCGATTTCATCCAACAGCATCAGCGGATTTCTGCTTCCTGCTTGCTTTACTGCTGAAATAATCCTACCGGGCATTGCCCCAATGTATGTCTTTCTATGTCCGCGAATCTCCGCTTCGTCATGCACACCGCCCAATGACAGTCTGGCAAGCTTCCTGCCCAGTGCCCTTGCGACAGATACCGCAACCGAAGTCTTACCGACACCGGGCGGACCGACCAAGCAGATGATCGCCCCCTTAACATGAGGAGACAGTTGTCTTACAGCCAGAAACTCCAAAATACGCTGCTTGACCTTATCGAGCCCGAAATGATCATGATCTAATATCTTTCGCGCTGCGGCAATATCAATACGCTCATGTGTCGTGATTTTCCAAGGTAATTCTAAACAGACATCCAGATAATTGCGGATCACAGATGATTCGGCTGAGCCGAATGACTGCTTTTCAAGCTTGTCTATTTCTTTTAATATCTTTATCTCAACTTCTTCATCCAACTCAAGCGCCAGTAAACGCTCTCTATAGAGCATGAGTTCAGACTGCTCGTCACCGCCATACCCCTCACCCAACTCAGATTGAATGAGCTTGAGCTGTTCTCTTAAGACATGGTCTCTGTGGTTATTTTCCAGTTTCATCCGCAGCTTGGAGTCAATTTGACGCTCGATGGCCAGTACATCAATCTCTCTGGCGAGCATATCGCAGATGATCTCCAGCCGCTTTATTGGATTGAGCGTCTCTAATATCTGCTGCTTGGTCTCCGGTCTGGTGTATGTATTCTGTATAATATAATCTGCAATCCTGCCCGGCTCAGTAAAGCCAAACAGGGCGAGCACTGTCTCCTTGGTTACACCTATAGAAAAAGCAGCATAGGTATCAAACAAATTGATACATTTGCGCATCAACGCTTCGACTCTTGCGGTCTTTTTTGCCACCGGAACTTCATGCAAAATCTCAACCTCTGCCGTGAGGAATTTCTTGTCAGACTGTACGGACATAAGCCGTGCACGGCAACTGCCCTCAACCAAGACCTTCATGCCTCCGCCGGGGATCTTTAAGATTTGCTTTACAATACATATGGTACCGATTTTATATAAATCCCGTTCGCCGGGCATATCTTTTGTTACATCTTTTTGTGCAATGAGAAATATCTTTCTGTCTGCATTTGTTGCCGCATCAATGGCACTTGTAGACATGGAGCGCTCCACATCAAAGTTGAGCAACATATCGGGAAATACCGAAAGTCCGCGCAGTGCAAGCAGGGGTAAATACTCCGTTGTGTTCATGTTCGGTTCATTCATATGGGCTCTTCTTCTCCTCTTTCATAAATAACCGGAATCACCATTTATGACAGGCTTTAGGGGCTATTGCGCCCCTACAATTAAATATTTTAGCATTAGGCAGTGTGAACTACGGGTTGAAACACTACCTAAGAAACTGCAACGGCATCCGGATCGATTTGAGGCTTGGGTCTTTTGGAAATGATTGGCGGTGCGTCTTCTAATATACATTCTTTGGTAATCTTGACTTTGCCTATTTTCTTGTCAGATGGAATGTCGTACATGAGTTGGAGCATGGACTTCTCCATGATGCTGCGCAACCCGCGCGCACCGATCTCCATCTCAATGGCCTTGTCGGCGATTGCGCCCAGCGCATCATCCGTAAATTCTACCTGAACATTGTCATAACCCAGCAGCGCTGTGTACTGTCTGACGATTGAATTCTTAGGCTCTTTTAAAATGCGAATCATATCATCTCGTGTCAATGACTTGAGCGGAGCGATTACAGGCAAACGGCCGACCAGTTCGGGAATTATTCCAAATTTCAGCAAATCATGTGACTGAATATTACTCAATATCTCACCGAGGTCCTTATCTTTTTTGCTCTTGATATCCGCACCGAAACCGATACTTTTTTTGTCCAGCCGACTTTCGATAATCTTGTCAATACCCTCAAATGCCCCGCCGCAAATAAAGAGAATATTCGTTGTATCAATGCTGATAAACTCTTGATGCGGATGTTTACGCCCACCCTGAGGCGGTACATTGGAGACCGTGCCTTCGATGATCTTGAGTAGTGCTTGCTGGACACCCTCACCGGATACATCACGTGTAATCGAGGTATTTTCGCTCTTTCGGGAGATCTTGTCGATTTCATCAATGTAGATGATCCCGCATTGCGCCGCATCAATATCAAAATCAGCCGCCTGCAAAAGCCGTAGTAGAATATTCTCGACATCATCGCCCACATATCCGGCTTCGGTCAGCGTCGTCGCATCCGCAATGGCAAATGGAACTTTGAGTATCCGCGCCAATGTCTGCGCAAAGAGTGTCTTACCGCTTCCGGTAGGTCCAATGATCAATATATTGCTCTTTTGAATCTCTGAATCATCTTCATTCATATGTAATAGACGCTTGTAATGATTATACACCGCAACAGCCAGTGCCACCTTTACATCATCTTGTCCTACGACATATTCATCAAGGATTGCACGAATCTCCGCCGGTTTAGGCAGCCGCGCAAGGTCTATATCCAGTGCCTGCCGATCTGAATGAATCATCTTCATCGGAGCAAACTCGTCACCCAGAATACTCATGCACAGGCCGATACATTCATCACAAATATACGATGCACCGTGGCCTGCAATGATCCGCTCAACCTGATCTTGTCTTTTTCCGCAAAAACTGCAACGAACGCCTTTGCCTTCGTCATTCCTCGTCATTTAACTCTGTCTCCTTCTTAAAGGGCATTATCGCTTGGATATAATATTGTCAATCAGACCGAAATCGAGCGCCTCTTGTGCGGTCATAAAATTATCACGCTCTGAGGCCTCACGTACGATATCGACGGATTTACCTGTGTTTTCGGCAAGAATCTCATTGAGTCTGCCTTTGGTTCTCAGGATCTTTTCCGCATGAATCTGGATATCCGTGGCCTGTCCGCGAAATCCTCCTGATGGCTGATGGATCATCACCTCAGCATTGGGCAGCGCAATGCGCTTACCCTTTGCACCCGATGACAAGAGGAAAGCACCCATGCTGGCCGCAAGTCCAATGCAAATCGTTGAGACATCTGCCTTTATATACTGCATGGTGTCATAGATCGCAAATCCGGACGATACCGAACCTCCGGGGCTGTTGATATAAAATTGGATATCTTTGTCAGGATCTTGGGCTTCCAGATACAGCAGCTGCGCAACAATGAGACTTGCCGTTGTATCGTTTACCTCTTCACTCAATATGATGATTCTGTCATTTAATAATCTCGAAAAAATGTCATACGACCGTTCGCCTCTGGCGGTCTGCTCTACTACATAAGGAACAAGGCTCATTATGCGTCATCTCCTTTATCTTTCGCAACGGCTTTTTTGGTGGTCTTAGGTTCTGCTTTTTTCTTCACTGTGGTTTTCGCTGCGGGCGCTTTTGTTGCCGGAGCTTTCTTGGCTGCTGTCTTTTTGGGTTTTTCCACTGCGACATCATCTGCTGCTTTAGCAGCTGCATCTGCTTTTTTAGCCGGAGCTTTCTTGGTAGCTGTCTTTTTAGGTTTCTCTGCTGCAGCATCATCCGCTGTTGCGGTCTTTTTGGGCTTTGCTTTGGCTTTGGCCTTGGGTTCTTCGCCCTTTTCCGCTTCCGGAGGCATATCTTCCGCAATGCCGTTGTCAGTGACTATCTTTGCGGCCATACGCGATTTGATATCTGCAACAACTCTATCTTGAGGGACAGATTCTTTGATTTTGTCAATCTCCATGCCAAAGCGCTCAGAGGCATCTAGGTATTCTTTTTCGATCTCCTCTTCACTGACTTCAATGCCTTCGAGTTCGGCGATCTTCTCAAGTGCGAGCATGATCTTTACTTGCTTTTCACTGCTCACGCGCATATTTTCTCTGAAAATCTCAGGCGTCACATTCATCATTTGAAGATAGTTCATCGGATCCATGCCCATTTGCGAGACTTGACTTGCAAAGTTGTTCATAGCCATATCCATCTGTTCTTCAACCATGACCGATGGAACATCAACTTCCATGCTTTCAACGATCTTATCCAATAGGGCATTTTCGAATGCCGCATCAATCTCTGATTGTCTTGCCTTCGATAGCCTGTCCTTTATATCCGCTTTGTATTCAGCAAGTGTGTCAAATTCTGAAACATCTTTAACAAACTCATCATCCAGCTCCGGCAGTTGCTTCTCTTTAATCTCTTGTAACTTCACCTTGAACACGACAGGCTTACCTGCAAGCGCTTCAGCATATTGTTCGGGGAATACGAGATCAATGTCTCTTTCTTCACCGGGAGCCATGCCGATCACCTTGTCTTCGAAACCCGAAATAAACGCCTTAGAGCCTAATTCCAGCTCATAGCCTTCGCTCTTGCCGCCCTCAAATTGTGCACCATCGACATAACCATCGAAATCAATGACAACAACATCGCCCTCTACGGCCGGACGGTCTGCCTTTTCGATTCGCGCATTGCGCATCTGTACACTGGCTATTTCAGCCTCTACCGCACTGTCCGGTATATCTAAGGCCGGTTTAAATGCGCCCAGACCTTTGTACTGATTCAGTGTGACCTCAGGATAAACGGCTTGTGCCAGCGTGATATGGACACCGCTCTTGTCTTCTTTGATGTCAATATCAGTGACCTGCGGGAAGCCTACTGAATTGATATCCGTTTCCTTTGCTGTAAATTCTACTATGTCCGGTATAAGGATATCTATTGCCTCTGGGTGAAAAACTGAATCTCCATACATTCTTTCAACGATTTTCCTAGGGGCTTTGCCTTTGCGAAATCCGGGAACCGAGATGCTCTTTCTGTTCTTAATGAACGCTTTGCCTACGGCTGATTCGAATTCTTCGGGGCTGACCTCGACGATAATCTGATATTCGCTTTTCTCTTTTTTTTCACACGTTTTAATATTCACAGTTTCTTCCTCCTACCGTTTTGAGCCAAATTATTAACTATGGGCGTATCGAGTCATTTTAGCAGATAAACAACATAATTGCAATGACTTCTTTAGCATTCTTTACAAAGGGCACCTTAAAAACCATAACTTGCGTTTTTAAAGATGCCCTATTGTGATTATCCGGTATAGCGTATACGCTATACTAGGTCTAAGCGGCCTATTTTTTGATGCAGAAGAAAGCATCCATACCGGGATATACAGCAGCCTCGCCCAATTCTTCTTCAATCCTCAGCAGCTGATTATACTTAGCCACTCGGTCACTTCTTGATGGTGCACCGGTCTTAATCTGCCCTGCGTTTACAGCCACAGCAATATCCGCAATGGTCGTATCCTCAGTCTCACCGGAGCGATGGGAAATAACCGCAGTATATTTCGCCCTATTCGCAGTGTGAATCGCATCAAGCGTCTCGGTAAGTGTTCCGATTTGATTGACTTTGATGAGAATCGAGTTGGTCACGCCGAGGTCTATCCCCTTCTTGAGCCTTTCAGTATTGGTGACAAACAAATCATCACCCACGAGTTGGATTTTATGACCCAACTTTTCAGTCATCAGCTTCCAACCGTCCCAATCATCTTCCGCCATGCCATCTTCAATTGAGATGATCGGATATCTGTCAACAAGCCCTACCCACATATCTACCATTTCTTCCGGAGTCATGACTGTACCCCTCTTAGGCAAATGATATTTTCCATCTTCAACCTTAAACCAATCCGAAACCGCAGGATCCATGGCAATCATAAAGTCTTCACCCGGCTTGTATCCGGCTTTTTCTATGGCTTCCATCAACGCTTTAAGCGCATCTTCGTCCGCAGCAAGGTCAGGAGCATAACCACCTTCATCACCTACACCGGATGGCGGAATGACTTTTTTGAGCACATGGAAGACCTCTGCGCTCATACGCACCGCTTCACTAAAGCTTTTTGCCGATACAGGCATGACCATGAATTCTTGAAAATCAACGCTATTTGCCGCGTGAGCACCGCCATTGAGTACATTCATCATCGGTACAGGAAGCACATGTGCCGATGCTCCGCCAACGTAGCGATAGAGCGGAATTCTAAGCGCTTGCGCTGCTGCTCTGGCACAAGCAATTGACGCACCCAAAATCGCATTGGCACCAAGTCTTGATTTATTGGGTGTGCCATCGAGTTCTATGAGCATCTTGTCCAGTGCTACTTGGTCTAATGCGTTGTGTCCAATGAGTGCGTCGGCGATTTCGCCATTTAAGTTCTCTACGGCTTTTAATACGCCTTTGCCCAAATAGCGACTTTTGTCACCATCACGGAGTTCACAGGCTTCAAACTGTCCTGTCGATGCGCCGGAGGGTACCATTGCGCGACCGACGGTTCCGTCGAGCAGTGTGATATCACATTCAACGGTGGGGTTGCCGCGAGAGTCTAAAATCTCTCGTCCTGTTACGTCAATGATTTCTAAGTAGTCTTTCATAAATACTGATCATTCCTTTCGTATTTCGTCAGGCACAAAATAATCATAGAAAAGGAATGATCATTTTGTGCATCATTCGCGGTTCCCGTAAGGGGAGCGAATCGCACATGCCCTTGGTTTAGTTTGAATGCTTTCAAACTAAACTCCTGTCGCAATGTATTATGACCTGATGCGTCATCATGTCTTCATAGGGATTATGGCATAAAAAGGCACAATGTGCAACACCTAATAAGTGCTGCATCCGGGGTGAAGTGTAACATCCCAGATGCAGCGCTTAAAAGTGTTATTTGTCTTTTATGTGTTTTTTATACAATACTGCTCCAACAGTTGCTATGATGCCGGAAATGCTTAAGAAAAGAATGATCATGATGGATATGTCGACATCTCCGGTTTGTGGATTGATTCTGCGCCGTCTTTGCTCAGGTTCTGTACCGTCAACATTTGATAAATCATCAGATGCCTCGGCAAGCGGCAGGTATTCATCCGGAAGATATGCATGATCTTGGTCGATGTTATTGTGGTTTTCCGTTGGATCATTTGAGATACCGCTATCCGGAGTCACATGATCATTCGGTGTGCTGTCTCCATCTGTCGGAGGGTCGGTTACAACATTCGCCGTACCGCTGCCCTCTCGTTCACCGTTGGTATAGCTTACCACAAATCTGTTGACCAGTAGGTTATTTGGCGCGTCCGCTCCAACCACAAAGTAAACTCTTATCTGATTATTAAGCCCAAAATTGGCAGGAACATCACCGAAGAAGAATCCGATATGCGTGTAGTACAGGTTGCCCGGCTGCGGCAAGCTAAACTCGAATGGCTGGCTTGCGTCAACGCCTGTTGCAAAGGTGCGCCACTCGTTGCTGCCATAGACCCTGTACCTGATGTCGTAGGTCACGCCTGCGCCGCCCATGAATGCCGGTAGGCTGGCTGATAGGAAGTTGAGGCCGCGACCCGGTAGGTCAACTATGGTGAAGTCTGAAACTTCGTCATCTGTGTAGTTGTGGAAGTAGCGTAGTGTCCAGCCTAGTGTTTCGCCAATTCTTACAGTGGTGCGATCCGGGTTTTTGATGAGTTCCGGTTCAGTTGTTCCGCCGCCGTTATCTCCTCCACCATTTCCACCGCCATTGCCGCCTCCGTTGCCTCCACCATTACCTCCGCCGCCTTGCGTTGTAGGCACTTTTACTGTGGCATCATCTTCCAGATAGAGGTAGATACGGTCGCCTGTTGTTTCGTCTATCTCATAAGTTCTGCCCCAATAGTATACACGAACATACTCGCCATATTCGTCCTCGTAACGGTAACGCCATTCACGGTTATAAAGCTGGTTGCCGTCGTCGTCTGTTAAGATAGCAATATTGGTAAATTCGTTGTCTCTGGCTTCTTCAATAACTGTAGCTTCAAATGTGATGGTCACTGTGTCGCCAGCGTTTAGCACGGGGATAAACACTTCAACCACTGTACCATACAGTTCTTCAGCCAAGAGTACACCATCTACATATATATTGCGAACATCTGTAAAATAGCTGCCTATCAAGTGGGTTAAATCGTCCACCATCCAAATATCGAATACATTTACAGTGCCGATATTTGTTACTTCAATGGTGTACTGCAAAGTGTAGTCTACGTTGGCCTGTGGGTAGTTTACATTCTTTACTATTTGCAGCCTTGGTACTAGCAATTCAACAGTAGTAGAATCGTCTTCTAAATCCTCGCCATCCTGGTCTTGCAGTACTGCTGTGTTGATAAATGTTTGGCCGTTAATCGCCAAGCCGTCAAGAAGGTTGGCCGCAATGGTTATCGTAACTACTCCGTGGGCTGGGATTTCTCCAAATATCACGGTTAGTACATTCTCTGACGAAAGGGTAACAGCTGCGCCAGCTTGCGATACGGTTATATCTGCCAATGTTATTTGGTCAAGGTAAGTGCCAATTAGATGCCCCAAGTCGTCTACCACTCTAAAGCCGGCAGGTGTCAAGAAGTTGCGGTTATTGGTTACTGTTATGGTGTAGGTTACTGGGCCATTGTCTGCTATTACGGCAGGTACAGCAACCGATTTTGTGATAGACAAATTAGGCTCCGGCAGTTCTACCGTAGTGGTGCTATCGTCAACATCTTCTTCGTCCGGGTTTTGCAATACGGCGGTATTGGTGAAGGTTTGGCCGTCTATCGCCAAGCCGTCAAGAAGATTGGCTGCAATGGTGATTGTAACAGTGCCATTGGCTGGGATTTCGTCAAGTACTACAGTCAGCACATTTTGTGCAGAAAGAGTAACTACTGCGTCCTCTTGTGACACGGTTACATCAGCCAATGTTATTGGGTCAAGGTAAGTGCCTATAAGGTGGCCTAAATCGTCAACCACTCTAAACCCAGCTGGTGCTACATAGTTGCGGTTGTTGGTTACTGTAATGGTGTAGGTTCCGTATCGTAGTCGTACAAGTGTACAACGTTTATAACAGGTCCAGCAGGTGTACCCACTGCTACGCGCGCTTGGAAAGTGATGGTGACGCTGCCCTCGGCAGGCAAGTAGCTTAGCAATATGCGCAGCTCGCCCTCGGTTTCTTGCGTGGTGTAGCCCACGTTTGGCGATACCACGATATTGCGTACGCCAATTAAAGCACCGCCTGCAAGGTTGTCCACCACCAAATAGTCGTAAAGATTAACCTCGTTGGGGTTGGTTACGGTTAAGGTATAGGTTACATATTGGCCGATTTCCACGGTTTGGCCAAAAGGTACATTTACGCCTTTGTTAATGCGTGGCTGCACCAATAATTCTACAATTTCAGTATCGCGACCCAGCTCCTCGCCGTCGTGGTAAAGGATGGCGGTGTTCGGAATTGTGCCTGGTTCGTCTATTGGTTCATCGTCGCCTACAATTTCAAACACACCTGTAGATGTGTGGCGAATATCTGCATCTGGGAAAATTCTTTGCCCAGCTGGAGTAGTGCCCCCTTGCCATATAGTTTTGCTACCGCAAATTTCTTGTATGTTATAATAGTTAAACTTGAACGTAATGTCAACTGTTTCACGAGAGATAAGCACTTGCTTTTACTTTTCCCGACTGGTCGTGCAAAGGGTTTACTCTTGCGGAAATATCGTATTTGCTCATATTTTCATGCTCCTTTTCATATTTTTTTAGTTGCCAGCGCTCAATATTGCCCTTAACTCTGCGCTTCCGGCACAGACAAGGCTTTGAGCCAATGCTGCTAATCCAATAGCCACCTTTTTTCCGAGTGTTAGTTTCTGAGCAACAAAAAATCGCCCTCGGCTATCGGGAGCGATTTGGTATTATTTATTTGGTTTTAATTATTCAGGCGCCTCTTCTTAGCTGTCTTGTTCTTCAGATTCTGTCAGATATTGAATCACAGCATCCAAAGTCAGCTTAGAATATTTAAGAGCTAACTTCGCATCTTCTTCCGTCCATTCGTTCATGTTATCAGGATAGCGAGATAATGTAGCATGGTCAGTAATAAGTTTAGCAACTTTTCTGTCTATCGGGACAGAAAAACCATATTTCTTACATTCATCAACCAACTTACCTATAATATGAATTTTTAGGATTTCGGCTTCATTATAAGCCAACACAGCTTTTAACGCTTTTTCTGTTGCCTGTTGGCAATGATAACAGATTTGCTCCAAGTCTTTTGGCCAAAAATGCTTTTCTATTTTAGCGGCAAAGTCATAATCCCTTTGCGCACGGTCTAGCCATTTTTTTGCATAAACCAAATCAGGCATGAAGCAATCTCCCTTTCTCTTTAATTTTATAAGGCAAACTGGATTTATGATTTTGGAACTCGTCAAACTCGTCATATGTGTATAACAGAAGGTCATAAGGCATAGGAAAGTCTTCACGTATCGTACAGGATATGTCGGCGTTCATTTCATTTCTTCTGCCTACTACCTCTGGAACCAATACGCAAATATCAAAATCGCTGTCTTTGTTGTAATCGCCCCATGCGTAAGAGCCAAACAAGTAAACTTGGCTGCCTGGATAATTGGTTTGTATTGTTGTGGCGATTTCGTCTAATAGTTCTTCCAATGACTGTTCCAAGTATTCGCCGTTATATTGCTGTACTCTTGTCATTGTCCCGACACTCCTCTTCTAAATTAGTATGTATATCTCTCTCGTACTCGCTTATTCGCAGTATTTCGCAATATTTCATTTTTCTGTTTGTGAGATTTTAGTTAATGACGCATTGCGAAGCCTTGAAATTC